>SKKL01000056.1 GCA_007121465.1 Acidimicrobiales bacterium | reverse complement strand
TCGCCATCGTCGGCCTTCTCCGGCGGGTCGTCGTCGGAGTGGACGCGTTCGGATTGAAGCGACTCGAAAAGGTCCTCGATGTCGAGGTCCGAGGAGCGCTTCAGTGCTCGCGCTTCCTCGAACCGCCGGTGGCGACCCTTCTTCACGGGCCAGCTCCTGTCGTGCGAACGTCGATGCTGTCCAGCACCATACCCCGTCTCGACCCCGGCGCGTTGCACCCTCTCGACCCGTGTCGCCGGAGGGAGCGGATTCTCGTCCCTTTCCTGTCATCTCGCGCTGCTGTTCGGCGGGCCCGATTCGGCCGGCGGCTCGCGGCTCGCTCCTGGCCGGTAGAGTCTCGGGCTCGTGAGCCTCGACCCCCCGATCCTCCTCGCCGTCGCCGCGGTCGCCGCGACTCTCGGGACCGTCGGAGGGTTCGGCGGAGCGGTACTGCTCGTGCCGTTGCTCGTCGCGACGGGCACCGACCCCCTCGTCGCCGCACCGGTCGGGCTGGTGACAGTGGGTGCCGGAGCGCTCGCCGCGGCGCCGGGCCAGCTCGCTGCGGGGGTGGTTCACCATCGGCTCGGCCTCACCATCGAGATCCCTGCGTCGCTCGCCGCACTGGCTGCCGCTGCCTGGTCGGTCAACGCCCCGGGCGACACGCTCCGCTATGTCCTCGCCGCGATCGTCCTCGCCGCCGGGGTTGCCGGCTTCACCCGACCCATCCCCCGCAACCAGCCTCAGCCCGAGTTCGTCGCCGAACCTCCGGCCGAGTGGCCCGGAACCCTGGGAGGCACCTACGCCGGTCCGGGTG
This sequence comes from Acidimicrobiales bacterium, assembly GCA_007121465.1. Classification (GTDB taxonomy): domain Bacteria; phylum Actinomycetota; class Acidimicrobiia; order Acidimicrobiales; family SKKL01; genus SKKL01. The sequence goes on along the minus strand of SKKL01000056.1, from coordinate 49,238 downwards.
GGCCGGTGCCCTACCGTGCTCGGCGGCTTCCCGGGGGGCTTGCCGGAATGGTGGTCGCCGGGGCGATCACGGGTCTGGCCGGTGTCGGTGGGGGTTTCGTGAAGACCCCCGTGATGCGCGAGGTGATGTGGATCCCGATCAAGGTGGCGGCCGCGACCGCCACCTTCTCGGTGGCGCTCACGACCTCGATCGCCCTGATCGTCTATGCCGGCCAGGGCCGCATCGATCCCGAGAGCGCCGTCGCCGCCGGTCTCGGTGGGCTGGTCGGGGGCGTCCTCGGTGCACGTATCCAGCAGCGGCTCGACCCGACGGGACTACGACGATTGCTCGGGGTCCTCCTCCTCGGTGTCGCCGTGGTGCTCGTGGTGACCCGATGAGCGAACAGGGACCGCACCCCCTCGTCGGGCGCCAACGCCGGATGATCCTCGCCCTGAGGGTCTCGCTCGCTCTCGCCGCGACTCTCGCCCTCGGCGGTCTCCTCCTGCCAGGAGAGACGGGCCGGGCTCTGGCGTGGGGCTTCGTCGGACTGGTCATCGCCGCACCGGTGGTGCGGACCGGGTGGTTGGCGCTGCGATGGTGGCGGCGGGGCGACCCGCGCTTTGCCCTGGTCGCGGTGGGGGTGCTCGGCGTGGTGGCGCTCGCCGCCGTGTTGTCCTGGTGAGGCCGTGTTGTCCTGGTGAGGCCGGTCAGGAGCCGAAGGGCTGACCCGACCGATCCTCGAGGACCAGGCCGCCGTCGCCGTTGAAGGCGAGGGCGGCACGCCCACCGACCAACGCACGGATCGGCTCGCCGACGAGGTCGGCGCGCCAGCCCGTCGCGAGGCGGGAGTCGGGGTCGCCCCGAAGGAGTGACTCGATGTCGGAGCGCGTGGCGAGCAGGGCGGTGTCGAGCTCCTCGTCGCGAGCGAGCTGACTGACCCAGGACGACACCAGACTGACCGCGGGTCGCAGCTCCCGGCCGAGCTCTCCCCCGTTGCTGCGGGGGCGTGCCTCGGTTCGAGCCTCGAGCCCTCGTTTCACCGCGTCGATGATCTGCTGGCCGCTGTCGCCCTTGGCGTACCGGTCGTCGAGACCTCGGATGCCGCGCAGCTTGTCGACCGACCGGGGAGCGGCCTGGGCGATCGCGACGACGGCCAGGTCGGCCAGGACGAAGCGCGCCGGCTGGTCCACCTCGATGGCCCGTCGCTCGCGCCAGGCGGCGACCTCGCGCACCACTCCACGGGCCGCGCCACGGAGCTGGCGCGCTTCTTTGATCCGGTTCCAGGCATCGTCCGGGGGCCGGCTGATCCGGGCACGGTCACGGAGCTCGGCGAACTCGTCCTCGGCCCAGGCCAGGCGTCCCCGTTCCGCGAGGGCCGCGCACTGTCGTTCCCAGATCTCCACCAGGTGCTCGACGTCGGCGGCGGCGTAGACGAGTTGAGCGTCGGTGAGGGGGCGACGGAGCCAGTCGGTCAAGCGGTCGCCCTTCGGGAGGGGATGGCCGATCTCGCGTTCCACCAGTGCGCTGAGCGACGGTGTGGACATTCCCAGGAATCCTGCTGCCACCTGGGTGTCGAACAGTCGCCGTGGCGCGGTGCCACAGGAGCGCAGCAAGACCTCGAGATCCTGGGAGGCGGCGTGGATCACGACGACCGTGTCGCTGTCGAGCACCCGGGAGAGGGGTGTCAGGTCGACCTCCAGTGGATCGACGAGGGCGAGCCCGCCGCGCCAGGAGACCTGCAGCATCGCGATCTTCGGGAAGTAGGTGCGCTCGCGATGGAACTCGGTGTCGAGGCCGATGACCGGCTGAGAGGCCAGGGTGTCGACGAGCGACTCGAACTCGTCTTGGTCGGCGATGGGAACCGGTGTCACTCCCCTGCGCCCGAGGCGGTGCCCGACCATGGCTGGCCGGCGTCGATCCACGCCAGCATTCCCCCGGCGACGTTCACCGCTCGGTGACCCTGTCCGTTGAGGAACTCACAGGCGCTGGCACTGCGTCCCCCGCTTCGACAGATGACGAGGACCTCGCGGTCGGAGGGGATCTCGTCGGCCCGGTCGGGTACCTCGTCGAGAGGGATCAGCGTCGCCTCCAGGATGTGAGCCGCCTCGTGCTCGTCGGGTCGGCGTACGTCGATGAGGACCGCGCCCGCTTCCAGGCGGGCGGCCAACTCATCCACGTCGATCTCTGTCGTGTCCACGGTGTCGCTCCTCTGGTGTCGTTCCCACGCTAGTCCCGGGGCGAGCGGACCGGGGTCGGGTCGCCGGCGCCGGGTAGGTCGGCGGGCGTGTCGATGTCCGCACAGCTGTCGGCCGAGAGACCGTCGACATCGACGACCTCCAGTGCTTCCCCCGCCCGCCACACCGCCCTCTCGCCGCGGTCGAACAGCGATGACAGCGTCTCGAGCGCCGATCGCCTCCACACGGCCAGGTGCCACTGGCGGCGATCGTCATGGCGCGCCACGGCGAGATCGGCAGAGCGCCGGGCGTCCAACGCCTCGATCAGGCGACTGATCGCACCGGGGTCGGGCCGGGCGAGGTCGCATCCGAGGACCGCCGTCATCTCGGTGTCGGGTGCCACCTGTCGAGTGTGGGCGAGGGCGGTGACGATGCCGCCGAGAGGCCCGGATCCGGGCCAACGGTCTGCGACCCAGGCGAGCTCGTGGCGCTGGGCATCGTGTTCGGTTCCTCCGACGACGAAGACCGGTGAGGCACGTGCTTCATCGAGGGCGTCGGCGACGCGGACGGCGAGGGCGGAGCCGTCGACGGTGGCCCACGCCTTGTCGCGACCGAATCGGGAGCTCGCTCCCCCGACGAGGACCGCTCCGGCCACCCGCCTCGACACCGTCACCGATCGGCGAGGTCCGTCGGCGGCCACTGGGGGTCGAGCTGGCGGAGGAACAGCTCACAGCGCTCTGCTTCGTCGGTCTCACCGATCGCCGCCGCGGTGGAGGCCAGACCGGCCAGTGCCGCGAGGAATCCCCGGTTGGTCGGGTGCTCCCACCTGACGGCGCCGGACCCTCGCCATCCGCTGGCTCGGAGTCGGTCGAGTCCCCGGTGATAACCCACCCGGTAGGCCGCGTAGCTCTCGATGGTGTCCCGACCGAGATCGCCGAGTCGGGCCCAGGCGTCGAGGGAGCGCGGCCACCGAGCGACCACCCCGGCGACGGCGTCGCGTCGGTTGCTCTCGTCCTCGGCGAGGGCCTCGGCCAGAGCCGCTCGGGCTTCGGCCGGTTCGGCATCGATGACCGTCTCGGGAGGACCGCTGGGGCTGAACTGAACGGACTGATGGTCAGACATGGTCGGCAGGCTATCGAGACCCGCCCCGCTCAGGGCACCCGTACGAGACGCACCGTGTCGGTGGCCGGAGAGGACTCGCGGGATCCGGCCAGCACGACCACGACCTCGCCGCTGCGGACGAGCCCTCGTTCGCTCGCGTCGGCGACGGCCCAGTCGACCATGTCGGTGAAGGTCCCGTGGGCAGCGGACGGCAAGGGGGTCACACCCCAACTCATGGTCAGCTGTTCGATCGTTCGCGGGTCGGGCGAGTAGGCGAGGATCCGTGCCTCGGGCCGGAAGCGCGAGATGGCGCGGGCGGTGAAACCCGACCGGGTGATGCAGATGATGGCGCTGGCTCCCATGTCGGCCGCGGCGCGCCAGGCCGCCATCGTCATCGCGTCGGTCACCTGCGTGTCGAGTCCGGACACCTCGCTGAGCTTCCGGAGCGTGAGCTCGGTCGCCCAGTGCTTGTAGTCGAAGCGCTGGTCGGCTCGCTGAGCGATCCGTGCCATGGTGGCGACCACTCGTGCCGGGTCGTGGCCGATGGCGGTCTCGGCGGAGAGCATCACTGCGCTGGTGCCGTCGAACACTGCGTTCGCCACGTCGGTCGCCTCGGCCCGGGTGGGCGACGGCGCATGGATCATCGACTCGAGCATCTGGGTGGCGGTGATGGCGGGACGTCCCATCGCGATGCACCGGGCGATGATGTCCTTCTGCAGGTGCGGCAGGTCTTCGATGCTGAACTCCTCGCCGAGATCGCCGCGGGCGACCATGATCGCCCCGGACGCTTCGATGATCCCGTCGAGGTTCTCGACCGCCGCCTTGGTCTCGATCTTGGCCACGACGAGCGGCCCGCGTGGGTGGGGTTCGGTGCCGATCCGGCGAATGTCGTGGGCCGAGCGCACGAAGGACAGCGCCACGATGTCGACGCCCTCCTCGACGAAGGCATCGAGGAACTTGAGGTCCTGGTCGGTGGGTGAGGTGACACGGAGCCGATCGCTCGGGATGTGCACGCCGGGCCGACCCTGCACCCAGCCGCCGTGGGCAACCGTGCCCTCGAGGTAGTCGCCCTTGTGGCCGTGGATGTCGACGATGACCGCCCCGTCGCCGAACATCAGTCGGTCGCCCGGGTGGATGTCCTCGAGCAGCTGCGGATAGTCGACCTCGATGGTCTCGATCGTGCTGCGGTTGTTGCCGGGGGTCAGCCGGACCGGGAGACCCTCGAGCAGCATGATGCCCTCGTCTTCGCCGAAGCTCGCGGCTCGAACCTTGGGGCCCGGCAGGTCGACGAGGATTCCGACGGGGCGACCGACCGCGGCAGAGGCAGCTCGGACCCGGTGGTATCGCGCCATCTGCTCGTCGAGAGTGCCGTGGGCCAGACCGATGCGGGCCACGTCCATCCCTGCCTCGATCATCGCCTCGAGGGTCTTGGGTTCGTCCGACGCAGGACCGATGGTGGCGATGATCTTTGTTCTTCGGGGCATGGGCCAACGTTACCCGGGCGGCCCGGCACTCCTCGCCTCTCCGCGTCGCGAGCACGAGTGACCTCCCCCCGGTCGTCGGGCGGTGCCTATGCTCCCGGCGATGGAGCTCCTCCTGATCCGCCACGCCCTACCCGTTCGCATCGACGAGGGCGACGGCCCCGCCGATCCCGACCTGAGCGACGACGGCCACGAGCAGGCGGCCGCTCTCGCCACCTGGCTACTCGACGAGGGACTGGACGCGATCTGGTCGAGTCCGATGCGTCGTGCTCGACAGACGGCGGCACCGATCGAGGAGGCGACCGGTCTCACCGCCTCGATCGACGACGATCTGAAGGAGTTCGACGCCGACGAGTCGCACTACATCCCCATGGAGGAGCTGAAGGGCACCGACGATCCCCGATGGCAGGAGCTGATCGAACGGCTGGGCGCACCGGAGCAGTACGCGTTCCGAGACCTGGCCGCCGCGGCCGTGGAGCGGATCGTCGAGGCTCATCCCGGTGAACGGGTGGCGGTGGTCTGTCACGGCGGGGTCGTCAACGCGTACCTGTCGACCATCCTCGGGATCGATCGACCGCTGTTCTTCGAGCCGACCTATACGAGCATCAGCCGGGTGATGGCCTCATCGCGGGGCCACCGGTCGCTGGTGAGCGTCAACGAGATCCCGCACGTCCCGCACTTGCGCAGGGAGCGTCGGGGCTAGTTGCGGGGCACCTCGAGCCACGGTCGGTCCTTGTCGACCCGGATGTCGCCCGGAAGTCCCAGGACGCGCTCTCCGAGGATGTTCTTCATCACCTCGGTCGTGCCACCCTCGATCGAGTTGGCCCGCATGCGCAGGAACGCCCGCTGCGGAGTGCGACCGTCGGCGGCGGTCTCGGGGCGCTTCATCGTGTAGTCGTCGTACAGGAAGGCGTCGGGTCCGAGCAGGTCCATGCTGAACGAGGTGACCTCCTTGTTCAGATCGGCCGACGCCAGCTTTCCGACCGAGCCTTCGGGCCCGGGGGTCCCGACCTTGCGGTTGTCCGAGGCCCGCATGTTGGTGAGGCGGTGAACCTCGGCCCGCACCCACAGCTGCATGAGTCGGTCCTTCATGGCGCCCCGGTGGGCCGGATCGAAACGATCCGAGTGGTCGGCGTATGCCTTGACCGCGGTGGCGATGTGGCCCGAGCCACGGGGGGTGACGGTTCCGCCGATCGACACCCGCTCGTTCATCAGGGTCGTGAGCGAGACCCCCCACCCCTCGCCGACATCGCCGAGCCGCTCGGAGTCGGGGATGCGTACGTCGGTGAAGTAGACCTCGTTGAACTCGGCGTCGCCGGTCATCTGGCGGAGTGGGCGCACCTCGACTCCGGGCGCCTCCATGTCGACGACGAAGTAGGTGAGGCCCTTGTGCTTGGGCTGGTCGGGGTCGCTGCGGGCGACGAGCATGCCCCACCTGGAGAGGTGGGCGAGGGTGGTCCAGACCTTCTGACCGTTGACGATCCACTCGTCGCCGTCGAGGACCGCTCGGCTCGACAGGCCGGCGACATCGGATCCCGCTCCCGGCTCGCTGAACAGCTGGCACCACACCTCTTCGCCGGTGAAGAGCGGCCGGAGGTAACGGGACTTCTGGTCCTCCGAACCGTGGGCGAGGATCGTGGGTGCACCCATTCCGTACCCGATGGGGTTGCGGCCATAGGGGCTGGGAGCACCGGCTGCCTCGAGCCGAGCGTTGATGCGGTTCTGCATCTTCGGCGACAGCCCCAACCCGCCGTGACCCTCCGGGAAGTAGACCCAGGCCAGACCGAGGTCGAACTGGGCTCCGAGGAAGGCGGTGGCGTCGGAGGTGTCGTGCTCGGCGAGGAGCGCGTCGACGAGGTCGTCGACCCGGGATTCGTCGGCGGTGGTCGCGGTCGGGTCCGTCAGCGTCATCGGTGGTGGATCTCCCCCTGGAGTGGACCGGTCCGCCACTCAATGGACCGACCGGTCAAGTCGATGGGCCTCACCGTACACCCGAGGTCGCGGGAGCTGCCCAGCCGCCACCGCGACGGCGCGCCAGGGAGCCTCTACGCGGTACGGTCTCGACATGTCCGCGAACTTCCCAGGCGCTTTCGCCCAGTCACGTCCCGACCACCCGGCCTACATCATGGCGTCGACCGACCAGGCGGTGTCCTACCGCGAGTTGGACGACGCGGCCAACCAGATCTCCCAGCTGATCCGCTCGTGCGGGGTCGCCGAAGGTGAGCACATCGCCTTCTGCCTCGAGAACCACCCCGACTACTTCAAGATCGCCTGGGGAGCGGCCTACGCCGGTGTGTACTGGACGGCCATGAGCTCTCGTCTCACCGTCGACGAGATGCAGTACATCATCAACGACTGCGGAGCGAAGCTCTTCATCACCAGCGCGTACAAGAGCGACGCCGCCGCCGAGCTGATCGACCAGACCCCCGGTGTCACCCATCGCTTCATCCTCGACACCGATCTCGAGGGCTACGACCGCCTCGAGGACGCCGTCGCCGCCCAGCCGGCCGAGCCGTTGCCCGCCCCGCGCCGCGAGGGTCTCGACATGCTCTACTCCTCGGGCACCACCGGCCGCCCCAAGGGCGTGAAGATCCCCATGGCCGACACCGAGCTCGGCACCCCCAGCGCCCTGACCGGCGCCGGCCAGCTGCTGTTCGGGTTCGACGAGAACGCGGTCTACCTCTCCCCCGCCCCGCTGTACCACGCTGCTCCTCTCCGCTTCACCATGGGCATGCACCGCGTGGGAGGCACCGTCGTGGTCATGGAGCACTTCGACCCCGAGGACGCGCTGCGCTTCATCGAGAAGTACAAGGCCACCACCAGCCAGTGGGTGCCGACGATGTTCGTGCGCATGCTGAAGCTGCCCGAGGAGGTGCGGAACAAGTACGACGTGTCGAGCCTGAAGGTGGCGATCCACGCTGCCGCTCCGTGCCCGGTCCCGGTCAAGGAGCAGATGATCGAGTGGTGGGGTCCCGTGCTCCACGAGTACTACGCCGGCACCGAGGGCAACGGCTTCGTCTACACCAACTCCCACGACTGGCTCGAGCACAAGGGCACCGTCGGCCGGCCGCTGACCGGCGAGGTCCACATCCTCGACGAGGACGGCAACGAGCTTCCGCCCGGGGAGGCCGGCACGGTCTACTTCGGCGCCGAGGGGTCGTTCGAGTACCACAACGATCCGGACAAGACGAAGGACTCGCGTGACCCCAAGGGCCGCGGCTGGACCACCCTCGGCGACATCGGCAAGGTCGACGAGGACGGCTTCTTGTACCTCACCGACCGCAAGGCCTACATGATCATCACCGGTGGTGTGAACGTGTACCCCCAGGAGGCCGAGAACGTCCTCACCATGCATCCCGCGGTTCTCGACGTCGCCGTGATCGGCGTTCCGAACGAGGACTTCGGCGAGGAGGTCAAGGCCGTGGTGCAGGCCGCCGACGGCCACGAGCCCTCCGAGGAGCTCGGTCGGGAGCTGATCGCCTACTGCCGGGAGCGTCTCGCCGACGTGAAGTGTCCCCGCTCGGTCGACTTCCGTGACGAGCTCCCCCGGCACCCCACCGGCAAGCTCTACAAGCGCCTGTTGCGCGACGAGTACTGGGAAGGACGGGACTCGAAGCTCGTCTGAGCTTCGACCCGCCGTGACCCGCGCCGCTGACTTCGAGTTTCTCGACCACCCCGGTCCCCTCGCCTTCGCCCATCGGGGTGGGGCCGGGGACTGGCCGGAGAACACGATGCCCGCGTTCGAGCACGCCGTCGGCCTCGACTACCGCTACGTCGAGACCGACGTGCACGTCACCGCCGACGGCGTGCTCGTGGCGTTCCACGACGAATCGCTCGACCGGGTGACCGACCGTCACGGTCTGATCCGTGAGCTCCCCTGGAGCGAGGTCCAGCTGGCCCGTGTCGATGGGCGCGAGCCGATCCCACTGCTCGAGGACATCCTCGGCACCTGGCCCGATCTCCGGGTCAACATCGACCCGAAGCACGACACCGCCACCGAACCGCTCATCGAGTCCCTGCGCCGCACCGCCTCGGTCGATCGAGTGTGCATCGGGGCGTTCTCGGACCGTCGACTCGATCGAGTACGAGCAGCGCTCGGCCCCCGCCTGTGCACGTCACTGGGTCCGCGCGGCATCGCCCGCATGAAAGCGACGTCCTACGGCGCGCCGTTCGCGACCCCGGCGCCCTGCGCCCAGGTCCCGGTGCGGGCCAAGGGAGTGACCGTGACCGACGAACGGTTCGTTCGCACGGCCCACCGACTCGGCATGCAGGTCCACGTGTGGACCATCGACGATCCCGCCGAGATGGACCGCCTCCTCGACCTCGGGGTCGACGGGATCATGACCGACCGCCCCGCTGTCCTGCGCGAGGTGCTCGAACGTCGGGGTGCGTGGGTCGGCGCATCGGGCTGAGATACGAGCCACGGGCCGGGTCGCTCGCGGGAACCAGGGCCTCAGGGGATGAGCACGCCAGGGTTGAGGATCCCTTGGGGATCGAGGGCCTCCTTGACCGAACGCATGGCCCGGATCTCGGCCTCGGACCGGGTGAGCCCGAGCAGGTGCCGTTTGGCCCGACCGATGCCGTGCTCAGCGCTGATGCTCCCCTCGAGCGACGCCACCAGCTCGGCGACGGCGAGGTCGACGGTGTGATCGTCGGGAGGGAGTCCGGTCACGTTCACGTGGAGGTTGCCGTCGCCGACATGCCCGAACAGCCACAGACGGGCCTCGGGCGCATCCCGGGCCACCACCTCCCGCACCCGATGGACGAACTCCGGTAGCGATCGGATGTTCACCGTGACATCGAGCTTGTGCGGGGGTGATGCCCCCAACCGGGCGATGGTCTCGGTGTGATGGTCCCGCCATCGCCACAGCTCCTCGCGCCGAACCCGGTCGTCGGCCACCGCCGCGTCGATGACGCCGTCGAGTTCGGCCACGGCATCACCGAGGGCGGTGGCGGGATCAGGTCCCCCCACCGCCTCGACGAGGACGACCGCCGGACCGAGGACCGGAGGTGTGGCTCCGAGGACCTCTCCGACCGCGACCAGTCCGTCCTCGAAGACGAGCTCGAGCGCTTCGACCTCGGGCAGGTGTCGGCGGAGACGGCCGACCGCACCCACGGCGGTCTCGATGCTGTCGAACGCGACCAGGGCGACGGCGACATCGTCGATCGCGGCCACCAGCGACAGTCGGGCGCGGGTGACCACCCCCAGAGTTCCCTCACTCCCGCACAGCAGGCCCGCCAGGTCGTATCCGGTGTTGTCCTTGACGAGCCCACCCAAGTGCGAGATCACCGAACCATCGGCCAACACCGCTTCGACTCCGACGACGTGGCGGCGGGTCATTCCGTGCCTCACGACGTGGTGACCCCCGGCATTCGTGGCGATCGTGCCCCCCACCGTCGCGGTGTCGCGGGCCGCGAGGTCGACCGGATAGCGCCAGCCGGCGTCACGAGCGGACCGTTGCACGGCGGCGAGCGTGGCGCCCGCTCCGGCGGTGAGCTGACCGGAGAGGTCGTCGACGCTCCCGACATCGTCGAGCCGCGCCGTGGACAGAACGATCGCTCCGGCCTCGGGAACCGCTCCCCCCACCAGTCCGGTGTTTCCCCCCTGGGTCACGACCGCGACGTTCGCACCGGCGCAGATGCGGACCACCGCCGCCACCTCCGCGGTGTCGGCCGGGCGGACCACTGCGGCACACTGTCCTCGCCACCGTCGTGTCCAGTCGACCACGTACCCCGCCGTGAGCTCGCCGGTGAGCACATGGGAGGCACCGACCACCCCCCGCAGAGAGTCGAGCGGATCGGTGGCGTTCACGGATCCTGGTAGGCGGGGTCCCGCTTCTCGAACCAGGCCTTGACCGACTCGACCTGGTTGGGGCTTCCGATGAGGGCGGCCATCGCCTCAGCTTCGGCGGCGAAGCCCTCGGCCAACGGTACCTGGCCAGCCATCGACAGCAGTCGCTTGGCGCCGCGGATCGCATGTGGGCTCTTGCCGGCGATCTCCTCGGCCAGAACCATCGCCGCAGCTCTCGGATCGTCGGCCAGGTGGGTGGCGAGCCCGAGTTCGACGCACTCGGTGCCCGACACCATGCGACCGGTGAAGGTCAGCTCCTTCGCGACGTCGAGACCGACGAGTCGGGGCAGCATCTGGGTGCCGGTCATGTCCGGGACCAGACCCCAGCGGATCTCCAGCACGCTCATCTTCGCGTCGGGGGCGATGAATCGGATGTCGGCACCGAGGGCCAACTGGAACCCGGCGCCGAGAGCGGGGCCGTGGATCGCGGCGATGACCGGCACCGGCTGTTCGGTCCAGGTGTAGACGGCCTGCTGTCCGAAGCTGGTGATGCGGTCGCCGCGGTCGAGCACCGAGTCGGCGTCGACTCGGGTCCGGCTGGGACGCTCCGGGTCGGCCATCGCCTGGAAGCTGCCGAGGTCGAGCCCGGCGCAGAAGCCGCGCCCTTCGCCCGAGAGCACGATCACCCGGACCGAGGGGTCGTCGCGCAGCGCAGCGCCGGCCTCGACCAAGGCCGAGAACATGGCTCCGTCGACGGCGTTGAGCTTGTCGGGTCGGTTCAGGCGAACGTCGGCGATACCGCCCTCGACGCTCACGGTGACCCGTGGGGCGTCCGGGTCGGTTGTCCCGTTCGTGTCGTCGGTCATCGTCGGCTCCTCGGTCGCGTCTCGGTCTGCACCCTAGCGGCCGGTCATCTACCGCCAGAGGGACCTCGCCTGCCATCATGGATCAGCCCTCACATGGACACGAGCGCCCCCCTCTCGGCGGGACGTCGACCTCAGCGCCGACGCACCCGGATGCTGGCCGCGGCCTGCCTGTCGGTCCTGTTGGTCGCGCCCACGATGGCGTCGGCCGAGGAGGGCCCCGACGGCGAGCCCGCCGAGGAGCCCACCGAACGGGTGGCCGGCGACGCTCTCGCCGAGGCTCGCGAGCTGCTTCCTGCGACCGTCCGCAACGTTCGGGTGAGCAGCGCAGCGGTCGACCGGGCCGAAGCGGAGATCGTCGCCCTCGAACAGACGATCCTCACCAACCGGGCTCGGCGCGATCAGGCGGCCAGCGATTTGGAGCGCCTCGCCGTCGAGCGCGAGGAGCTACGCGAGGAACGCACCTCTCTGCGCGATCGTCGCCACACCGCCGGACAGCAGGCCGCCCAGCTCCGGCGGGAACAGGCCCAGCTCGCGGTCGCGGCCTACGTCGGAGCCGGCGATCCCGCCCCGGGTCTGACCCTCGACTCGGCCGAGGCGATGGCCACCGGGCGCCAGCAGGTGATGATGGAGGCGGTCGACACCACCATCCGTGAGCGGCTCGAGATCGCCGACGGCGAGGTCGTGGCCTTCGCCGCGCGAATCACCACCACCCAGGAGGAGATCGAAGCGGTCGTCCTCACCATCGACACCACCACCCGCATCCGCGACGAGGCCATCGCCGAATTGGCGATCGCCGAGCCCGAACTGCCCCGGGCACAACAACGCTTCGCCGATGCGTTCATGACCGCTCCGGTCGCCGGGGCCGACTTCCCCGTCGTCGCCCTCGACGCCTACCGCTCGGCGGCTGACGTCATCAACGCCGAGCAAGCCGCCTGCAACCTCTCCTGGTCGGTCCTGGCCGGCATCGGACGGGTCGAGAGCCGCCACGGCACCTACGGAGGGTCGTCACTGCGCCCCGATGGAACGACCACCCGACGGATCATCGGAATTGCTCTCGACGGCTCCGAGGGGGTCATGCTCATCCCCGACACCGACGGTGGCGCCCTCGACGGCGACCCGATCTATGACCGTGCGGTCGGACCGATGCAGTTCATCCCCTCCACCTGGCGGATGGTCCGTCGCGATGGCAACGGCGACGGACGCATGGATCCACACAACCTCTACGACGCCGCCGCGGCCGCGGGGGCATACCTCTGCCGAAACCACCAACGTCTCGACCAGCCGGGGCCCCTCAACTCCGCCCTGTTGAGCTACAACCGGTCGCAGAGCTACGTCAACACCGTGCTCGCGCATCGCCGGACCTACGACAACCTCGGCGTCGGCTGAGATGCCCCGAGGCATGCCATCGTGGCACGACGGGTGCCGGGGTGGAGCGCCTCGGGCGGGTGGGTAATTGACACGACGACAACCGACTGAATACGGTCACGCCTGCCTCCCGTGAGTCGCCTCGCGGGACGCTGCGACCGCTGCCAGTCGCAGTTCGCAAGGCTCAGGTGACGCCCGGTGAACGGGCAGCGAAGGGGGAACCGGGTGCAGGTTGAGGTGTACCGCACGATCGACGTCGACGCATCGCGTCCGACGCCTGCGTCGACCCCCCGTCGTCGAGCCGTCCGCCCACGTCAGACCCAGGAGCTCTGTCCATGAACCGTCGCCGGTCGGTCTCCAAGCTCGAGGCACCGTCTCAGGCCGATGGCCAGCACCTTCTCGAGGTGCGTGACCTGAAGACCCACTTCATCACGCCCCTCGGCCGGGTCCGAGCAGTCAACGGCGTGTCGTTCACCCTCGACCGGGGCAAGACCCTCGGCATCGTGGGTGAGTCCGGCTCGGGCAAGACCGTGTTGTCGCGCTCGGTGATGAACCTGTTGCCGAAGAACAACGTCGTCCGGGAGGGCCTGGTCAACTTCGAGGGCCGCGACATCACCGGTCTCAGCCCCAAGGAGATGCGCCAGGTCTGGGGCATCGACATCGCCATGGTCTTCCAGGACCCGATGACCTCGCTCAACCCGGTCGTGAAGGTCGGGCGCCAGATCACCGAGTCGCTGCGCTTCCACCTCGACCTCGACAAGAACGAAGCCCACCAGACAGCAGTCGAGCTGCTCCGCTCGGTGAACATCCCCGAGCCCGAGAAGCGCGTCGACGAGTACCCCCACCAGCTCTCGGGGGGTATGCGCCAGCGGGTGACGATCGCCATCGCTCTCGCCTGTGGCCCCAAGCTCCTCATGGCCGACGAGCCCACCACCGCACTCGACGTCACCGTCCAGGCCCAGATCCTCGACCTGTTGCACCGCCAGCAGCGCGAGCGCGACATGGGCATGGTGCTGGTCACCCACGACCTGGGCGTGGTGGCCGGTCGCACCGACGAGATCATCGTGATGTACGGCGGCAACGTCGTGGAGAAGGCGCCCACCCCGGTCCTGTTCTCCCAGATGAAGATGCCCTACACCGAGGCACTGTTGCGGTCGATCCCCCGCCTCGAGAACGAGAGCCACACCCGACTCAAGATCATCGGCGGCCGTCCACCGGACCTCATCAATCCGCCGAAGGGCTGCAACTTCAGCCCGCGGTGTCCCTACGCACAGCCCAAGTGCCACGAGGAAGAGCCGCCGCTCGTCGATGCGGCCTCCCCGGGTCACCAGTACGCCTGCTGGTTCCCGGTGGGCACCCCCGAGAATCGCGCCGCGTTCGAGCGGAACATCGAGGCGCAACTCCCGCAGACCCTCGTGACGCTCGAGGCGAACCCCACGGAGGCAACCCATGGCCGGTAGCGGCACCGCGCATCTGCGCCCCGAGCAGAACCCCCTCATCAGCGTCGAGAACCTCACCGTGGAGTTCCCGCTGAAGAAGGGGATCAAGGTCCACGCGGTCAGCGACATCAGCTTCGACATCCTCGAAGGCGAGACCATGGGTCTCGTCGGCGAGTCCGGTTGCGGCAAATCGACGACCGGCCGTGCTCTCATGCAGCTGCCCTCGCCCACCAGCGGCTCGATCCGGTTCCGTGGCGAGGAGATCACGTCGCTCAGCGCGGAACAGGTGCGCAAGCTCCGTCCTGAGATCCAGATGATCTTCCAGGACCCGATCTCCTCGCTCAACCCGCGACGCCGGATCGGCGAAGTGGTGTCTGAGCCTCTCAACATCTGGAAGCGAGGCACCGACGAGGAGCGCGAGGCGGTCGTCGACAAGGTTCTGACCTCGGTCGGGCTCGATCCGACCGTTGCCAAGCCGAAGCGAGCCCACGAGTTCTCCGGTGGCCAGTGCCAGCGAATCTCGATCGCCCGGTCGCTGGTTCTCGACCCCAAGGTCATCATCTGCGACGAGCCCGTGTCGGCGCTCGACGTGTCGGTGCAGGCCCAGATCCTCAACCTGCTCGAGGACATGAAGGCCGAGTACCAACTCACCCTCGTGTTCATCGCCCACGACCTGGCGGTCGTGAAGAACATCAGCGACCGGGTCGCGGTCATGTACCTCGGAAAGATGTGCGAGGTCGGTCCGCCCGACGCGATCTATCGCGAGCCCGCCCACCCCTACACCGATGCGCTGCTCACCTCGATCCCGGTTCCCGACCCCACGGTTCGCCCCGAGGCGAAGGACATCATCAAGGGTGAGCTTCCGTCGCCCATCATGCCGCCGAGTGGCTGTCGGTTCCGGACGCGTTGTCCCAAGGCCACCGACCGCTGTGCCCAGACCGAGCCCACCATGAGGCGGGTCGGTGACGACCACTGGGTGGCCTGCCACTTCCCGCTCGTCGACGCCGAGGAACCTGCACCCACCTCCTGAGACACCCGGCGCCCGAAGACCACCGCCGGCCAAAAGGAGCTGCGGATGGCACCACCACCTCCGGGTCCACGAACCCGGCTCGCACCAGCGAAGCGGAGGGCCCAGATCATCGATGCTGCGATCGGCGTCTTCGCCGGTCGCGAGCCCACCGAGGTCACCTTCGAGGAGATCGCCGCAGCGGCCGGGGTTTCTCGTGCCCTGGTCTACAACTACTTCGGTGACCGTGGGGGCCTGGTCGGCGCGGTCTGCCTCAAGTGTTTCGAGGAGCTCGACGAGGCGATCGCTCCGGCTTTCGACCCGGGGCTCCGTCCCGCCGAACAGGCCCGTGAGTGGGTGCGGCTGTGCTTGCGGTTCGCGCTGGACAACCCGGGTCCCTGGGCGCTGATCAGCTCCGCCGCGACGAGCCAACACCCGGCCGTCCTCGAGGCCCGACGCCAACGGTTGGAGACCCTCACCCGGAAGTGGGGTGGAACTCCCGAGGCCCGGATCATCACCGCGGCCATCGGGGGGATGCTCCAGACCGCGATCACCGAACACGAGAGGATCGGCGAGCCGCTCGACTTCGACTCCCTCGTCGACCTGGTGAGCATCTTGGCCTGGAAGGGTCTGTCGCCCCTGATTCCGGGCGGGATCGCCACCATCGGGGCGGGTGAGCAGACGGTTCCGCCACTGGCCACCCGGCCCGACGCCTCACGGGTGTGACCGCCACGGGGCCGACGTGCGAGCATGGGGCATGGCATCTGCTCCTGACATGACCATCGACACCGACGCCCGCTACCGGGTCGACATCTCGACCCCGAAGGGCAGCATCGTTCTCGAGCTCGACCCGGCGCTCGCCCCGGTGACGGTCAACAACTTCGTCCACCTCGCCCGGACGGGCTTCTACGACGGACTCACCTTCCATCGGGTCGTCCCCGGCTTCGTGATCCAGGGTGGCTGTCCTGACGGCGACGGCCGCGGCAACCCCGGCTACCGGTTCGCCGACGAACCGGTCAAGGGCGACTACCACCTCGGAGCGGTGGCCATGGCCAACGCCGGCCCCAACACCAACGGTTCGCAGTTCTTCATCTGCATCGAGAACCTCAAGGGTCGCCTCGACAAGAACTACAACTACTTCGGCAAGGTCACCGACGGCATGGAGGTGGCGTTGTCGATCGAGGTGGGCGACACGATGGAATCGGTCCAGGTGTCCGAGGTCACCGAGGACTGACCTCGGTGGAACTGAACCTGCCTCGACTCCACGAGGCCATCGGTCGGGCCATCCCCGACCACGACTGCCTGATCCACCGCGACCGTCATCTCTCCTGGGCCGCGGTCACCGACAGGACACGCCGCTTCGCCGCCGCGCTGGCGTTCCACGGAATCGGTCGACACGGTTCGCTCGCCGACTGCGAGCCGTGGGAGTCGCCCCACGACCACGTGGCGCTCTATCTCCACAACGGCACCGAGTACCTCGAGGCGATGCTCGGCACCATGAAGGCCGGCGGTGCGGCGGTGAACGTCAACTACCGCTACGTCGCCGACGAGCTGCGCTATCTCCTCACCGACTCTCGTTCCCGCGCCCTGGTCCACCACGAGGTCTTCACCCCCGTCCTGGCCGAGATCCTCGACGACCTGCCCGACCTCGAGCTGATCATCCGGGTGCCCGACGGGAGCGGACACGCGCCCCTTCCCGGGAGTCTCGACTACGAGGAGATGTTGGACCACGCCGACCCGGATCTGCCGGCCGACATGGTCGAGGCGTGGAGCGGAGACGACCTCTACCTGCTCTACACGGGCGGGACGACCGGCGCGCCCAAGGGGGTGTGCTGGCGACAAGCGGACTTCCTGGTGGCCGCACTCGGCATGCGCGATCGGTCCGGCTCGGAGTACGACAGCATCGGCCCCATCGTCGAACGGGCACGCGACTCGGCGCTGCGGGCACTCCCCTCTCCGCCTTTCATGCACGGGGCAGCGCACTGGAACGCGATCAGCGCGTGGCTCGCCGGAGGCACCGTGGTGGTCCAGGATCACACCGACCACCTCGATCCCGCTGACCTCCTCGACACGTGCCGCCGTGAAGCGGTCACGTCGCTGCTGATCGTCGGCGACTCGTTCGCCCGTCCGCTGATCGAGGAGCTGCGTCGGTCCCCGCGCGAGGTCCCCACTCTGCGCTTCGTGATGAGCGGCGGCGCCGCCCTCACCCCCCATGTGGCCGACGAGCTGCTCGAGGTCCTGCCGCAGGTGACGATCGTCGATGTCCTCGGCTCGTCCGAGAGTGGACGCCAGGGCACTCGGTCGTCGAAGGCGGGTGGCGGCGCCGCGGCGGGGTTCGACCGCTCCGACGGCTCGACCGTGCTCTCCGAGGACCTTCAGGGCCACCTCGACCCCGGCGCCGAGGAGCTGGGGTGGTTGGCACAGGGCGGCCGAGTGCCCCGCGGCTACCTGGGCGATCCGGACAAGACGGCGCGCACCTTCCCCGTCATCGACGGCATCCGCTACTCCGTTCCCGGGGATCGGGCCCGGCTCCTCGCCGACGGGACCATCGAGCTGCACGGCCGCGACGCGGTGACGATCAACACCGGCGGTGAGAAGGTCTTTGCGGAGGAGGTCGAGGCCGCCTTGAAGGTTCACCGCTCGGTGATCGATGCGATCGTCGTGGGTCGTCCCTCCCCCCGGTGGGGCAGCGAGGTCGCGGCGATCGTGGTGATCCGAGATGGTGAGGCCGTCGACGACGAGGAGCTGCGGGAGAGCTGTGCACAACACCTCGCCCGATACAAGCTGCCGCGGACCATCGTGCGTCGCGACCACGTGATGCGCAGCCCGGCGGGGAAGCCCGACTATGCGTGGGCGCGAGAGCAGGTCCTCGCCGAGACTGGCTCGATCACTCCTTGAGGGCGACCGCGTTGGGGGTCACGTTCATCTTCGGTTCGTAGGCCTCGACCTCGACCTCACGTCGAGGCCCCCCGAGGAGAGAGCGGAGCTCATCGCGGCACCCCGAGCAGGGACCGTAGAAGCGCTCCTCGACCGCGCTGCCACAGCGGGGGCAGGGCACCGGAACCAGGTCGGAGGGAGGGTTCAGGACAGAGGGTTCCACGGGACGATCCTCGCACGCCGGGAACCACCCATGGCGGACCTCACCCGGCCCGCTCGACCCTCATGGGTTCGAAGTAGCGCGCGGCGTCGGCATCGAGGACCGTGGTGCCGCCGAGGGCGGCGACGAGGTGGTTCCGGACGGACTCGCAGAGGCCCTCGTAGGTCTGGTATCCGTCCTTCCAGACGATCCAGATCGAGCCGCCCTCGCGCTGCTCGAGGATCTGTTCGGCCACCGCGACCGCGTCGGCCCCACGGTTGCGCTCCTCGTAGTCGCGCCAGTCGACCCGCTCCGGAGCGGTGAGCTCGGGAACGGTGATGATGCGGAGGTCGGGATCAGCCACTCGCGAGAACGCGGGTCCGAGCTGGTCGGGGCACAGGACGACGAGGTCGGCGCTCGTGGCGGTGACCGCCTCGGCGGCGGATTCTGCCTGGGTCCGTTGGTCGACCACGCCCACGACCGACACCGCTCCGAGAAGCACCGCGGTCCCGACACCCGCCACCAGGCGGGGCGTCGGACCGGGCAGCACCGCCAGACCTCGACCGGCGGCAACGGCGACCACCGGGACCACGAAGGCGATGTAGCGACTCGCGAAGGCGGTGTCCATCGCCCAGGCCACGGCGATTCCGACCGCTAGGGCGGCCACGACCACGCCCAACTCGAGACGGACGCCCGGAACGGTGCGGAGGTCGAGTCGGACACCCCAGGGTGGCTGGGGGACGGCGAACAGTCCGAGCAGCACCAGGACCACGAGAGCCATGGCCCCCAGGAGGGCGTCGACCATCACCGGCGTTCCGGCCAGATCGCTCACGGCGATGGCCAACGCTGCTGTGGGTCGGGTGCCAGCCGCCCACGGCGTACCGGTGCGGGCCAACTGGTCGGCGAGAACGGGTAGCCAGGGCACGAAGGCAACCGCGCCGGCCAGGAGGGCGACGGCGCAACGGCGACCCACGCGGCGGCGCTCGTCGTCGGACCGCCACCACACCACGAGCATCAGACAGCCGGTGGCTCCGAGTGGCCACAGCGACCAGTAGTGGCTGTACAGCAACCCTGCGGCAGCAACGCCGACGACCACGGCAGGCCAACGGGAGTCCGGGCGTTCGAAAGCCTGGTCGAGAGCCCACCATCCGATGGCAACCAACAGCGTCACCAGACTGTACATCCGCGCTTCGGTGGCGTAGCGGGTGGCGTAGGGCAGCAGCGTCAGGACCAGCATCGACCCGGCGGCGACGGCGACGCCACCGCGGCGGCGGGCCAGCTCCCACACCACCACCAGGGTCAGGACGGAGAAGACGCCCGACAGTGCCCGGACGGCGACGTCGCCGTCGCCGAACACCTGCATCCACCCGTGCAACAGGCCGTAGTACAGCGGGGGGTGGCCGTCCTGACGCAGAGCGTCGGTGATCTCGCCGAGGGGGAGGGCGGCGATGTTGACGCTCAACGCCTCGTCGAGCCACAGCGCCGAGGTGGTGGCGAAGCGCAGCACCAGGCCGGCGACGAGGGCGACGGCCAGGACCACCCACTCGGCGGTGGTCGGAGGTGCCAGTTGCGGGCGGTCGTCATCGCGGTCGTATTCGAGGGCGCTCGGCACGGCGACACCCTAGTGGCGCGACCAACTGTGCCGGTCTCACGAGGCGCGTCTAGCCTGAGCGGTCCGCGCCCGTACTGCACCCCTTCCGCAAAGGTCCGCATAGCTCGATGACACCTGACAGCACCGCCGACAACGCTCCCCGAGTCGTCGTGATCGGGGCCGGCCCCGCCGGGCTCACCGCCGCCTTCGAGCTGGCCCGCCGAGGCATCACCTGCACGGTCCTCGAGGGCACCGACCAGGTGGGCGGCATCAGCCGAACCGTCGAGCGCGACGGCTGGCGCTTCGACATCGGCGGCCACCGCTTCTTCACCAAGGTCAAAGAGGTCGAGGACCTCTGGCACGAGATCCTTCCCGACGAGGATTTCCTGCTCCGCCCTCGGATGAGCCGGATCTTCTACCAGGGCAAGTACTACGACTACCCGCTCAAGGCCACCAACGCGCTGAAGAACCTCGGCCCCATCGAG
Organism: Acidimicrobiales bacterium; assembly: GCA_007121465.1. Lineage (GTDB taxonomy): Bacteria > Actinomycetota > Acidimicrobiia > Acidimicrobiales > SKKL01 > SKKL01. The sequence continues at coordinate 28,884 of SKKL01000056.1, read as the reverse complement.
GCGGTGCGCTGTGTGAGCTCCTATGTCTGGGCTCAGATCCGCCCACCGAAGAACCAGGACAAGTTCGAGGGTTGGGTCACCGCCAAGTTCGGCAAGCGCCTCTACCAGCACTTCTTCAAGAGCTACACCGAGAAGGTGTGGGGCATCCCGGCCGCCGATCTCGAGGCCGATTTCGCCGCCCAGCGGATCAAGAACCTCGACCTGCGCAAGGCCATCACCAACGCCATCCTCCCCAAGCGGAACCAGAAGGACATCACCTCGCTCATCGAGGAGTTCGAGTACCCGAAGTACGGCCCGGGCATGATGTGGGAGGTGTGCCGGGACAAGGTGGTTGCCGCCGGTTCCACGGTCCACATGGAGACCAAGGTCAGGACGATCCGCCACGGCGAGGGTGGTGCATCCGAGGTCGTCGCCGAACATCCCGACGGATCGACCTCCACCTTCGAGTGCGACGCGGTCATCTCCTCGATGCCCTTCACCAAGCTCGTCAAGGGAATGGAGCCCGCCGCTCCGCCCGAGGTGGTCGAGGCGGCCGACGACATCACCTACCGGGACTTCCTCTCGGTGGCCCTCGTCGTCCCCGAGGAGTTCGCCTTCCCGGACAACTGGATCTACATCCACTCGCCCGAAGTCGAGGTGGGTCGGATCCAGAACTACGGATCGTGGTCGCCGTTCATGGTGAAGGAGGGCCGCACCTGCCTCGGCCTCGAGTACTTCGTGTTCGAGGGCGACGAGATGTGGGAGAAGTCCGACGAGGACCTGATCACCCAGGCGAAGCAGGAGATCGCCTTCCTCGGGCTCGTCGACCCCGACCAGGTCGAACTCGGCCATGTCGTGCGCGTCCCCAAGGCCTACCCCACCTACGACGAGGGGTACACCGACCGGGTCGACACTCTCCGGCGGTGGATCGAGACGAACACGCCCAACGTGCACCCCGTGGGCCGCAACGGTATGCACCGCTACAACAACCAGGACCACTCGATGTACACGGCGATGCTCACCGTCGAGAACATCGTCGACGGCACCGACCACGACATCTGGTCGGTGAACGTGGAAGAGGAGTATCACGAGGAGGGCGGCACCGCCCGCTCGGGCTCCCACGGCACCGGGCGCGATGCTCCGGTGCTCCCCAAGCGCTCCTGAAACCAGCCCGCCGACCCGATGTGTCAGTCGGGTGTGCGAGCCACCAGCAGGATCGACAGGCCCATCGGGAGGTCGCGGGCCGCGAGGCTCCGACGCTCGATCCTGGCCAGCGTGTGCAGCACCCGGTTGACCACCGGGTGGATGTAGCTCGCCTCCTCCTCGTCCTCGCTGAGGAGGCGGCCGAGCGGCGTCTTGCGCACCAGCACCGCGAGTGGGGTGAGCCACGAGTGGAAGTAGGTGCAGCGCTCGACGATCAGCCCCGCCTCGGTGGCCGCCTGCTCCATGCGAGCCGTGGTGTACCGGCGCCGGTGACCGAGCAGCTCGTCGTGGCGGCTCCAGGCCCACTCGTAGGCAGGGACGGTGAGGACGACCCACCCGCCAGGCGCGACGACCCGCAGGTACTCGCGCAACCCGGCGATGTCGTCGTCGAGGTGCTCGACCACATCGAGGCTGGTCAAGCAAGCGACCGAGCCGGACTCGACGGGGAGATGTTCGGCGGGGGCGCGCACCACGCTCGTGCCGGAGCGGCGGTGGTCCGACGCGATCACCGCCGCGTGGGCGTCGAGCTCGGCACCGACGACGGTGTCGAACCGGTCGGCCAGCACGGTGAGGGTGCCGCCGGTCCCACAGCCCACGTCGAGAGCGACCGCCCCCGTCACGCCGCGCCGTTCGAGCTCCTGGGCGACCAGCTCGCGCTTGGCCCGGAACCACCAGTGCTCGGCTTCGAGGTCGCGCATGATCTCGAACTTCTGCTCCGACATCGACCCGGGCTCGAGTCGGGTGGGCCGAGCCGGACCGGCCCGCCGCAGGGCCCGCCGAAGGGCGACGACGTCGCGGAACATGGCCGCTCCGTCGCGCAAGGGCCGCACCCGGCTCGCTTCGACGTGGGCCCACGAGATGGGCATGTCGTCGACGCGCATCCCCTCACGACGGGCGAGGGCCAGCACCTCGACGTCGAACGCGAACCCCTCGATGGTCACCGCCGTGAAGAGGGTGTGTGCCGCGTCGGCGGTGAACCCCTTGAGCCCGCACTGGGTGTCGACCTCCTCGGTGAGCCCGAGGGACCGCAGGACGAAGTTGAAGATCCGACCGCTCATCACCCGGTGACCGGGCTGAGAGCTGGTGATCACGCTGTCGGGATGGGCGCGACTGGCGTACACGACGTCGACGCCGGGCTGTTCGACGCGCTCGAAGCAGGCCTCGATGTCGACGACACCGGCGGACAGATCCGCATCGGCGAAGACCCGGGTGGCGCCCTCGGCGGAGAGCATCCCGGCGCGAACCGCCGCCCCCTTGCCCCGGTTCATGGCCGAGCGGATCACCCGGACGTTGCGGAGGCCGAGCTCGGCGACCGCCTTCTCGGCGATCTCCGGTGTGCCGTCGGTGCTGCCGTCGTCGACCAGCAACAACTCGTAGCGGTCCGCGGCGAGCGGGCTGCTCGCCAGCTCGGTGAGGGTGCCGGAGATCCGTTGAGCCTCGTCGTACATCGGAACGATGAGTGAGCGTGCGGGACTCGCGGCGCCTACGGTCGTCGACTCGGTCATCCGGGTCGATGTCCTTTCGGGTACGTCCGGCGCGGAATCAACCCCACGCTCCCCGCCCGAGGCGGCGGGGTTGGAGGCGTATACTACGGACGCTCCGGCGAGTCCCGCAAGCATCCAGGGAGACCACAGAGTCCGTGCCAGACCAGTCCTCGCGCGTCCCGCCGACCCCACGCTCCCCGCGCGCGACCGACCATCACGAGCTGATGGCCGATATGGCGCGTCGAGCGGGGATCACGAGGGTGCATCTCGTCGCCTTCCGGGATCGGGACCACCCCGAGGCCGGGGGCTCCGAGGAGCACGCCGTGCAGATCGCCGACCACCTGCGTCGCTCCGGTCTCGAGGTCGCCCACCACACCGGAGCAGTGCCCGGCGGCCCACGATCAGTCGATCGCGACGGTGTTCAGGTGATGAGACGGGGAGGGAAGCTCGGTGTGTTCGCGACCACCGTCGTCGACGAGCTGGCCGGTCGCATGGGGCCCCGAGACGGTCTGATCGAGATCTTCCACGGGGTGCCGTTCTTCGCCCCGTTGTGGGCGCGGGGCCCGCGGGTCGCATTCATCCATCACGTGCACCTCGGCACCTGGCACCACCTGGTTCCCAAGCCCGCCGATCGGGTCGGTGAACTCCTGGAGGGACGCCTCGTGCCGTTGGTCTACCGGAACAGCACGATCGTCACCGCCGCGGAGTCGGCCCGCGACGAGATCGTCTCCGAGCTCGGCCTGTCGGCTGATCGCATCCACATCGCCCCGCACGGCATCGATCCCCGCTACGTGCCCGGTGGCGCCAGGGCAGATCAGCCGACCGTGCTGGCCGTGGCTCGGATGATGCCCCAGAAGGGCCTGGCCGACCTCCTTCCCATCCTCGCCGAGGTGCGATCTCGTGTTCCGGATCTGCAGGCCGTCGTGGTCGGCGATGGCCCGCAGCGACCCGAGCTGGAACGCCAGCGCTCAGCCCTCGGAGCGACCGAGTGGCTGGAGTTCGCCGGCCGTGTCGACGATGCCGAGCTGGTCGAGCACTACCGCCGGGCATGGGTCGCGGTGTCCGCGTCTCACCGCGAAGGCTTCGGTCTCACCCTGACCGAGGCTGCGGCCTGCGGGACCCCGGTGGTGGCCACACGCATCCCCGGGCATCTCGATGCCGTGTCGGACGGCCACAGCGGAGTCCTGGTCGACGATCACCACACCTTCGTCGACGCGGTCGAACGGCTCCTCGTCGACCACTCATGGCGGGACCAGCTCGCGACGGGAGCCCTCGAGTGGTCGAGCCGCTTCCGCTGGGAGGCGAGCGCGGCCGCGGTGCTCGCGGCGCTCTGCGACGACGCTCAGCGCCGACGTCGATGACCGCGACGCTCCACCGACTCACCGGTCCGGACCGAGTACCGATCCGCGAGCGCCGCTGGGCGCCCTACGCCCTGATCGCCACGGTCTGCTACCTGCCGCTGCTCGTCGCGCAGCGAGGCGTGCTCAACGCCGACACGAAGCTCTACCTGTACCTCGATCCCGGCGGATTGTTGGAGCGAGCCCAGTCGCTGTGGGACCCGGCCGTCGGCGGGGGCACCGTCACGCACCAGACCATCGGATACCTGTGGCCGATGGGGCCCTTCTACTGGTTTTTCGAGACGATCGGGGTCCCCGACTGGGTGGCCCAGCGCCTCTGGGTCGGCACGATCCTGTTCGTCGCCGCGGCGGGCGTCCTGCACCTGACGAACCGACTTCTCGGGCCCCGGTGGATCCACCTGGCGCCCGCAGTGTTCTACGGGTTGTCTCCCTACGTCCTCGGCCACGTCACCGGCCAGTCGGCGCTGCTGCTGCCGTTCGCTGCGCTCCCGTGGATGGTCATCTTCATGGACCGCGCCTGCCGCGAGGGCGGGTGGCGGTGGCCCGCGGCCTATGCGCTGGCGGTCACCACCTGCGGATCGCTCAACGGCAGCTCGGTGTTCTTCGTCGTCGTCGGCTCGACCCTGTGGGCTCCGCTCCTGGTGCGCAGCACGCCGTCGGTGGCCTGGAGGGAGGTCATCGCAGCCGTCGCCCGATGCGGCGTCCTCACCCTCGCGACCCAGATGTGGTGGCTCGTCGGGTACGCCGTCGGGGGAAGCTACGGGCTGCCTCTCCTCGCGACGACCGAGACCCTCGACACCACGTCGGCCACCACCGCGTCCACCGAGGTGATCCGCGGCCTCGGCTACTGGTTCTTCTACGGGGCCGACACCACCGGGCCATGGCTCGTGGGCATCTCCACGGCCTACATGACCAACATCGGGCTGATCGTCGCCGGTTTCGCTCTTCCCGTCATCGCCCTCGCTCTCGGGGCGCGGGTGCGCTGGCCTCACCGGACCTACTTCGCCACGCTCGCCGCGCTCGGGGTCGTTCTCGCCGTCGGGGCCTACGCAGCCGCCGACCGCTCGCCCTTCGGGTCGGCCCTCGCCGCGGCCTCGGAGAGCTCCGACCTCGTCCTCAGCCTGCGCAACACCCAACGAGCCACTCCCCTCCTGCTCCTCGGCTTGGCCGGCCTGCTGGCCGCCGGGCTGCACGTGCTCGGTGAGACCCGCCCCCGGCGCGCCCAGGTGGTGGCGGCGTTGACCACGCTGCTCGTCGCCGCGACGATCCCCAATCTCTGGACCGATGGACTCGTCGCCGAGCGGTTCTCCCGACCCGACAGCCTTCCCGAGCACTGGACCGACGCCGCCGAGCACCTCGATGACGGGTCGGGCCGAGTCCTCGAGATTCCGGGCATCGACTTCGGTGCCTATCGGTGGGGTCACACCCTCGACCCGGTGAGCCCAGGGCTCACCGGCCGCCCGGTCGTGGCCCGAGAGCTCGTCCCGATGGGCTCGGCCCCCGGGGTGAGCCTGCTCGGGTCGCTCGACCGTTCGATCCAGGAGGGCTGGTTCGAGATGAACTCGCTGGCCCCCACCGCCCGCCTGCTCGGAGCGAGCGACATCCTCGTTCGCAACGACCTGGAGTTCGAGCGTTACCGCACGGTTCGGCCGCGGGTGCTGTGGTCGTCGCTCGCCGAGGGCCCCGCCGGCCTCGGTCCCGCCCTGGGGTTCGGCGACGGGTACGTCAATCGAGCCGATCCCGACCAACCCATGCTCGACGAGGGCGAGCTCGGCATACCTCTCGACGCCGTCGACCCGCCGGCCCTCGTCGTCTTTCCCGTCGAGGAGCCGCACGCGCTCGTGCGCGCCGAGCCCACCACCGGCGGCACGGTGGTCGCCGGCGACGGAGACGGCATCATCGCTGCCGCCGCGGCCGGCCTCCTCGACGGTCCCGGGCCCCTGCTGCTCGGGGCGGAGGTCGTTCGGGACCATGCATCGTCGGGTGCGGCCGCGTCCTCGCTCGACGACGAGACCACCCATCTGATCCTCACCGACTCCAATCGTCTCCGCGGGCATCGCTGGTACTCGATGCGGGAGAACACCGGGCCCACCGAGGTCCCCGGGCAGAGGGCCATGCGCCGCGACTCCGGCGACGCCCGCATCCCACCGGTAGGCGATCAGCTCGAGAGCTCCTACACCATTGCCGAGCATCGCGGGGCGGCTCGTGTCTGGGCGTCGGCCTACGGAAATCCGGTCACGATGACCCCGGAGAACCGGGCGGTGATGGCCTTCGACGGCGACACCCGCACCGCCTGGACCCTCGAAGCCCGACAGTATCGCCGCGCCATGGAGATCGGTATCGAGCTCCACGAACCCCACGCCGCCGACCAGGTCACCCTGCGCCAGCCTGTCGGGCGACCGGGGATGATCCCGATCCTGAGCATCGAGGTGCGACTCGACGACACGCGCGCGATCGTTGTCGACCTCGACGAGCGCTCCTTCTCGCCGGAAGGTCAGCCGGTCGACCTCGACGGTGAGCCCTTCACCCGCTTCGAGATCAAGGTGCTCGAGCTGGCCCCCGGGACCGGCCCGACGGGCTTCTCCACCATCGAGATCCCCGGCGTCGAGGTCGAGGAGCTCATCCACCTCCCGAGCGACCTCACCGACCTCGTCGGGTCAGGTCTGGCCGAGCGTCCCGTGTCGATCGTCCTCAGCCGCCAGCGGATCAACCCGGCCGATGTGGTCCGCTCCGATCCGGAGCCGGCACTGCGCCGCGTCGTCACCCTCCCGGTCGAGCTCGACGTCGAGCTCTCGGGAACGGCACGCGTCTCGGCCGCCGCCGCCGACAACCACGTCGACGAGGTCCTCGGCATCCCGTCGGCCAGCGACGGCGGCCTGACGGCCATCTCGCGGGAGCGCCTCGGTGGATCGCTCGCCCACCGGGCGTCGTCGGCATTCGACGGCGACGCGGACACCGCATGGCGCACGCCGTTCGGTGGCCAGGCCGGATCGTGGATCGAGGTCCGGACGGCCGAACCCTTCGAGATGGACACGCTCGTGCTCGACATCGTGTCCGACGGTCGCCACACCGTGCCCACCGAGATCATCCTCGAGGTCGACGGGTCCGACGTACCGGTTCCGTCGATCCCCCCGATCGCCGACCGCGAGGAGCGGGGCGCCGTCACCCGTGTCGAACTGCCCCTCGGCACCACCGTCCAGGGCACGACGCTGCGCATCACGAACCTCGTCGTCGAGGAGCGGACCACGCGGGACTGGTACACCGGCGATCCGATCGCACTCCCCATCGGGTTCGCCGCCATCGCCCCCGACGTGATCGAGCGACCTGCTCCGCCCGCTGACCTCGACGACCAGTGTCGCGGCGATCTGGTGACCATCGACGGTGTCGCCATCCCGGTGCGCGTCCTGGGAACCACCGCGGAGGCATCGCGACGAGGGGCACTGTCGGTGGAGGCGTGCGAGTCCAGCATCACCCTGCCTGCCGGCGAAGCGGTCGTGCGCAGCGCGATGGGAGCCGACAGCGGCATCGACATCGACGGACTGGTGATGGCCAGCGGGCAGGCCGACCCGACAGAGGCGCCGAGTCCGCCGTCGATCCGGTGGGAGCGGCACTCGGCCACCGAGATCGACGTTCTCGTCGAGGAACCGGGCTCGGAGCCGTTCTGGCTGGTCTTCTCGGAGAGTTGGAACGAGGGATGGGAGGCGTCGATCGACGGTCGACGCCTCGACCCTCCCACCATCCACGACTCGTTCGGGATGGGCTGGTGGGTCGAACCCGCCGACGAGGAGATCCTGGTCGAGCTGAGGTGGGCCCCCCAGGGCACGGTCGACGTAGCACTCGGCCTGTCAACGTTGGCCGTGATCGTGTGCGTGGGCATGATCGCTCTCGCCCGGAGACACCCTCCGCTCAGCCCCTCCCCCGCTCCGACCCTCCGCTCGGTCGACCACCCCTGGCCGGTCGCGCTCGCCGTTGCCGTCCTGGTCGCAGTCGGCATCCTCGTCGGCCCCATCTACGGGGTGCTCTTCGGTGGCCTCATGGCCGCGGGGTTCGCCGTTCGCGGTCTTCGCTCATGGCTGCAACTGCTTCCCGCCGCCCTCGTAGCCATCGGTGGGCTCTACGTGGCGCTGCAGCAGGCGCGGTGGGGGCATCCGACGGGGTTCGACTGGCCCGAGCAGTTCGCCCGGGTCCACCACCTGGTCCTGGCCGCGCCGATCATCCTCGCCGTCCTCACCTGGTTCGACCCGCTGAGAGACCCGGTGATCACCGCCCCGGGACACCGCACCGATCCCACCCCCTAGATTCGACCCCATGAGTACACCACCGGTCCTGTTGCTCCACGGTTTCGCCACGTCTGCTCGCCGTACCTGGCACGAGCCGGGTTGGGTCGCTCTTCTCGAAGACGCCGACCGCCGGGTGATCGCTCCCGACCTCCTCGGACACGGTGACGCCCCCAAGCCCCACGACCCCGCCGACTACGCCGACACCGAGGAGCGGGTGCTCGCCGAGCTTCCCGACGAGCCCGTCGACGCCATCGGCTACAGCATGGGGGCGCGGATCACCCTCACTCTCGCCAGTCGCCACCCCGACCGCTTTCGGCGCATCGTGGTGGCCGGGATCGGCGACAACATCTTCGGCTCGGAGGGGGGCGACACCGTCGCCCGGGCCGTCGAGGGCGACCACGACCCCGACAACCTCGTCCTCGCGCACTTCCGCCAGCTCGCCACCACCGAGGGGAACGACCCGGCAGCGCTGGCCGCGTTCATGCGCCGAGCCAACCCCGCACTGACCCGCGATGACCTGGCACGCGTCGAGTGCCCGGTTCTCGTCGTCCTCGGTGATCAGGACTTCGTGTGGCCCGCCGATGAGCTCGTCGCCGCACTGCCGGACTCGCGGTTCCTGCCCCTCCACCGGATCGACCACTTCGGGACACCCAAGGATTTCACCTTCATCGACGAGGCGTTGGGCTTCCTCGACGCCCGCCCCTTCTGACCGGCCCCGTCCGAATGCGCCCTGTGCCACAATCGGCCCAGACCACCGCAGGGGGAAACAGATGAGAGCTGCCGTACTCAACGCCATTCCAGGACGCCTCGAGATCGAGGAGGTCGCCATCGACTCGCCCGGGCCGCGCGAGGTCCTCATCCGGGTCGCCGCGGCTGGTCTCTGCCACAGTGATCTCCACTTCATCGAGGGTAAGTACCCGTACATGACTCCCACGGTCCTCGGGCACGAGTCCGCGGGAATCGTCGAGGCGGTCGGTGACCAGGTCAGCTACGTGAAGCCGGGCGACCACGTGATCACCTGCCTGTCGGTCTACTGCGGCAACTGCGAGAACTGCCTCACCGGACGCTTGTCGATCTGTTCGGGTTCGGGAGCCACCGAACGCCAACCCGGAGAGGCGAGCAGGTTGTCCCGAGACGGCGAACCGGTCTTCCAGTTCCTCAAGATGTCGTCCTTCGCCGAGCAGATGCTGGTGCACGAGCACGGAGTCGTGAAGATCCGCGAGGACATGCCTCTCGATCGGGCCGCGCTCATCGGATGTGGCGTCACGACCGGACTGGGGGCGGTGTTCAACACCGCACGAGTCGAGCCGGGCACGACGGTGGCGGTCATCGGGTGTGGCGGCATCGGGCTCAACGCCGTGCAGGGCGCCCGCATCGCGGGCGCCAGTCGGGTCATCGCGGTCGACATGCTCGACTCGAAGCTCGAGATGGCGACCCAGTTCGGTGCCACCGATGTGGTCAACGCCGCCGACAACGATCCCGTCGAAGCGGTGCAGACCCTCACCGGTGGCGGCGTGCACTACTCGTTCGAAGCGATCGGTCTCACGGTCGCCGCCGAGCAGGCCTTCGCCATGCTGCGGGCCGGTGGCACCGCCACGGTCATCGGGATGATCCCGATCGGACAGAACATCCAGCTACCGGGGGTGGCGTTCCTCTCCGAGAAGCGGATCCAGGGCTCCAACATGGGGTCGAACCGGTTCCGGGTCGACATGCCGCGCTATGTCGACCTCTATCTCGATGGCCGACTGAAGCTCGACGAGCTGGTGTCGGCTCGCATCGGCCTCGACGACGTGAACGACGGATTCGACGCCATGAAGGAAGGCTCGCTCGCCCGCAGCGTCATCACCTTCGACGACGCCTGACCCTGCTCCCAGCAGTCGGCGGTGCGAGCAGGCCCGGTCGATGTCGACCGGTGATCAGGCGGCGGTCGCTCGGGCCATCGCGTGCTGGACGACCTCGAGCAGTGCCACCTTGGTGGAGTCACGGTCTCGGGCATCGCACTCGATCATGGGAACGTCGGGCGACACCGCCAGTGCCTCGCGCAGATCGTCGAGGGTGTGGTCGGTGGACCCGTCGAACGCGTTGTGCGCCACGATGAAGGGGACGTCACGAGCCTCGAAGTAGTCGACGGCGGGGAACGAGTCGGCGATCCGGTTGCTGTCCACGATCACGACCGCTCCGATCGCACCCCGGACGAGGTCGTCCCACATGAAGTGGAAGCGCGGCTGGCCCGGGGTGCCGAAGAGGTAGAGCACCAGGTCGTTGCCGAGGGAGATTCGACCAAAGTCCATCGCCACCGTCGTCGACGTCTTGCCGGTGACCTTGGAGATGTCGTCGACACCGACACTCATGTTGGTCATCGCCGCCTCGGTGGTGAGGGGCGCGATCTCCGAGATCGAACCGACGAACGTGGTCTTGCCGACGGCGAACCCGCCGGCGACCACGATCTTGACCGGGATCGGTGCAGCCGACCCGGCGGTGTCGTCAAAGTGCCTGGAGTCCATCGAGCACCCTCTCGAGCAGTCTCAGGTCGGGGCGGTCCCCGACGTGGTTCGGACGGTGGACCGCCAGCAGACCTTCGCCGGCGAGATCGCCGACGAGCACCTTCGAAACACCCAGGTGCAGGCCCAGATGGGCCGAGATCTCCGCCACGGACTGAGGTGTCGAGCACAAGGCGACGATGCGCGCCCGCTCGAGGGTGAGCCGGTCCGCTTCGGCGAGGCCCTGGGGGGTGGAGCTGACCATCGCCTCGATGGCGAGGTCGGTCCCGGCTCGCGTGCGTCCCCCGGTGATGGCATAGGGCCGGATGCGTACGCCCAGATCTGGCTCGTCTGACTCGGGAGTGCTCATCGCGGCAACGCTCCTTGCAGCTCCGCCCGGAGCTCGGGGGTGAGGACGGCGCCCGCCTTCTCGACCAGCACTGCCATCTCGTAGCCGACGAGCCCGACATCACAGTCGGATCCGGCGACCACCGCGAGGCAGGAACCGTCGCTGATACCGGTGACGAAGAGGAAGGCCCGCTCCATCTCGACGATCACCGACTGAACCGGGCCACCGCCGAAGCGGCCCGCAGCCCCGTAGGCGAGTCCGATGAAGCCCGACGCCACGGCGGCGAAGCGGTCGGCGGCCTCACGCGACAGGCCCATCGACACCGCCATCGGCAGTCCGTCGGCGGACACGACGACCGCCTCGCTGACCCCGGGGACCTTGTCAACGAAGTTCGAGACCAGCCAGTTGACGTTGCTCGCTGCTGCGCTCAGATCTGTCATCGCGCGTCACACCTCTCCGTTCGTGTGGTGCGAACCGGGAGTGCCCGGGTCGTCGCTCTCGTTGGTGCCCGTGGCCCGCTGGAGGCCGGAGCGGTACCGGGACAGCATTGCACGCACCTCTTCGGGGGACCTCTGGGATGCCCCGACCGAGGATCCTGCTGACGATCCGGGGCGTTCGACCGGCTCGCTGACCGGGATGTTGGCCTTGGGAACCCGCCGCGCGAGCCCGGCCGAGGTCACGCCACCGGCGGCGTCGCCAGCCGCATCGGAGCTCGCCGTCGAGGCGTTCACCGGCTCGGCCCCGAAGAGGCTGGGCGCCGACGGCTCGGGTTCTCCGGACACCGCGTCGTCCCTCCCGTTGTCGGTGGCGGGGCGCTCGGTGGCCTCCCCGCCCATCAGGGCGGCGAGGCCCTGATCGAATGCGTCCCCCTCCGGGACCGCCGACGCGAGCGAACCCGCTGCCGGTGCCGGCGACACCCAATCGGGCGCAGGCTCGTCAGGCCGGGGCATCGCCGGTCCAGGATCTCGACGAGGAGCATCGAAGGGATCGGCGAATGCCGGCGACGGGGCCTCGGCGACCGGGTCGGGCTCCGCGAATGCCGGCGACGGGGCCTCGGCGACCGGCTCAGGCTCCGCGAACGTCGGCGACGGGCTCTCGGCGACGGGCTCGGACTCGGCCCATGCCGGCGACGGGGCCCCGGCGACGGGCTCGGACTCGGCCCATGCCGGCGACGAGGCCTCGGCGACCGGCTCCGGCTCGGTGATCGAGTCGTCGGGAATCGGTTGGGGCGCGAACGCCGTCGCCGCACCCCGGTTGGGCTCGCGACGAGGCAACGTCCCCGGCTCAGAGGAGGGGGGCGCCGGCTCGGTGGGAGCCGCAGCGTCAGACACCGCCTCTGGCTCGGCGGGCACTCGGGCCTCGGGCAGGGCATGGAGGACCGGAGCGGGAAGGGTGACCAGCGCCGTGACGCCACCGGTCGGCGACGAGGTCAGCCGCACGCTGATGTCGAACCGCGAGGCAAGTCGACCGACGACGGTGAAACCGAGAGAGCGGGACAAGGTCAGCCCGACCAGAGGCGGATCGGCCAACAGGCGGTTGGCCTCGGCGAACTGCTCCTCGCTCATCCCGATGCCCTGATCCGAGATCGAGAGCACGTAGCCGTCGGCGCTCTGGTGGCCGAGGATCTCCACGTTGGTCTCCGGCGGCGAGAACGCCGTGGCGTTCTCCATCAGCTCGGAGAGGAGGTGGGCGACGTCCATGGCCGCCGACCCGGTGACCTTGGCGTCGTCGAGAGCCACGAGGCTCAGACGGGCGAAGTCCTCGACCTCACCGATCGCCACCCGCACGACGTCGGCGAGGGAAACGGGCTTCGAGCGCCGGTGCCCCGTCTCGACGCCGGCGAGCACGAGCAGCGACTCGGCGTTGCGCCGCATTCGGGTGGCGAGGTGGTCGAGCTTGAACAGGTTCTCGAGGACGTCGGGGTCCTCTTCGGAGCTCTCGAGCTGGTCGATGAACTCGATCTGGCGGTCGAGCAGGGTCTGGTTGCGTCGGGCCAGGTTCACGAAGATGTCGCCGATTCCCTTGCGCAACAGGTTCGACTGCTCCTCGGCCACGTCGACGGTCACCCGCTGGATGGCGTCGAAGGCGTCGGCGAGGTGCCCGATCTCATCGTTGCGCCGCATGCCGATCGGCTCCAGCAACACGCCGGTCCCCTCTTCGGAGGGGTTGCGGAGTCGCTCGACCAGTGCGGGCAGCTGCTCGTCGGACAGCCGGTCGGCCGCCACGGTGAGCTCCCGGAGGGGCTTGGTGACTCGTCGAGCCACGATGACCGCCATGATCCCGGAGAAGAGCACGGCCGCGGCGGCGGCCAACAGGAAGAAGAGTGCGGCCTGCTCGGCGTCGTCACGCACACCGGACACGAAGGCCGAGACGTCGGCGAGGATCCCGCTGCCCACACCACTGATCGAACCCTGGCGACTCTCGCTCAGGTCGATCCACAGGACCGGATCGAAGTCGGCGAGAGACTCGGGCTCGTCGAACGCCGAGCCGTCGGTGAGCCAGTTGATCGACGGGGCGACCGTGTCGACGATCTCACGCCGCATACGCTCGGCGGCCTGGGGGTCGCCGGAACCGAGTGCTCCACGCAGTTGGGACTCGAGGACGGCCGGGGACAGGTCGTAGAACAGCGACTCGTACCGCTCGAACGAGGTCGACGCCGACATCATCGCTCGCCACGCTCGACCCTCGGCATCGAAGGATCCCTCGGCGATGGCCATGGTGACCGGAGCGGCGGTCCGGGAGGCGGCCTCCTGGGCCTGGACGACCGCCGAGAACGACGCAAGCTCGGAGGAGACCTCGACGATCGGGACCGAGTTGGCGATCTCGCCGATCAGATCGAGGTGAGCGCTCGTCGCCCGGTCGAAGCCTTCGGCGATGATCCACTGGCCGGTCGTGCCGCTGTCGATGCTGCCCCGGAACGAGGCGATACGTGAGCGGTTGGCCGCGGCGTCAGAGATCAGCTCGGCGAGCGGATGGTCGGGGTCGCCCCCGGTCAGCTCGTCCGCAGCGGCCTCGAAGCGGTCCCACTCGGCGTCGACCCGAGCTCGCCGCTCGACGAGATTGGCCTCCACGTCGGTCTCTCCCCCGGCGAGGAGGTACAGCGAGAGGCTGCGCTCCCACTGCAGCGTGGTGATCGAGGCGCTCGAAGCGTCCGCCAGCGCGATGTACTGGTCGGCCGAGCGTGCGTCGGCTGCCTCGTCGAGGCGGTCGAGCGCGCCGATACCCGCCACGACGACCAGCACGATCAGCGGCGGCAGGATCACCGCCAGCAGCTTGGTCCCCAACGTCATGTTTCGCAGCATCATGTCCCTCGCGGGCTCGACAGCGGTCGGCTCACGGATCGAGGCCGTGATGAGATTCCATCGGACGCCTCCACGCGATCTTGAGTAGGTTCCCAAGACAGGTCGTTTGGCCCATATGCAGGGGGAACACCCGCATGAACCCCCGTAGCTCGGTTACCGTGCCCCCCATGAGCTCGAGCACCTCCGGCCTCGAGGGCCGGCTGGACGAGGTCCAGTTCGCCGACATCCTCCGTCTCCTCCACACCTCACGGCAGGAGGGTACGCTCCACCTCGAGGGTGGGGATGGCATCGTCGTGGTCGTCGCTCCCGACGAGGTTCGCCTGGCCGCCAACGGTGTGGGGACCGGATTGCGCCAAGCGGTGCTCGGCGGAGGGTTGGTCAACGCCGACACCTGGGATCGTGTCGTCGCCGACACGACCGATGCCACCGACGGTGGAGAGGCGATCCGAGAGCTCGAGGCCGCGGGAGCCGACCCCCAGCGCCTCCGGGCCCGCATCTACGAGCACACCGTCGCCACCCTCTTCGAGCTCCTGTTGCCGAGCGATGTCCGCTTCTACTTCACCCGCGGTGAGTCCCACCCCTTCGCGTCCGACCCGGGGTTCCCCTTCGACGACGTCCTGACCGACGTCCGGCACCGGGTCGACGAGTGGCGGGAGATCGCCAAGGCGATTCCCAGCACCACCATGGTGCTGCGACGCACACCCCGACTACCCCTGTCGAGTGGGCCCATCACCTTGTCGCCCGAGGAGTTCGAGCTCCTCGCCCTGCTCGACGGCCGACGCGACGTCGCCGATCTCATCCAGATCCTCGGCATGAGCGCGTTCCGGGTGATGACGTCACTGCACCGCCTGATGGCGATCGGCGCGGCCGAGTCCCTCGACGGGGGCTCGTGATGCCGACCGCCGAGGTCCGGTCCCTCCTCGACTACATCGATTCATCGCCGTCGCCCTACCACGCCGTCGGAACCACCGTGAGCCGACTCGAGGCGGCGGGGTTCACCGCCCTCGACCGGCGAGAGGCCTGGCCGCAGGGCCCCGGTCGTCGCTACGTGGCCGACGGCGGTGCAGTCGTTGCCTGGGCTGACGCGAGCGGAGCACCCGCGGCACCATGTCGAATCGTCGGGGCGCACACCGACAGTCCCAACCTGCGGGTCAAGGCGCGGCCCGACACGGGTCGCGCCGGCTGGCGCCAGCTGGGGGTCGAGGTCTACGGCGGCGCGCTCGTCAACTCCTGGCTCGACCGCGACCTGGGGTTGTCCGGGCGCCTCACCGTGTCCGACTCGACCAGGACGAACGGGGTGCGGACCCTTCTCGTGCGGATCGATCGGCCGATCCTGCGGGTGCCTCAGCTCGCGATCCATCTCGACCGAGAGATCAACGAGAAGGGGCTCCAGCTCAACAAGCAAGTCCACCTCTCCCCTGTGCTCGGCACCGGCGTCCCCCGCGAAGGGGAGCTCGTCGAGATGGTGGCGGCGGAGGCGGGGGTCTCCCCCACTGCGGTCCTCGCGTGGGACCTCATGCTGCACGACGTGGTCCCCGGAACCATCGGGGGCGTCGATGACGACCTCGTGTTCGCACCTCGCCTCGACAACCTCTTCTCGTGTCACGTCGGGGTCGAGGCACTCGTGCAGGCCGCCGACCGTGCCGAGGAGACCGGCGACGGTCCGACCCCGGTGCTGTGCCTGTTCGACCACGAAGAGGTGGGGAGCTCGACCGCCACCGGAGCCGCCGGCACCCTGCTCGGCCAGGTTCTCGAGTTGGCCGAGCACGCTCGGGGCGGCGACCGCTCCACCCTGTTGCGTTCGCTCGGGGGTTCGGTCTGTGCATCGGCCGACATGGCCCATGCCACCCATCCCAACTACCCGGAACGCCACGAGCCCGACCACCACATCCAGCTCAACGGAGGGCCGGTGGTGAAGATCAACGCCAACCAGCGATACGCCTCCGACGCCGAGAGCACCGCAGCGTTCGTCCTCGCCTGCGATCAGGTCGAGGTCGCCCATCAGCGCTACATCCATCGCACCGACATGGCCTGCGGATCCACGATCGGTCCGATGACCGCCGCGGGATTGGCGATCCCCACCGTCGACGTGGGCGTGGCACAGCTCTCCATGCACTCGATCCGGGAGTTGACCGGCGCCCTCGACGTCGCCCCGATGACCGCGGCGCTCGGGGCATTCCTCTCGCCACGCCTGAGCTGAGGGGCTCTCGGCGGAATGGTCATGAGGGTGTTTGACCTCCGTCACGTCAGGTCTTAGGTTTCCGAAGGTCGAAAACCAGACTTTCAGCCCGCGAACTGCCGAGGCCGTGACCGACACCCCGTCGCAGCATCCGATCACCAAGACCGACCGAGAGCTACTCAAGGCCATCTATCGACAGACGGTCGGCGTCAGCGGTTCCGACGAGACGGTCGCCCACACCGGCGATCTCGCCGAGGCACTCGGCACCTCACCCGGCACCGCGACGACCCACGTCAAGCGCCTCGCCGATCGGGGCCTGGTGGCCCACACCCCCTATGTCGGGGTGAGCCTCACCGATGCCGGTCGACGACTGGCCGTGCTCGCCATCCGGCGCCACCGCCTCGTCGAGCGCTTCCTCGCCGACATCCTCGGTTACGACTGGAAGGACGCCGACCGCCTGGCGACCACCTTCGAGCACGAGCTGCCCGACGAGGTCGAGGCCCGTATCAACGAGACCCTGGGACACCCCGATTCGTGCCCCCACGGCTTTCCCATCCCCGAACCCACCGATCTCGAGGTCCCCGCGCTGCCACCCCTGGCGGACCTCGAACCCGGCGACATCGCCGTCGTCGCCGTTCCCGGGTCGACCGACCCGGACCTAGTCGAGTTCCTCGACGGACTCGGGCTCGTGCCCGGTGTCCGCATCGAGGTGCGCGAGAAACATCCCTTCGACGGGCCACTCGTGGTCCGCGTGGAGGGGCAGGACCGGACCCTGGGGCGACCCGTCGCCCACCAGGTGTTCGTCAGGTCGTCCGGCGCTTCGCCGACCGACGACCGTAAAGCCAGCTGAACCATCATCCGTCTCTCAGAGGAGACCTGTCAGTGGAAGCCATACCGTATTTGGCTGCAGGGGCCGCCGTCGCCGGCCTGGTCCTTGCCGTCTACTTCTTCAACGATGTGAAGAAGGCCCCACCGGGCGACGAGAACATGGTCCGGATCATGGGCGAGATCCAGAAGGGGGCCAGGGCCTTCCTCAAGCAGGAATACACCTGGGTCGCCGCCTTCGCCGTCATCCTCGCGATCCTGATCGCCGTCTTCGTCGCCCCGCTCGGCGCTGTCACCTACGCCATGGGTGCCATCTTCTCGGGTGCCGCCGGCTACGCCGGCATGACCGTTGCCACCATGGCCAACGCCCGCACCACCGAGGCCGCCAAGGAGGGTCCCGCCAAGGCCCTTCCGCTCGCCTTCCGTGGTGGAGCGGTCATGGGCTTCTCGGTGGCCGCCCTGTCCCTGCTCGGTGTGTCGCTCGTCTACATCATCTTCATCCTGTGGTTGCAGGTCGATGATGCGTTCGAGATCCTCACCGCATTCGGCCTCGGCGCATCGACCATCGCACTGTTCTCCCGTGTCGGTGGTGGTATCTACACCAAGGCCGCCGACGTCGGCGCCGACCTGGTCGGCAAGGTCGAAGCGGGCATCCCCGAGGACGACCCCCGTAACCCGGCCACCATCGCCGACAACGTCGGCGACAACGTCGGCGACGTCGCCGGCATGGGTGCCGACCTGTTCGAGTCCTACGCCGGCTCGATCATCGCCCCCATCGCCCTCACCGCCTTCGCCTTCGCGCTGGTGGCCGACGATGTCACCGCATCGTTCAACATCTCGTTGCTCATGTTCCCGATGGCGGTCGCCTTTGCCGGCATGATCGCCTCCATCATCGGCTCGTTCTTCGTGAAGGCCGGGACCTCGATCGACGCCAAGGCCCTCTCGAACGCCCTCCACCGGGGCACCAACGTGGCCATGGCCATCACCGTGGTCGCCACCGTGGGTATCGCCTACTGGATGTTCAGCGGCGACGAGTTCGACCAGCCCTGGGGTCTCGCCGTATCGGTCATCGGCGGTCTCGCCGTCGGCTACGGCATCGGCAAGGTGGCCGAGTTCTGGACCAGCGACCACTACTCCCCCGTCAAGAAGCTGGCCGGACAGGCCGTCACGGGTCCCGCCACCACCATTCTCGGTGGCGTGAGCCTCGGCATGGTCTCGGTGGCCGCATCGGTCGGCCTCGTGGTCGCCGGCATCGGCCTCGCCTACTGGGGCGGTCAGATGGCCTTCACCGGCGAGATGGAAGCCTTCGGCGGCATCTACGGCATCGCCGTCGCCGCCATCGGCATGCTCGCCACCCTCGGTGTGGTCGTTTCGGTCGACGCCTACGGCCCGATCGCCGACAACGCCGGCGGCATCGCCGAGATGGCCGAGCTCGACCCGTCGGTCCGTGAGGTCACCGACTCCCTCGACAGCCTGGGCAACACCACCGCCGCCATCGCCAAGGGCTTCGCCATCGGCTCGGCGGCGCTCACCGCACTGGCCCTGTTCAAGACCTTCGAGTTCGCCATCGCGCGGGAGGACGTCGTCCTCAATCTGAACATCGGCCAAGTCGAGGTCTTCATCGGTCTCTTCCTCGGGGCGATGCTGCCGTTCCTGTTCGCCTCACTGACCATCGACGCGGTGGGCCGGGCCGCCCAGCAGATGATCGAAGAGGTGCGTCGCCAGTTCCGGGAGATCCCGGGCCTGCGCGAGGGCGAGCCGGGCGTCCTGCCCGACTCGGCCACCTGCGTGGCCATCTCCACCAAGGCGTCGCTGCGGGAGATGATCATCCCCGGTTCGCTCGCCGTGGTGGTGCCGTTGGTCATCGGCTTCATCAACGTCGACGCCCTCGGTGGCTTCCTCGCCGGTGCCCTGGTGACGGGCTTCGCCCTGGCCATCTTCATGGCCAACGCCGGTGGCGCCTGGGACAACGCCAAGAAGTACATCGAGGCCGGCAACTACGGCGGCAAGGGCTCTGAGGCCCACCACGCCGCCGTCGTCGGCGACACCGTGGGTGACCCGTTCAAGGACACCTCCGGTCCCGCCATGAACATCCTGCTCAAGGTGATGACGATCGTCTCGCTGGTCTTCGCCAGCGCTTTCGTCTGATCCGACGCAGCCGCAGGTCGGAGGGGGTCGGCTCGGCCGGCCCCCTCCGGCGCGTCTGACGCCTGGCGCGGGCGGTAGGGTGCGAGCGGTCGTGTTCACCAGCACTCAGGGGGATCAGTGAAGATCGGCATCAATGGTTCGGCATCGGCGGACTCTCTCGACGCGGTCATCGCATCGGCGCGGCTCTGTGCCGACAGCGGCTTCTCGAGCTTCTGGCTGGCTCAGATCTTCGGGCTCGACGCGCTCACCGCCCTCGCCGTCGCCGGACGTGAGGTGCCCGACATCGAGCTCGGCACCGCCGTCGTCCCCGTCCAACCCCGCCATCCCCAGATGCTGGCCGGTCAGGCCCTCACCACCCAGGCGGCCACCGGGGGGCGCCTCGCGCTCGGCATCGGGCTCAGCCACCAGATCGTCGTCGAGTCGATGTGGGGCTACTCCTACCAGCGCCCCCGCTCGTACCTCGCGGAGTACCTCGATGCACTGCTGCCGATGCTGCGGGGCGAACCCGCCGATGTGCACGGCGAGCAGATCACCGCAGTCGGTTCGGTCGGGATCGCCGACGTGACACCACCGGAGCTGCTCATCGCGGCCCTCGGCCCGAAGATGCTCGAGCTGGCCGGGTCGGTCGGGGCCGGAACGATCACCTGGTGCACCGGGGAACGGGCCCTCGCCGATCACATCGTGCCCCACCTCGGTGCCGCCGCCGAGTCGGCCGGCCATCCGACTCCACGGGTCGTGGCGTCGTTGCCGATCTGTGTCACCAGCGACACCGACGGGGCCAAGGAGGCCATCGCCCGGGGCCTGGCCACCTATGGCCAACTCCCGTCCTATCGGGCGATGCTCGATCTCGACGGAGCCGAGGGCCCGGCCGACATCGCCGTGGTCGGCGACGAGGACACCGTCTCGGCCCACCTCGACCGTCTCGCCGCGATCGGGGTCACCGATTTCGTCGCCGCCATCAGCACGCGCAACGACGACGAGGCGAACCGAACGCACCGCCTCCTCGCCACGCGGGCCGTCGCCGCCGCCTGAGGGGCGCTCCCCAGGTGACTTGCGTCACCTGCATTTAGTTCGTCACACTAATAGTGTGACGAACGAACCAGTTTCGCGTGAGGCGGCCCGAGCGGTCGCACTGCTCGCCAAGGTCCTCGACCTCACCTTGGCCGAGCTCGACCTGTCGGCGTCGCAGTACCGCCTCCTCGTGTACCTCCGCGAGAAGCCGGCCGCCGCCACCGCGCTCGCCCAGCTCCTCGACGTCAGCCGTCCCAGCCTCACCGCACTCGTCGACGGCCTCGTCGCCCGTGGCTTCGTGGTGCGCGAACCCGACGCCCACGACCGTCGTCGCGTCACCCACCAGATCTCCGATGCCGGTCTCGCCGCCGCCTCCCTGGCCGACACCGCCGTGCAGGAGCGCCTCGCCGAGCTCCTCGGGCACCTCGAGCAGCCCGAGGCCGAGGGCGCTGCTCACGGCCTGGAGCTCTGCCTCGCCGCCATCCTCGCCTCGCGGGCCGCAAAGGCTGGTACATGACCTCGACCATCGAACGCGACTTCGAGCGACTCGCCGGCAGGGACGCGCACCCGCCCTCGCCGTTCGAGCCGTGCACCGTCGAGGCGCGGTACCCACCGCCGCTCGCCGACGTCGACCCGGACACATCCAAGGGATGGATCCGGCGGATGGCACCGATGCTGCTCGCCCGTCGCACGACCTTCGTCACCGCGATGGTTCTGTCCGCCATCGCCCTCGTCGCCCAGGTCGCGGTCCCACGTGTGGTCATGGCCGGACTCGACGATGCGCTCAGGGCCCAGACCTCCCCGCTCATGCCCTTCGTGTGGGCGCTGGTCGGACTGGCGGCCGTGCGGGGCCTCGCCCAGCTCGGGTCGCGCTACTTCCTCTTCAAGGTGGCCTACGGCCTCGAGTACGACCTGCGTCTCACCATGTACCAGCACCTCGCCAGGATGTCGTTCTCGTTCTTCGACAGGGTGCAGACCGGCCAGCTCGTGTCTCGGGCCAACTCCGACATCCGGTCGGTGCAGATGTTCCTGACCTTCGCACCGATGATGGGCTTGCAGGTGATCAGCTTCGTCCTCGCCTTCGTGCTGATGATGATGATCCACGTCCCCCTCACCATCGTGGCCTTGCTCCCCCTGCCGTTCGTGTTCTTCGTCGGCCTGCGAATGCGCTCGTTCATGTTCCCCATCTCCTGGGTCGTCCAATCCCGCACCGCCGACGTGGCCACCACCGTCGAGGAGAGCGTGAGCGGCACACGGGTGGTCAAGTCGTTCGCGGCCGAGCAGCAGCAGGTCGACGCGCTGGCCCGCAACGCCGACCGCCTCCGCTGGGCCGCCACCAAACAGATCGACCTGCGGGCCCGCTACGCCCCGATCATGGAGAACCTGCCCCGGGTCGGCACGGCCATGGTGCTGCTCTACGGCGGTTGGCTCGCCATCGACGGGGCGGTCACCGTCGGAGCGATCGTCGCCTTCAGCACCTACGTGGTCATGCTCCAGGCACCGTTCCGCATGATCGGGATGTTGATGATGATGAGCCAGCGCTCGGCCGCATCCGCGAGCCGGATCTATGAGATCCTCGACGAGAAGCCCGACATCCTCGACGCCCCCGACGCCGCCGACCTCGTCGATCCCGATGGTCGGGTGACCTACCGCAACGTCACCTTCGACTACGCGAGCGGGCATCGGGTGCTCGACGGCTTCGATCTCGATGTCGCCCCCGGCGAGACGGTGGCGATCGTGGGTCGCACCGGCTCGGGCAAGTCCACCATCGCTCGCCTGCTCACCCGCTTCTACGACGTGACCGACGGTGAGGTCCAGGTCGACGGCCACGATGTTCGGTCGCTCACCCTCGCCAGCCTCCGAGCTCAGGTCGGCATGGTTCTCGACGAGCCGTTCCTCTTCTCGGCATCCATCCGCGACAACATCGCCTACGGCCGACCGGATGCACCGATGGACGAGATCGCCGATGCCGCGGCCGCCGCCAACGCCACCGAGTTCATCGAGCGGCTCCCCGACGGTTACGACACCGTCATCGGCGAACGCGGCTACACGCTGTCGGGCGGCCAGCGCCAGCGGATCGCCATCGCCCGAGCCCTGCTGGTCAACCCCAAGGTGCTCATCCTCGACGACGCCACCTCGGCCATCGACGTCAGGGTCGAACAGGAGATCCACGACGCCCTGGTGAACCTGATGACCGACCGCACCACGATCGTCATCGCCCACCGACTCTCCACCATCAATCTGGCCGAACGGGTGGTGCTGCTCGAGAACGGCCGCGTCGCGGCCAGCGGCACCCACGCCGACCTCATGGCCAACGAGCCACGGTACGCCTCGGTGCTGGCGCACCTCGACGAAGACGCCGAGGCGCGCCGAGCGGCCCAGGAGGCCCGTCGGGCGGCCCAGGCCGAGCGCGACGCGAAGATGGCCACGATGCAGGCGTTGCGAGGCGGCGCCGGGGCCGGACCCGACAGTGGCCCGGGCATCCCCGGCAGTTTCGGAGGGGCGAGCTGATGGGCATGATGATGGGCGGAGGCGGCGCAGCACGCAGCTCCCAGGGAGCAGGTCTGCCCTTTGCCGGCATCCCTCCCGAGCTCCAGGACCGGGTCGACGGGTTGCTGGCGTCCGAGGAGGATCGCGATCCACCGCATGTGCCGTTCAGCCACTCCCACTACGACCGACGGCGCCTGACCCTACGCGGTCTGCTCAAGCCCAACTGGCTGGCCCTGGTCGGTGCGTTCGTGCTCGTGGTCATCGAGACGATCGCGATGCTGGCCGGGCCGACTCTCACCCGGATCGGCATCGACGACGGCATCGACGAAGGCGACTTCGGCGTCATCGTCACGGTGTCCGCGTTGTTCCTGCTCAGCATCGTGGTTCACGTCAACGTGAGCCGGGCCCGGGTGGCGTGGGCCGGTCGCGTCGGTGAGCGACTGATGTACGCGTTGCGGGTCCGGGTCTTCTCCCATCTCCAGCGACTCGACGTCAGCTTCTACACCGAGGAGAAGGCCGGCCGGCTGATGAGCCGGATGACCAGCGACATCGAGAGCCTCACCCAGTTGTTCCACGAGGGACTCATCCAGATGTTGGTCCAAGGGCTGACGCTGGTCATCGTGATGATCGTCCTGTTCGACATGAACGTGCAGCTCGCTGCAGTCACTCTGTTCGTGATCCTGCCGGTGATGGTCGCCATGACCCTGTGGTTCCGCACCGCATCGGACCGGGGCTACGAGATCGTTCGCGATCGGATCGCCGACGTGCTCGCCCACCTACAGGAGAGCCTCTCCGGGGTGCGGATCGTCGCCGCCCACAACCGCCAGCGGCACAACATCGCCGAGCATCGCAACACCGCCGGCGCCTACCGCGATGCCAACAACCACACCGCTCGGATCGGTGCGCTCTACGGCTCGGGCACAGAGTTCGTCGCCATCATGGGACAGGCCACCATCCTCCTCGTCGGAGGCAACATGGTGCTCGACGGGAACCTCACCATCGGCGAGCTCACCGCCTTCGTCTT
The DNA here is from genome assembly GCA_007121465.1 of Acidimicrobiales bacterium. Lineage (GTDB taxonomy): Bacteria > Actinomycetota > Acidimicrobiia > Acidimicrobiales > SKKL01 > SKKL01. The sequence goes on along the minus strand of SKKL01000056.1, from coordinate 4,772 downwards.
GTATCTCAGCACGTTCTTCGCCCCGATCCAGCAGCTGGTCAACCTGTACAACACGTACCAGAAGGGCCAAGCGGCGATGCACAAGCTGGCCGACCTGCTCGAGACCGAGCCGCGCACCGTCGAGGACCCCGACGCCGTCGACCTGCCCCCGATCCAGGGCCGGATCCAGTTCGACGATGTGTCGTTCTCCTACGTCGAGGGGCAACCGGTGCTCGAGGGGGTCGATCTCACCATCGCCGAAGGCGAGGTCTTCGCCCTGGTCGGACCGACCGGCGCGGGGAAGTCGACCCTTGCGGCCCTCGTCACCCGGTTCTACGACCCCACCAACGGCACCGTGTCGATGGACGGTCACGACCTGCGATCGGTCACCCTGGCGTCGCTGCGCAGTCAGTTGGGCATCGTCCCGCAGGAACCGTTCCTGTTCGCCGGCTCCATCCGCGACAACATCGCCTTCGCCCGGCCCGATGCGTCTGACCGCGAGGTCCTCGACGCCTGTCGAGCGGTGGGCATCGACGACCTCATCGACCGGCTCCCCGACGGGATCCACACACCGTGTCACGAGCGTGGGGTCTCGCTCTCGTCGGGTGAGCGGCAGCTGCTCGCGCTGGCCAGGGCGTTCCTGGCCCGGCCGCGGGTGTTGGTGCTCGACGAGGCAACCTCCAACCTCGATCTTCGGTCGGAAGCAAAGATCGAACGGGCCCTCGACACCCTGTTGGAGGGGCGCACCGCCATCATCATCGCCCACCGGCTGGCCACCGCCATGCGGGCCGATCGCATCGCCGTCGTGCGTGATGGAGGCATCGCCGAGCTCGGCAGCCACGACGAGTTGGTCGCACTCGGTGGGCACTACGCGGAGATGTACGCCACCTGGGAGCGCCACGCGAGCGGCGACGAGGCCCACACCGGCGGCTCGGCGCCACCCGCGCCCTGAGCGCCGACGGTAGAGAGCGCCCGTTGCGGGCACTCTGTGCCGTCCCGGCCGAACTCGAATCCTCCGCCTCCGCTGACCACAGCCCCACGCGATGAGGGGGACCGCCGAAGCGGTCCCCCTCGTTCGGCGTTGGTCAGACGTCAGCCGTCGCGACCTGACCGGCGCGGATAGCGCGGCGGGCGGTCGCCCTCGGGGCGCTCGTCGAACATGATGACCGTGCCCTCCTGCTCGAAGAACGGGGTGGTGGTCTCCCCCACCTCGCCCGGCAGGTAGCGGCGAGCCTCGTCGAGGTAGCGGTACATGCCGACTTCCCCGGCATCGGTGCGCGGATCGGGTGCTTCGCGATCCCAGAAGATGAGCGTCACGTCGTCGGCACCCAGGTAGTCCGGCCAGTCCCACAGGTCCTCGCCGTAAGAGGTGCCGAACTGGGTCTGGTGGCCCGACACCGGTTCGAACGAGAACATCCCGTCGCGGAAGCTCTCCGGGGTGAGCTCGGGGCCGGCGAGATGTACGCCGGTGAAGAACCGCAGCCAGGAGAAGTAGTCGGGGTAGTTCGACAACTCCTCGCCGAGATGCCAGCTGATGATGTTGCCCTCCTGCTGCTCGTAGCCGGGATCGATCGGCGGCAGCAGGTACGACAGACCGAAGGCGTTCTCCCACTGGTCCTGGTCGTAGAGTCGAGCCAGGTTGGAGTTGTCGGTGCCCGATGCGCCGACGACGATCCACTCGGGGAAGTAGTCCTGGTTGGTCGCCTGGTTGGTCAGCTGCTGAGGCATCAGCGGGTCGGTCGCGAGGATCACCGAGGTGACACCGTCGGAGTTCATGCGAGTCATGATCGACTGGGCCTGCTCCTCGCGGTTGCCGTCGACCATGAACGCGATGCTGGTCGTGAGCTCCACGCCGTCCTCGGCGAGGCGCTCCTCGAAGAAGTCGACGCCCGCCTGGTAGGCCCCATCGGGTGTCTCGTAGTAGACGAGACCGAAGACGCGATCGGTGTCGTGCATCTCGGGATCGCCGGCGTACTGGGCGGGAGAACCGGCCAGCCGGTCGGCGATGAAGTCCGCCCGGTGCACGTACCCCTGGGTCGACGCCATGAGGCCCGACCAGACATAGGGCGACCACTCGATGTAGTTCTCGATCGGCTGGGACGCCGTGCAGAAGCACATGACGTCGCGGTCGACGAGCTCGTTGACGTAGGCGTTGATGGCCCCGGCGCCGGGTCCACCGATCACCGCGAACGCCTCGAGCTCCTCGGCGATCCGGATCGCGTCGGCGCGGGCGGCGGCCTCGTCGCCGCCCTCGCCGCTCGGGATGAACACCTCGACCCGAACCTCGCGGCCGTAGGTCTCGAAGAGGTCGTTGAACGCGCCGACCATCTTGAGCCGGTTCTCGGCCTCCTCGGCCTCCTCGGGTGTGGTGACACCGGTCGCATCCTGGGCTTCGCGCACCAGGTCACTGGCCTCGGCGTCGTAGATGGCCACGACGATCTCGTCCGCGGTCACGCCCTGGTGGGTCGCTCCACCGTTGTCGGCGTCGTCGGGCCAGAGAGGCACGCAGTTGGGTGCGAACAGGCTGGGCACCATGATGCGCCCGGTCTCGGGATCACAGTCCGGAGCGTCGGAGGCATCCTCCGGTTCGTCGCCGCCATCTCCGACGGTCTCGTCGTCACCCGCGTCGTCGTCCACCTGCTCGGTGGTGTCCGGACCAGCGGTGAGCTCGTCGTCGTCTCCGTCGTCTCCGCCGAGGGTGGCGATGGCAACGACCGCCGCCACCACCACCACCACGACGAGGACCGGCCAATAGCGCAGGATGGCCGACCCTCCCCCACTTCCTGGTCGCTCAGCACCGCCCGCGGTCGGTGCTCGCTCGGTCGATTCGTCCATGTCGGTTCCCCCCGTATGGCTGGCTGTCGGGCGGCAGACCACGTCGCCGCCTGGTGACGGGCCGTTACCCGCCGGTCACGAGCCGACCCTAGTCTGTGCTAGACACGGACGTGACCGACGCCACAGTAACCAGGGCGGCGGGGCGACAGCAGGCACCATGACGGCGGCTGGTTCGTCGTTGTTGACAGATCCAGGGGGGAACATGGGAGTGAGGCCGACCACGACGCTCGCGCGCCGACGCTCGAGGTGGGGGGTGCCCGCGTCGTTGGTCGCGGTGGCACTCATCGCCGCGTCGGCGTGCACGCCTCCCAGCGGCGACGGTGACGAGAACGCTGCGCTCGACGTCGAGCGGGAGCTGCGGGAGCAGGGCGACGTCGAGGCACGAGTCGGCGAGCCGCTCGAGGTCTACGGCATCACCGCCACCGTGCTCGAGGTCGGACGGGTCGAGGAGTACAACGAGTTCGACACCTGGGGCTACATCTGGGCCCGCATCGAGGTCGAGAACACCACCAACAGCGACATCGAGTTCCACCGCCGCCACTTCCGTCTCGAAAAGCCCGACGACACGGTGTCCAACACCGCCAACATCTCCACCGAGACCCAGATCCAGGGCGGAACCACCACCCGCGCCGACCTCCTGGCTCCCGGCGCCACCCGAGAGGGGCAGGTCATCTACACCGCCGGCGACCTCGACGGGCAGTTCGCGATCATCTATCGACCGGAGCCGCCGACCGACGATGCGCTCGACACCGAGCGCGGCGTGTGGGTCTTCGAGAGCAGCCCCGACGACGCCGAATGACCGTCGACACACCGGCGATGGCACCAACCGCAGGTCGCGGTCGCCCCGCCCTGCTCACGTCCGACTCGCTGCGTTCCGCTGGAACGATCGCGGTGGCCGCCGTCGTGTTCCTCGCCGTCCAGTCGGTCCTGTTGCCGATGCCGCTCGGCGTGGTGCTCCAAGGGGTGGTCATCGGCGGGCTCACTGCGATGATCGCCCTCGGCATCGCGCTGGTGTACCGCGCCAACCGGATCATCAACTTCGCGCAGGGCGACCTCGGCGCCGTCCCCACCGTGTTCACCGTCTTGCTCATCTCGGGCGTCGGTGTGCCCTTCTTCGTGGCCCTGCCGGTCGGCATCGTCTCGGCACTGGCCCTCGGGGCACTGGTCGAGTTCGTCATCGTCCGCCGGTTCGTCAACGCCCCCCGCCTCATCCTCACGGTGGCCACCCTCGGAATGGCCCAGGCTCTCGCCGGGTTCGGGCTCATCCTGCCCACGCTGCTGCACAACGCCTGGCCGGGGGTCTTCCCCAGCACCAGTGTCGGCGGGACGTTCGCTGCCCCGTTCGATCTGCGGTTCAACGTCGGCACCGTGGTGTTCAACGCCAACGACATCATCGCGATGGCCACCATCGTCCTCGCGGTTGCCGGCCTCTCGTTGTTCTTCCGGTACACGCGGATCGGCATCGCCGTCCGCGCCAGCGCGGAGAGCAGCGATCGGGCGATGCTCCTCGGCATCCCGGTCAAGCGCATCGGGACGATCGTCTGGGTCATCGCCAGTCTCCTCGCGTTCCTCGCCCTGTTCCTGCGCGCCGGAGTGCTCGGCATCTCCCTCGGGACGGTGCTCGGCCCGACGATCCTCATCCGTGCCCTCGCCGCCTGTGTCATCGGACGAATGGAGAACATGGCGGTCATCTTCTGGGCGGCGGTCGGCCTCGGTGTGCTCGAACAGGGCATCTTCTGGAACACCGGGAGAGGCGCGATGGTCGCTCCGGTGATCTTCGCCGTGTTGCTGGCGGTGCTGTTGATCCAGCGCCGGGCCAAGGCCACCCGCACCAGTGAGCCCGGCAACTGGCAGGCGGTTGCCGACGTCCGGCCGGTGCCTCCCGAGTTGGCCTCGGTGCCCGAGGTCCGCTGGGGGTTCAGGGGCCTCTACCTGCTGGCACTCCTCCTGGCGGTCTC
>SKKL01000158.1 GCA_007121465.1 Acidimicrobiales bacterium | reverse complement strand
CGCCGAGATCGGTGAGCTCCTCGGACTCAGCGAACCCAACGCACGAGTGGTCGGTTCGCGAGGGTTGGCCAGATTGCGGAAGCAGCTGAAGAGGGACCCATGAGGTCGATCGAAGACGTCGTGAGGCGACGAAGCGAGCGCGGTCAACACCGTGATCCGCAGGAGGTTCTGGCTGCTGTCCACCGGGAGGTCGCTGCGTCTGAACAAGGTGATCCTCCCCTCGCCGCAGCGACCCAGCCACGACTCCGCTCGCTCGAGGACCCGCTGGTGACCACCGCTGACCCGCACTACGCGCCCCCCGAGGTGGCTCACAGACGTCGGCCATACAGGCGGCTCCTGGGAGCTGCCGCAGCGCTCCTCGTCGCAGGGCTCACGGGCTCCTTGGCTACTCAGATCCAGACTTCTGAGGTCGAGGCGCCCGTCGCGACCGAACCCGAGCTCCCACCACCACCGACAGAGGTACCTCGCGAGACACCGGCTGACCCACTCCCCAGCCTGGACAGGTACCTTCCGACCGAACCGGTGCCGGCGGTGGAGATCCTGCGCCTCGAGGGCCGCTACTCGCTGCATGCCGCGTGGGATTCCCACTCGCTGCATACCGCGCGGGATCCCCACTTCTGCATCTCCTTGCGCGACGAGGGCGCGGAGGGCCCTGGCTACCCCGGCGCCTCTGTCTGTGGCCCGCCGGAGTCTCTCGGCGCCACGTTGCTGGGTTTCAGCTCGCATGTCGACGACCCCGGATACTTCATCTCGGGCGCAGTCGGACCAGAGATCACCCAGGTCCGAGCGACCATCGCCGAGAGCGGCGACCAAATCATCCCAGTCGTTGGTCACCCAGCATTCGAAGACATCCAGTTCTTTCTGCTCTACATCGCAGCACCAGACGAGCGACTAGAAGACCTGAGGACCATCACCCGAGACGGCACCGAACACCCCGTGATGGATGTCGACACGCTCGCCAGGCGGGCGGACAGGATCGAGGAACTTCTCGCGGAGCCTTGGCCGGGTGAGAGTTGAAGAACGCAGGTGGGTCGTACTGTCGAGCTCCGGCGACGCGCTTGCTTCGTTCGACGCCAGGGGTCTCGTCGAAGCACTCCGGATGGCCGGCCGCGAGTAGCGACGGTCTGTTCATCGGGGAGAGTTGGGCAAACCTGAGGCGCGAAAGCCGGCCAGGATCCTGGTTTCGCGTCCCATGTTGCCGCACGCTGGTACATCCGCGGCGGGGCCGGGCTGGGGGTGTGAGCCGCGACCGGCGCGCACTCCCCACCCATCGGGCGCTCGGCGTCGACGTGGAGCTGATCGGGGACTAACGGCCGGTCGTTTCCTCAGTGGCTGCGTCAACTCGGACGAGTACGGCCACGAGGAAGTCCGATGGTCCCGGGAACGGCCGGAGGTCCCAGGTCGACAGCAGAAGATCGGGAGCCAGCCCCGCAGAGGTCGCGTCGTCGAGGAACTCGTCGAACTCGTAGCCGCGCCCGGCCCCGAACCCGACGACGGCCCGCCCGTCGGGAGCGAGGTGCAGCCCGAACCGCCGCAGGATCTCGACTCTCGCCTCCGGGGCGACGAAGGTCATGACGTTGCCGGCGCACACGATCGCGTCGAACGGTTCGGCGACCCCGTGGCCGGTCAGGTCGAGCTCGGTGAGATCGCCACAGATCCAAAGCGGATCGGGGTGGTCGGCTTCGGCGACGGCGATCAGAACCGGGTCGATGTCGACCCCGACCACCCGGTGACCGCGTGCGGCCAGCTCACCGCCGACCCGACCCGGGCCGCATCCGGCGTCGAGCACGTGGGCCCCGCGACCGACCATCGCATCGATGAATCGGGCCTCGCCGTGCAGGTCACGTCCTTCGGCTTCCATGGTGCGGAACCGTTCGGCGTAGCGCGCCGAGTGCTCGGGATCGGCTTCGGTGATGCGCACCCACTCGTGCTGCACGCGCGGTCCTCCTCGGGTCGGTCGGGTCACCCTAATGGGGCCCGGGCGATCCCGAGCCGGGCCCGATCCCCTCCGGGAACCAGAAATTGGGCCGGTCGTACCGTTTGGGCCCGAGATCCTGTTCCTGCGCAGGCGCGCACCTCATACTGAGCGATGAGGTCACCCCCCATTCGATCAGCCGAGGAACCCGCTGGATGGAGATCCAACCCGTCAGTCGCAACGATCAGGCCGAGCTGGCCTGGTACACCCACCCGTCGCTGGCCCCCGACCAGGTGCCCGCTCCGATCCATCCGCTCGCCGATCGCGACGGCAAGGTGCCCATCGAGGTCTTCGATGCGCCACCCGAGATGATGCGAGCGGTCCTCGCCGCGCCGATCCGTGCTGCTGGCGACACGAGTTCGGTTCCCGCACCGACCATCGGGTCGGATGCTCCGACGGTCACCACGGGGCGCCCCTCGCACGGTTCGTCGGTCGACCTCGAGCTCTGAGGCCGACTCAGCTGCCCGACTGGCGGCGCTCGCGCAGGAGCACCTCCTGGGCGACCGTGGCGATGTGGGTGCCGTCGAGGTCGAAGAAATGGCCGGTCGTGAGACCTCGTGCCCCGTGGAGACCGCCCGGGTGGTAGGACTCGAGGTGCCAGTCGTCGGCCCGGAACGGCCGATGGAACCACACGGCGTGATCGAGGCTGGCCGACATGAAACGCCAGTCGTCGTCGGGATCTCGGTCCGGCACCCAGGCCGGGTGGTGGGCCACCAGCGACTCGGTGGGGAGATCGTCGGAGACGTACGCCAGCCCGCAGGCGTGCAGCAGCGGGTCATCGCCGAGGTCGGCGGACACCCGGAGCCAGGCCAGACGTCGTCGCGTCACCTCGTCGCGCTCGATGACTGCCCGCTCGAACATGGGGGACCAGGTGTCGTGTTCGAGCTCCCCGGGCGACGGCGCGTCCGGCGCGGTGGCGACCTGGACCGAGGCATCGGTCTCGTCCACGTGGAAGCTGGCGATCATGGTGAGGATCGCTCCGCCGGACTGGCGGGCCACGACCTGGCGGGTCACGAACGACCTGCCGTTGCGGAGCCGGTCGACCTCGAACCGGATCGGCTCGGCCGCGTCTCCTGAGCGGATGAAGTAGGCGTGCAAGGAGTGCGGCCGAAAGGCCGGGTCGACGGTGTGGCCGCAGGCGCGGAGGGCCTGGGCGACGATCTGGCCGCCGTAGAGCCCACCCCACGGGTAGGCGGGCCCGGTGCCGACATAGGTGTCGGCGCCGTGGCTCTCGAGTTCGATCATCGTGCGGAAATCCATCGCCGCAGTCTGGCCGATCGGGCTACCGGTGGTACCCAAATGTGACCGACGGCGCTACAGTGTCGCTGCACGGGTGGTCGTTCCCGGTGACCGAGGTCGCCGGGGCCACGAGATGTCGACGATCCGAGCGGGCGAGGAAGTTGGTTGCCACGGTGACGTGGTGGATGTGGCTGGTCATCATCACGGCGGGACTCGGCTCAGGTGTTCTGTTGGCGCGCGTCGAAAGGGTGCGCATCAGCGAGGACCCGAACCGGGCCGACAGAGGCGCGGAGCACGACGTGGGCCCAGCGGCGGGCTCAGATCGGTCACCGGTGGATTGACCGTCGGGGTGCGCGGGTAAGTGATTGGCACGCCCTCCACCCCCAAAGGACGCCACGATGAGCGAGAACAAGGCCGAAGACTTCAAGGGACGAGCCAAGGAAGCCGCGGGAGCGGCGACCGACGACGACGACCTGAAGAACGAAGGCAAGATGGACCAGGCCTCGGCCTCGGTCAAGGACAAGGCTGGCGACGCCGTCGACAAGGTCAAGGACACCCTCAACCGGGACTGATCCTCAGAATTCTGACCGAGGCGAGCTCTCCTCGATCGATGCGCCCACGGCATCGATCAGGGGGCTCGCCTTCGTCATGCACTCACGGAGTTCGGAGTCGGGGTCGGAGTCGGCGACGATCCCTCCACCGACCCCCATCCACACGTGCTCGCCTCGATGCTCGAAGGTGCGGATGGCGACGTTCCACTCGGCGCCTGCCACGGGACTGACGGCGCCGATCGTCCCGGTGTAGACCTCGCGACCGGTCGCCTCGACGTCGGCGAGCACCTCCATGGCTCGGACCTTCGGAGCCCCGGTGACCGAACCCGGCGGAAACGTGGCCCGCATGAGCCCACCATCGCCGACCCCGTCGCGCAGCCGGCCGGTCACCTCCGACACGAGGTGCCACAGACCGGGATGTGCCTCGGTGTCGAACAGCCGAGGGACCGCGATCGTCCCGGGCGCGCAGACTCTCCCGAGGTCGTTGCGCATCAGGTCGACGATCATCACGTTCTCGGCCCGGTCCTTGATCGAGTTCTCCAGCTCGAGCCGAGCCGGATCCGGCTCCGCACGGCCCGGCTCTCGTCGGCGGGTGCCCTTGATGGGGGTGGTGGTGACGGCGTCGCCGACCCGGCGGAGGAACAACTCGGGGGAGAGGCTCGACACGGCAGCGCCGTCGCCGAGGTCGAGGTGGGCCGAGCGCGTGGGGTGGTGGGCCTCGATGCCGGCGGTGAAGAGGTCGAGGGGCCGTCCCGATCGCATGCGGGATTCGAGACGGAGGCAGACGTTGGCCTGGTAGATGTCGCCGGCGGCGATCAGCTCGAGTGCCCGGCGGACGGCCTTGCGATGGTCGTCGCCACCGGGAACGAGGCGGAACGGGTCACAGCGCACCTCGCGAGCTCGAGGGGGAGCACCCCCGAGCCGCTCGCTCAGGTCCCGGAGCCGGGTTTCGTGTGCCTCGGTCCTGTCAGGCGAGGGGAGCGTCTCGAACCACCAGGTTCCCTCGTCGTCGAGCCGCAACACGTTGTCGTACCAGCCGAGGTGCCAGTCGGGGAGCGGGTGAGGACGCAGGGGGGAGCCGGGGAGCCGCTCCACCAGCGCACCCGCCTGGTAGCCGAGGTAGCCGAACCAACCGCCGTACACCCCTGGCCCGTCGGCGGAGAGGGCAGCGTCGGGTATCCGGTCGAGTAGGTCGAAGGGGTCGGAGGCCGCCCCGGCACGGTGGGTGCGCAGCGGCCGACTGGCCACGATCGCACGACTGTCGAACCAGGTGCCGGCGAGCACGACGAGGCCGGGCTCGTCGACGAGGGCGAGCGCCACCTCGGTTGCGCTCCAGTCACAGGCCAGCGGCGTCCGACTCACGTCACCAGCCTAGGGTGGCGCCCGACCCATGGAATCGCCGCCGGACGGGAACCAATACCGGGGCGGTGTCGTCGGAGTTGCACACGAGTCCCGACGACGGGCTCGACCAGGAGGAATCGTGGGGACCATCCGACGCCGTGTTGCGCTCGCTGCCACCATCGCGCTGTTCGCCAGCCTCGCCGCGTGTGGCGACGATCCGCCCGACAGCGCCGAACCAGGCGGGGTCGGCTCGGGCGGAGATCCCGACTCCCCGGTGCTCGTCATCGGCCACGAGGGTGGGTTCACCACGCCCGACGACGCCTACCGGACTCTTCCCGACCTGGTCGTCTACGCCGACGGGCGAGTCGTGTCGATGGGGGCCCAGATCATGATCTATCCGGGCCCGGCGCTTCCGCCGTTGTTCGAGGCCCAGCTCAGCAGCGACGGCCTGGCGACCGTCGTCGACGCCATTCGAGAGGCGGGTCTCACCGACGATGCGCCCGACTATGGCCAGCCTCCGATCGCCGACGCCGGGCAGACCGTCGTCGTGGTGGACGTGGACGGCCGGCGGGTCGAGCACCGCGCCGAGGCGCTCGGGTTCGACGACCCGTCGCTGTCGGCCGAACAGCGCGAGGCCCGGGCCACCCTCGAACAGTTCGTCGCCACGGCTCGCGACCTCGACGGTTTGGTCGGCGCGGAGCTCGGCGAAGAATCTCTCTTCGAGCCGGACCGGTTCCGGCTGTGGGTGCGGGCCGATCTCGACGATCTGCCCGCCCCCGAGCCCGGCGAGCCCGGGTTGCGGGAACGGGAGTGGACCATCGACGCGGTCGAGCTCGTGGAGACCCGGTGCCTCGCCGTGACCGATGTCGACGCGGCGGAGTTGTTCGAGCTGCTCTCCGACGCCGACCGGCTCACGGTGTTCGAGGCGCGTGGCGAGCTGTGGTCGGTCGTTGCCCGGCCCGTCCTGCCCCACGAAGAGGTGTGCGGCGACGACGTGGGCTCGGGCCCGGCCGGCGGCTAGCGCGACTCAGGCGGTCGGCTGCTCGCGGTGCTCGGGGAGGTTGCGCAGGCCCGTCCAGATGAGGTCGGTGAGGTCCCGTGCGGCCTCCTCGGCGCTCGGCTCACAGCCGTCGCGCACCCACTGGCTCACCGCCTGGTCGCACATCCCGACGACCGCGGCGCCGTAGAAGCGGCGTCGGCGCTCGTCGATGCCGCCGACGTTGATGAGCAGGCTCACCCGCTCGGCCATGCCGGTCTTGAACTCGGCCAGCTCCTGGGCGAACCCGGACTGAGTCCACACGTTCCCGGCGAACAGCAGGTCGTGGGCTCCGGGTTCGGACTCGATGAACTGGAAGAAGGCGGTGAAGCCGAGCTCGACCTGGCGTCGGGGCGAGTCGGCCTCGGCGACCGCTTTGGCCAGCGACTCGCGCAAGCGGGAGATCCCGTCGTCGAGCACCTCTTGGACCAGGGCCCGCTTGGACGGGAAGTGTCGGTAGAGCACCGGCTTGGTGACTCCGGCGGCGGCGGCGATGTCGTCCATCGACGCGCTCGACGTGGCGGGATTCGACAGCATCGACGACGCCACACGAAGGAGCTGTTCCCGCCTGTCTGCCGCCCTCATGCGCCGTCCGGGCGCCGCTCCTACTGCTTCAGTCACCGCGTGATCCTAGCAGCAGGTTGCTGACACGAGGCCGGGCGCACGTCAGCGCCCGGCCTCGTGGAACAGCGTGTCGTCAGGTG
>SKKL01000053.1 GCA_007121465.1 Acidimicrobiales bacterium | reverse complement strand
TCGGACCGTCGGCGGCACTGCGTAGGCCCACGGCGATGGCGATCGCCTCCTCGTCCTCGAGCAACAACGGGGGCAGGTCGGTGCCGGCGTCGAGCCGGTAGCCGCCCTCGACGCCACGCGTTCCCTCGATCAGGTAGCCGAGTGAGCGGAGTCGGTCGATGTCGCGACGCAAGGTGCGGGGACTCACCTCCAGCCGACCACACAGCTCCGGGCCAGCCCAGAAGCGGTGGGTCTGCAACAGCGAGAGGAGGTGGAGCATGCGCCCCGATGGATCGCCCATGGGATCAGCATGGCAGGCTCACCGGCCAGAATATGGCCGCTTTAGATCACCCGTGCGACAGCGTTCACCAGGCCGAGCCGACCGCCACTCCGATCGCCGCCCCGGCGGCGCCGGCCAGCATCGTGCCGCCGACGTCGAGTACCGCCACCCGTCGCTCCCCTTCCTCGAACAACCGGACGGCCTCGAACGCGAGGGTGGAGAAGGTGGTGAAGGACCCGAGGCCGCCGATGGCCACGACGGTCGCCCACTCGGGCGCGTCGGGTTGCCCGAGGACGACACCGGCCACGACGCCTGCGGCCAGGCAGCCGCTCGCGTTCACCGTGAACGCTCCCCACGGATGGACCGAGCCCACCCGCCGCTGGATGGCCCCACTGAGCAGGAAGCGTCCAACCGCTCCTGCGCCGGCAGCCAGGAGGAAGCTGATCCACCCGAGCGCGCTCATGCCGTCTTCCGAGAGCCGGTCGTCAGCCGGCGGGCGAGGGCGATGCCGGCCGCGGCGGCGGCGAGCCCGAGGGCCACCGACGCGAACCAGTAGCCACCGGCGAGGAGGGCCTGGCCGTCGCGAGCCAGGTGGTCGGCTTCGACCGCCAGGGCCGACAAGGTCGTGAACGAGCCGAGGAACCCGACCCCGAGGAACGGCCTGAGCAGTCGCGACCGGGGAAACCTCCGATCGAGGGTCACCAGGACCATGCCGAGGAGGAAGGCGCCGGTCGCGTTCTCGACGAAGGTGTCCCACGGCCACCCACCGGCATCGCGACCGATCAGGGCAGTGAGCCCGTAGCGGGTGGTCGCGCCCGCCATCCCCCCGAGAGCGATCGCCGCGAGGACAGCGGAACGGCCTCGGTCGGACCGGGAGCCAGGGACCGGGCGGGGCGAGCGGGAGGAGGATCGACTGATGACGGTCATCGTCGCACGACCCCGCTGGCGACGCCGTCATCCCCGGAGGGCCCGCTGCTAGGTTCGCCATGGCGGGTGCAGCCACGGCGAGGGAGACACGATGATCGAGGCACAGGGCCTCACCAAGCGCTACGGGGACGTCGTCGCCGTCGACGATCTGTCCTTTTCGGTCCGGCCCGGTTCGGTCACCGGCTTCCTCGGCCCCAACGGTGCGGGGAAGACCACCACGATGCGGGTCGCCCTCGGTCTCGACCGGGCGACGGCGGGCACCGTCACCGTCGCCGGGCGCACCTATGCCGACCAGCCCGCTCCGGTCCGCACGGTGGGTGCGCTGCTCGATGCCCGTGCCGTCGACGGTGGCCGCACCGCCCGCAACCACCTCCGATGGATGGCGGCCGCCGCTGCCCTCCCGATCGAACGGGTCGACGAGGTGCTCGACATGGTCGGGTTGACCGCGGTCGCCGACCAGCGCATCGGCGGGTACTCACTCGGCATGTCCCAGCGGCTCGGCATCGCCGGAGCCCTCCTCGGCGACCCGCCGGTGCTCATGTTCGACGAGCCGGTCAACGGCCTCGATCCCGAGGGCATCCGTTGGATTCGGCTGCTGCTGCGCCACCTGGCCGACGAGGGCCGCACCGTGCTGGTCTCGAGCCACCTCATGAGCGAACTGGAGGCCACCGCCGACCGGGTGCTGGTCATCGGCAACGGGCGACTGCTCGCCGACACCACCGTCGACGAGCTGACCCGAAACGGTGCCGGAGCCCACGTGCGGGTCGTCTCGCCCGACCTCGCCTCCCTGCAGCCGCGGCTCGAGAGCGCCGGCGCCACGGTGAGTCCCGAACCGAACCAGACACTGCGCGTCGTGGGACTCACCAGCGCGGAGATCGGGTGCATCGCCGCCGAGACCGGCATCGTCCTCCACGAGCTCACGCCCCACCGCGCCACGCTCGAGTCGGTGTTCCTCGAGCTCACCGGCGAGTCGGTCCAGTACCGCAGCACCAAGGTCGAGATACCACCACCACAACCACAACCACAACCACCACCACCGCCGCCTCCGCCACCGCCTCCCGCGCCCTCGGGAATCCCCGCACCTCCCCCGCCTGCCGACGTGCCGAGCCAGGGAGGCGGAGCATGACCACCCTCACCCACCACGATCATCCCGACCCCGGGTTCGGTGCGACCGTTGCGTCCGAACGCATCAAGCTGGCGACCACCAAGGGCCCCCGCCGGAACCTGATCCTCGGCAGCGTCCTCGGCATCGCCCTGTCCGGCCTGCTGGCCTTCGCGGTCGGCGCCAGTTTCAGCACCTGGAACACCCGCGAGCAGATCGAGTTCGATCCCGCTCTGTTCGCCTTCAGCGGAGCGTTCCTGGCCGGCATCTTCTTCGTCGCCGTCGGCGTCCGGGCGGCCACCTCCGAGTACTCCTCGGACATGATGCGCCTGACGCTCACCACCACGCCTCGACGGGGTCGGGTGCTACTGGCGAAGGCACTGGTGGTCGGCGTCGCCACCGCGGCGGCCGCGATCGTCGCCACCGTCGGCATGATCGTGACCACCCAGATCATCTTGGCCGGATTCGACGTCCGCACGACCGGGCTCGGGGAGCCCGACACGCTGCGACTGATGGTCGTGGGTGCGGTGACGATGCCGGTGTTCCCCCTCCTCGGACTGGTAGCCGGATTCCTGTTCCGCAGCACCGCTCCGGCGATCACCACGGTGCTCGCCCTCATGCTGGGTCCGACGTTCTTCAGTGGACTGTTCCCCCGGTCTTGGCAGGAGAACGTCCTCTCCCTGCTACCTGGCCCCGCGGTGGACTCCCTCGCCATCGGACACCTGACCACCTCGCCGATGTACCTGTCGGTTCTCCCCGCCGCCGCGGTCACCGCCGCGTGGGTGGTCGTCCCCTTGCTGATCGGCCATCGGGTGCTGGTCGCTCGCGACGCCTGAGGGGATCGGTCCGGGGCATCCCTACCCTGGACACATGGCTCTCGACGACGAACTGATCAACCGCGTGACCTGGAAGATCCCGAACGCCTTGGCCCTCGTCGGGTCACGCGCGGGAGACGAGCGCAACGCCATGACCACCAGTTGGATCACCCAGCTGGCGATGGAGCCGGTGCTCATCGGCATCGGGGTCGACAACGACGCGGTGACCCACCGCCTCATCTCCGACGGCGGCTCGTTCACGGTGAACCTGTGGAACAGCGAGGAGACCCGCCCGTTCGTGAAGTTCTCCAAGCCCGCCACCTACGAAGAGGGCGCCCTCAACGGACGACCGGTGCGGGAAGCCACCACCGGCGCACCCGTGTTCGACGACGCGATCGCCTGGATGGACTGCGAGGTGCGCCAGCATCTCGACCTCGGGACCCACACGTTGTTCATCGGCGAAGTGGTCGACGCCGCCATCAACGACGACGAGGCTCGAGCCGCCGCCATGTCCGACACCCGCATGAAGTACGGCGGCGTCAAGCGCCACTGAGGCCCGGGACGGGCGGGCGTCACCCGGCGAGCGAGCCGGCGTAGATCTGCCAGGCCAAGGCCGACTTCGCCACCAGGCTGAGCACCAGGTAGGCCTTCTCGCCGAAGCCGTAGTCGGCCCACGGTCCGATGCGCCGATACTGCAACCACTGGTTGAGACCGAAGCTGAAGAACAGCAGGCCGAGCGAGGCGAAGATGCCGATGACGAAGCCGGGCACTTCGTCGGCGCCGATCAGGTTGGTGGCGATCGCCGCCCACGGGGCCAGGCCGACGAGGGTGCCCATCCAGAACGGCAGCATCGTCGTGCGGTCACGACCCGGCGGGTTCACCTGTTCCTGGACCCAGCCGAAGAGGATCATCGCCACGTTCGCGCCGACGATCGCGATCAGGGCGCTGATGCCGGTGATGCCGCTGTAGAGACAGATGAGGATCACCATGAGCGTCGCGCTGAACGAGTACTCGACCCATCGGAATCGGTTGATCCCGGCCAGGAGGTCCGCCTCGTAGCGGCGACGGCCGACCGTGGCGGTCACGAGATGGTCGAGCGCGGCAAGGGCGAGGAACAACCCGATCGCTCCGGCGATCCACACCTCGACCAGCGCCTCGGGGGCCGGTGGGTCGGTGCCCGGAGGACCCTGGGGGAACGACGAGGTGACCTCGATGGCGAAGCTCCCGCCGATGACGAGGATCACTGCGGCCTGCGCGGCGTGCAGCACTGTCAGTCCGATGTTCCAGATCCGCAGGTTGCCGAGCCGGTCGTCGCTCAGGCCGGTGGTGGTCTCGCTCGCGCTCATGGCAGCGCAACCTACCCCCGATCGCCTCGAACCAGTCGGGTAGCGTCGGGACCGGCATCGAAGAGGGGGACGATGGCTCTGCACACGATCCTGGTGGCGAACCGCGGCGAGATCGCCGTGCGGATCCTGCGCACGGTCGCCGATCTCGGTCTCACCGGCGTGGCCGTGCACGCGACGGGCGAGGACCCCGGCCTGGCAGCAGTGGTCGCGGAACGGGCCGTCGCCCTGCCTGGTCGGGGGGTCGGCGCCTACCTCGATGTCGACGCCGTCGTTGCCGCCGCGCAGGAGTCGGGCTGCGATGCGATCCATCCCGGGTACGGGTTCCTCAGCGAGAACCCGGCGTTGGCCAGTCGCTGCGCGGCAACAGGCATCACCTTCATCGGGCCGGCAGCTGCGGCGCTCGAGGTACTCGGAGACAAGGCCGTGGCCCGCAACGTGGCGCGTGACCTCGGGGTCCGGGTCCTCGACGGTGAGGGTCCGGTCAGCCTCGACCGAGCGCGGGAGATCATGGAGTCGATCGGCGGACCGATCGTGCTCAAGGCCGTCGCCGGAGGAGGCGGTCGGGGCCTGCGGGTCGTGCAGGATCCCGCCGCTCTCGCCGACTCCTACGAGGCCTGTCGGCGCGAGGCCGAGTCGGCATTCGGGCGCGCCGACCTCATCGTGGAACGCCATCTGGGTGGCGCCCGCCACGTGGAGGTCCAGGTGGCCGGCGACGCTCAGGGAGGGGTCGTCGCCCTCGGCGACCGCGACTGCAGCATCCAGCGCCGCCACCAGAAGTTGGTCGAGATCGCGCCGGCACCGCATCTCGACGCTCACCTGCGAGCCTGGCTCTCCGAGGCGGCGGTCCGGATAGCGGGAGCCGTCGGCTACCAGGGTCTCGGCACCGTCGAGTTCCTCGTCGACCCGTCCGGCGCGACGCCCGAGGAGGCGGCGGTCTTCCTCGAGGTGAACCCCCGCCTGCAGGTCGAGCACACCGTCACCGAGGAGGTCACCGGCCTCGACCTGGTGGCCCTCCAGATCGATCTGGCCGAGGGCCGCACTCTCGCCGAGCTCGGCCTGCTCGACACTCCCGCATCCGTCGGCGTCGCGGTCCAGGCCCGCGTGTGCGCCGAAAGGGTGGGGCCGGACGGCTCCACCGCGCCGACGACGGGCACGGTGGCGTCGGTGCAGGTGCCGTCGGGGCCCGGAATCCGCGTCGACCACGCCATCACCGCGGGTCTGGTGGTCGACGCGAGCTTCGACCCACTGGTGGCCAAGGTCGTCGCCCGGGGAGTCGACCTCACCCAGGCGCTGATCCGATGCGGCCGGGCCCTCGGGGAGCTGCACCTCGATGGGGTCGAGACCAACGGTGAGTTCCTCCGATCGGTCCTCGCCCACCCACGAGTAGTGGAGGGCGGTGTCGCCACCGGCTTCCTCACCGACCACCTCGCCGACCTGGCGACCGGTCCGGGCACCTCGGCATCGCCACCCGAGAGCGCCCATCCGGACAGGACGGACGGAACGACCACCGTGCTCGCTCCCCTCGGCGGAACGGTCGTCGCGGTCGATGCCGTCGCCGGCCGACGCGTCGGAGCCGGCCGCCCACTGCTGGTCCTCGAGTCGATGAAGATGGAACACGTCGTGGCCGTGCCCGGGAGCTCCGAGGTGCTCGAGGTGCTCGTCGGCTCCGGTGCGGTCGTCACCGAGGGCCAACCCCTGGTCCGACTCCTCGCGCTCGACGACGAGCTCGATCGGGACGCGAGGGCAGAGGAGTCCATCGACCTCGACGAGGCCCGCGACGACCTCGACACCGTCGTCGACCGGCACCGGTTCGGACTCGACGAGGCCCGGCCCGACGCGGTGGAGCGCCGCCATTCCCGCGGCCACCGCACCGCCCGCGAGAACGTGGCCGATCTGGTCGATCCCGACTCCTTCGTCGAGTACGGGCCGCTGGCCATCGCCGCCCAACGTCGACGCCGCGATTTGCAGGAGCTGATCGAACGCACACCAGCCGACGGCCTCGTGGGTGGCATCGGCCGGGTCAACGGTGACCACGCCGGACCCGACCGGAGCCGATGCGTGGTGATGTCCTACGACTACACCGTGCTCGCGGGCACCCAGGGTCACAACAACCACATCAAGAAGGACCGCCTCTTCGAACTCGCCGAGCACCAGCGCCTACCCGTGGTGCTCTTCGCCGAGGGCGGAGGAGGTCGGCCCGGCGACACCGACATCGCCCAGTTCTCCGGTCTCGCCACCATGGCCTTCCACCTGTTCGGCCGGTTGAGCGGCACGGTTCCCCTCGTCGGGATCGCCAACGGCCGGTGCTTCGCAGGCAACGCGGCGCTGCTCGGATGCTGTGACGTGGTGATCGCCACCGAGGGGTCGAACATCGGCATGGGTGGCCCGGCGATGATCGAAGGTGGCGGACTCGGCGCAGTCGACGCCGACGACATCGGTCCGCTACCGGTCCAGGTCCGCAACGGCGTGGTCGACATCCCCGTCGCCGACGAGGCCGAAGCGGTCGCGGTCGCCAAGCGGTACCTCTCCTACCTGCAGGGCCCGGTCGAGGACTGGGAGTGCGCCGACCAGCGCATCCTCCGCCATCTCATTCCGGAGAACCGGGTGCGCGTCTATGACGTGCGGCGGGTGATCGACACACTGGCCGACACCGACTCGGTGCTCGAGCTCCGGCGCGGGTTCGGAGTCGGCGTCGTCACCGCCCTCGTGCGCATCGAGGGCCGACCGATGGGCCTCGTCGCCAACGACCCCACTCACCTCGGAGGGGCGATCGACCACGACGGCGCCGACAAGGCGGCCCGGTTCCTGCAGCTCTGCGACAGCTACGGGCTCCCCGTCATCTCCTTGTGCGACACCCCGGGGTTCATGGTCGGACCCGAGTCCGAGGAGGCGGCCACGGTGCGCCACTTCTCCCGCATGTTCGTCACCGGCGCCAACCTCGACGTCCCGATCGGAACGGTCATCCTGCGCAAGGCCTATGGGCTCGGCGCCCAGGCGATGGCCGGGGGGAGCTTCAAGACCCCGCACTTCACCGTGGCCTGGCCGACCGGCGAGCTCGGAGGGATGGGACTGGAGGGAGCGGTCCAGCTCTCCCAGCGCCGAGAGCTCGAGGCCATCGCCGACCCCGAGGAGCGCCAGCGGTACTTCGATGCGGCAGTCGCCCGGGCCTACGAGCGGGGCAAGGCGCTCAACGCCGCGTCGACCTACGAGATCGACGACGTGATCGATCCGGCTGACACCCGTCGGTGGATCTCGACGGTGCTCGTCGCTCCCGAGCGCCCCGCTGGCTCGCCACCGCGTCGCCCGTTCGTCGACACGTGGTGAGTCGACTCAGTACGCCTCGGTGAGGACCTCGAAGCCCATGGCGCCGAGAGAGTCCGCCACGTTTCGGACCATCCCGGCGTTGCCCGCGGCGTAGACCCGGGTCGTGCGGGGATCGAACCCGGCGGCTAGCGACGAGGCGAGGGCATCGACCCGTCCGCGGTGTCCGGTCCACCCGGTGTTGCGGGGGTCGTCGGGTCGGCTGACCGTCGGCTCGTAGCGGATCCGGGGCTCGTCAGCGGCGAGCGTCTCGAGCTCGTTCCGGTAGGCCAGTTCGTCGGCAAAGCTGGCGCCGTGGAGGACCACGACCTCCTCGGCCAGGTCGCGGTGCAAGGCGTCTCGCCACATGCTCCGCATGGGGGCGATTCCGGTGACGGTGGCGATCATCAGGTGACGCCTGATCGACGTGTCGAGGCCGAAGCTCCCCCGGGCCTGGTCCGACACGGTCACCTCGTCGCCCGGAGTCAGGGCGAACAACCGGGGGGTGACCCGGCCGCCGGGGCGGACCTCGACGCAGAACTCGAGGTCGGGGTCATGGGGCGCCGACGCGATGCTGAACTTGCGGCCCTTGCCGTCGCCGACCCCGACACGGGCGTACTGGCCGGCCTCGAACCGGAACCCGGGCGGACGGCCGACGCGCAGGATCCGCACCGAATCGCCCACCCTCTCGACCGAGAGCAGTTCGCCGGCACCACCTCCGGCCGAGGGCGTGGTCACTCCGTCGCCAGTGCCACCTCCCGGCGCGCTCGCTACCGCGCCCGTCGGCCCCACCCGGCGGGCCCGCCGTCGGCCGATGTGGCGCAGAAGCTGTCGGAGCTCGTCGTCGCCGGGCTCTCCCACCCGGCGCCGCACGGCCGCGTCGAGCCGTCGCTCGAAGACCGTCGGATCAGACGGGTCCCGTCGGGGTTCCCCATCGCGGCTCATGTCGTGAGCGTGGGGTTGGGACGGGTCGGGCTCGCCGGCACCGGCTCGGCGATCATCGCCTGGGCGATGGCCAAGCGGGCGGCGGGCACCCGGAACGGCGAACACGACACGTAGTCGATGCCGATCCGGTGGAAGAAGAGGATCGACTCCGGGTCGCCCCCGTGCTCTCCGCAGACGCCGACCTTGAGGCCCGGGCGTGCCCGGCGCCCGCGCTCGGTGCCGATGGCCACCAGTTCGCCGACGCCGCGCACGTCGATCGTCTCGAACGGGTTGCGGGGCAGGAGACCCTCGCTCAGGTAGCGGGGCAGCACCCGCGTCTCGATGTCGTCGCGGCTGAACCCGAAGGTCATCTGGGTGAGGTCGTTGGTTCCGAAGGAGAAGAAGTCGGCAGCCTCGGCGATGTCGTCGGCTCGGATCGCGGCACGGGGAGTCTCGATCATGGTGCCGATCGACACGTCGACCTGGCGGCTGAAGTTCACCCGGGCATCGGCGATCTCCTCCTCGATCCAGCGCCGCACCAGCGCCACCTCGGCCAGGGTGACGACCAGCGGGATCATGATCTCGATGATCGGCGTGCCACCCGCCTCGGCCCGCATCTCGGCCGCCTCGAGCAGGGCCCGGACCTGCATCTTGTAGAGCCCGGCCTTGATCACCCCGAGGCGCACACCGCGCACCCCGAGCATGGGGTTGGACTCGCGCCACACTCCGGCGGCGTCGAAGAGGGCCAGAGCGTCGGGGCTGAGCTCGTTGCGGGCGTGGGCCCGCAGCATGGTGTCGTAGTCGGGAAGGAACTCGTGCAACGGCGGATCGAGCAGACGGACCGTGACGGGAAGCCCGTCCATGGCTTCGAGCACCTCGGCGAAGTCGGCCCGCTGCACCTCCAACAGCTCGTCGAGGGCGGCCTGCTCGGTCTCGGGGGTGTCGGCGAGGATCATCCGCTGAACCACCGGAAGGCGGTCGCCGAGGAACATGTGCTCGGTGCGGCACAGACCGATTCCCTCGGCTCCGTAGCTCCGGGCCTGGGCGGCGTCGGCACCGGTGTCGGCGTTGGCCCGCACCGTCATGTGTCCGCCACGGATCTCGTCGGCCCAGGCGAGGATTGTGGCCAACTCGTCGGGCACGACCGACTCGGTCAGGGGCACCGCTCCCGCTGCCACCTCGCCGGTGGTTCCGTCCACCGAGATCACCTCGCCCTCTCGCACGACCATCTCGCCGACCGAGAGGACACGATCGCCGATCTTGATCGCCTCGGCGCCGACCACCGCCGGCTTGCCCCATCCGCGTGCCACCACAGCGGCGTGGCTGACCAGGCCGCCCTTCGACGTGAGAATTCCCTCCGCGGCTTGCATGCCGTGCACGTCGTCGGGCGAGGTCTCGATGCGAACGAGGATGACCTTCTCGCCCCGACCGGCTGCGGCCACCGCGTCGTCGGCGTCGAAGTACACCTTGCCGACCGCTGCTCCCGGCGACGCGGCGAGACCGGTGGCGAGGGTCCGGCGTGGGGAGTTCGGGTCGAACTGAGGGTGAAGCACCTGGTCGAGGTGGTCGGCGGTGACCCGCAGAATGGCCTCCTCGCGGGTGAGCGCGATCGTCGGGTCCTCGGTCATCGCCACCGCGAGCCGCAAGGCCGCAGCACCGGTGCGCTTGCCCACCCGGGTCTGGAGGATCCAGAGCTTGCCCTGCTCGATGGTGAACTCGACGTCGAGCATGTCGCGGTAGTGCGCTTCGAGCCGGTCGAAGATGGCGACGAGCTCGTCGTGGAGGTCGGGGAACACGTCGGCCATCTCGGCGAGGGGCTGGGTCGTGTGGCTGCCGGCGACGACATCCTCGCCTTGGGCCTGGAGGAGGAAGTCGCCGTAGTGGCCGCGAGCACCAGTGGAGGGATCGCGGGTGAACCCGACGCCGGTGGCCGAGCGCTCGTCGCGGTTGCCGAACACCATCATCTGCACATTGACCGCGGTGCCGAGCGAGTGGTCGATGTGTTCACGGTTCCGGTAGGCGCGGGCCCGGGGAGAGTTCCACGACTCGAACACGGCATCGACGGAACGATGCAGCTGGTCGCGGGGATCCTGGGGGAAGGGCTCGCCGGTGTGTTCACTCACCGTGGCCTGCAGCTCGACGATCACCTGATCGAGGACATCGGCGGGGATGGCCGCATCGTGGTGGACCTCTGCACGGTCGCGGGCTCGCTCCATCGGCTCCTCCACCGCCTGGGCGGGCACGCGGAGCACCACCTTGGCGAAGAGCTGGATGAATCGGCGGTAGGAGTCGAGGGCGAACCGGCGATCGCCGGTGACCTGGGCGAGCCCCTCGACCGACCGGTCGTTGAGCCCCAGATCGAGCACCGTGTCCATCATCCCCGGCATCGAGAACTTCGAGCCCGATCGGACCGACACCAACAGCGGGTCGTCCGGGTCGCCAAGACGACGACCCGACGTCGCCTCGAGCTCGGCCACCGCGTCATCGACCTGCTCGGAGAGGTCGTCGGGCCACCTGTCCGTGTCGAGGTAGTGGCGGCAGGCGTCGGTGCTGATCGTGAACCCCGGCGGCACCGGCAGGGCCAGGACCGAGACCATCTCGGCGAGATTGGCCCCCTTGCCTCCGAGGAGATCCTTCAGTTCCATGGGGGGCCGTGGATGGTCGTGGTCGAAGCCGTAGACGTAGCGCAACGATGTGCCTCCCGATCTGCCGATGTTCGGAGGCTACCGACCGATGGCCGCCACGGCGCGGGAGCGATCCATCGGGCCGCTGGACCCGGGCTGCGTTCGGTGCTCCGCAACCGGTTCGCGTTGTTCGGGTCCGAGGCGGTCGACGCCCACGTCGAGGTATTCACCCGTCTCGACTCGGAGTGACCTAGGGCACGTCCCCGACAATCCTCCTACGCTGTTGCCAGTCGACCTGGGGAGGACGCGACATGGCCGAGCTGACACGCACCGCCGCCGAGGAACGACCGGACGAGCTCGCCATGGTCGACGAGTTCGCCAGCCGTACCTGTGCCGAGGTGAACGAGCGCACCAACCGGTTCATCCACGCGGTGCGCGACGCGGGGATGAAGGTCGGCGACGTGGCCGGCGTGCTCACGAACAACCGCATCGAGTTCTTCGAGATCACCGGAGGGCTGTCCCACACCGGTGTCACCTTCGTGCCCATCAACTGGCACT
This sequence comes from Acidimicrobiales bacterium, assembly GCA_007121465.1. GTDB lineage: Bacteria > Actinomycetota > Acidimicrobiia > Acidimicrobiales > SKKL01 > SKKL01. The sequence continues at coordinate 9,236 of SKKL01000053.1, read as the reverse complement.
TCACCGCCGACGAGGTCGCCTACATCCTCGACGACTCGGGAGCCACCGCCCTGTTCGCCGACCACGAGTTCGCCGACCTGGCGGCTGAAGCGGCCAGACGCGTGCCGGCGGTGACCACCAAGGTCGCATTCGGCGGTCCCGCCCCCGAGGGGTTCGCCGACTACGAGGACATGCTCGCCGCCGCCAGCCCCGACGAGCCGGCCGACCAGACGGCGGGGTTCGTCATGTTCTACACGTCGGGTACGACGGGACAGCCCAAGGGCGTGAAGTCGTCGATGGTCGAGATCGGCGGACCGCTCGATGCCATCAGCTTCGCGATCGAAGGATTCGCCGGGCTGTTGCAGATGCCACGCGACGGTGCCGCCCTGGTCAACTCGCCCGTGTACCACGCCGGCCCGTACCTGTTGTCGATCGTGCCGGCCAACATCGGGAACAAGCTGGTCATCCGCCGCAAGTTCGATCCCGCCGAGATGCTCCAGCTCATCGACGACGAGTCGATCTCGATCGTCTATGCGGTGCCCACCCAGTTCGTGCGCCTGCTGCGGCTGCCACAGGAGACCAAGGATGCCTTCGACGGGTCCAGTCTCGAGTACGTGTTCCACACCGCAGCGCCGTGTCCCCCCGAGGTCAAGCGCCAGATGATCGAGTGGTGGGGGCCGGTGATCTTCGAGTACTACGGCGCCAGCGAGGGTGCCGGCAACGGCACCGGGATCACCTCCGAGGAGTGGCTGGAGCGGCCGGGCAGCGTGGGAAAGCCCCTGCCGACCTGCGAACTGCTCATCCTCGACGATGAGGGGAACCCGCTGGGGCCGAACGAGGTCGGTCAGATCTACTTCAAGAGCCTCATGGGCACCGACTTCGAGTACCACAACGCCCCGGAGAAGACGGCCGAGTCACACCTCGAACCGGGGGTGTTCACCTTCGGCGACATCGGCTACGTCGATGACGGTGGCTTCCTGTTCCTCTCGGACCGCAAGATCGACATGATCATCTCGGGTGGGGTCAACATCTACCCCGCCGAGATCGAGGCCGAGCTGTTGAACCACCCGTCGGTGCGCGACGTGGCGGTGTTCGGGGTGCCGAACGACGAGTTCGGGGAGGAGGTCAAGGCGGTGGTGCAACCCAGCGAAGGCGTCTCGGGCTCCGACGAACTCGCGGCCGAGCTGATGAGCCACTGCCGCGAGCACCTGGCCGGCTACAAGCGCCCCCGTTCGATCGATTTCGTCGACGACTTCCCCCGGACCGAGACCGGAAAGCTCCAGAAGCGGAACCTCCGTGACCCCTACTGGGGCGACCGAAGCATCTGACCGCCACCGCCCCGAGTAACACCTGGCGCCGACGCGCCGAGACGGCTGCGGCTCAGTGACTCAATGACTCAGTAGTCGATCCCCTTCTTGGCGCGGATGCCTTTCTCGTAGGCGTGCTTGACCGGCTCCATCGAGGTGACGGTGTCGGCCACCTCGATCAGTTCGGTCGGGGCGTTGCGGCCGGTGAGCACCACGTTGACCTTCTCGGGCCGCCCGACGACGGTGGCGACCACCTCGGCGGTGTCGATCCATCCCCAGTTCATCGGATAGGTGATCTCGTCGAGGATCACGAGCCGGTGCTCGCCCCCCTCGATGAGGGCCTTGGCGTCGGCCCAGGCCCGTTGGGCGACTGCCTCGTCCTCGCTCAGGTCCTCGGACTCCCAGGTGAAACCCTCGCCGATGGCCCACCAGTCGACGCCGAGCTGCCTGGCCATCTTCTCCTCACCGGTGTTCCACGTCCCCGACTTGAGGAACTGCACCACCCCGACCGTCCACCCACGGGCGACGCTGCGCACCATGACGCCCATCGCTGCCGAGCTCTTGCCCTTGCCGTTCCCGGTGTTGACCAGCACCAGCGAGGGCGCCTGGCGCAGCTCGGCGGGGCGGGGGTCCTCGGTCGGCGGGTTCTCAGGGTCATGTTCGGGCATGTTGCTCCTCAGGAGTGGCCACGGCCCGAAGGCTGCGGTGGACGACCTCGACACGAGCGTCCCACAGGTCGGCCAGGCTGACGTCAGTGGAGCGCGGCCAGCACGATGAGCGTGAGCACGACGGCGATGGCGATAGCCACCCGCCTCCGCCGCTGGGCGACGGGGTCGATCATGGGGCGCGAGAGAGCATCGTCGGACATTGGTCCTCCGTTTCGAATCGGGTGATGGGGTTGCTGGTACGGCCGGGTCAGGGCGAGATCGCGTCGGCGAGTCCGTCCATCCGTCGTCGGAGGAGCGCCTCGGAGGGCCGCGGCCACCCCGCCCCGGCCAGGACGAGGTTGTGGACCGCGGCCGCCACCAGCGCACCGATCGCTTCGGTGTCGACGTCGGGGCGGACCCGGGATCGCTCCTGCTCGGCGGAGAGGTACCGGCCGACCGCTGCCTCGAGCCCCTCCATGCCGTGGTGGGACTCCGGGGGAGAGCCCGAGTCCTGTTCGGTGGCGGCCGCCTCACGCACGAGCGGGGCCGCCGGTGACGCGATGAACTGGTTGGCGAACCAGGCGAGGTTGGCGCCGACCGTGTAGCGGCCGGCTCGATCCATCAGGCGGTCGAGCAGCTCGACGAGCTCGGCCAGCTCCCGCTCGAGGATCGCCTCGACGAGTTCCCGCCGGTCGGTGAAGACCTTGTAGACGAGTCCGACCGAGCAGTCGGCCTCGGTGGCGAGGGACCGCATGGTGAGGGCGTCCGCTCCCTCCCGTTCGATGACGGACAGAGCGTGCTCGACGAGGCGCTTCCTCAGCTCCACGGTCGACTCGGCTGATCGTCTAGGCGGTGACATCGCGGCGCTCCACGGCAAGGGTTCCCGCCACGATCATGGCCGCCAGCAGCCCACCGACCACGACGAGAGCCGGTGCCACCCCGAGCATGTGCTCGTCGGGTTGGCGGCGGATGGCGAAGCTGGCGATCCCGGGCAGCCACCGGAACACCGACGGTGAGGCGGCGAACAACGTGGGTTCGACGATGATCTGCCACACCAGCACACCGGCCACCGCGGCGACGACGTTGCGGACGAGCGCTCCGATCGCGACTCCGAGTGGTCCGAACAGCATCGAGACCAGGACACATCCGGCGAGGGTGAGCCACACCGCGGACCGGTCGAGGGGGAGCGCCATACCTTCGTTGCGGTACCAGCCCCAAGCCGTGGCCAGCGACGCAGCGGCCGCGACCACACCGAAGAGCGCTCCGAGCCCTGCGTGAACGAGGAGCTTCGCCCCCACCACCCGCCGTCGGACGGGGGTCGTGATGAAGGTCTGGGTCGCCTGACCCCAGCGCCACTCACCGGCCATCCCGACGACACCGACGACGATCACCAGACCGACTCCCGCGGCCGCGCCGTGGAGAGCCTCCTGGATGCCGCGGTCCGAGACGAAGTGAGCGGGCACCGCGTCGGAGGCGATCAGTGGCGCAACGGTGCCGAGCACCCCGATCGCCGCCACCGCCAGGAGCAGGGACCAGGTGGTGGGAGAGGTTCGCAGAGCCCGCAGCTCGGCTCGCACGAGGTTCGTCATGCCGACACCCCCTCGGCGCGACCTCCGCCGACCAGCTCGAAGTACAGCTCCTCGAACGACGAAGAGCGACCGGCGAGCAGGTTGGTCAGGGTGTCGTCGGCCAGCAGTCGACCCTCGTGGATGACCACGATCCGGTCGGCCACCTCGGCCAGTTCGGCGAGCAGGTGGCTCGAGACGAGGATCGCCCGTCCCTCGCCCGCCAGCTCGCTCAACAGGCCTCGCATCCAGAGGATCCCGGCGGGATCGAGACCGTTGACCGGCTCGTCGAGGATGAGAATGGGCGGGTCGGCCAGCAGGGCGCCGGCCAGGGCGAGACGCTGGAGCATCCCCATCGAGAAGGTCCCGACCTTCCGGCCGGCACTGGCGGTGAGCCCCACCTTGTCGAGCACCGGCTCGACCCCATGCCGCGGGAGTCCGGCCGCGGTGGCGATGATCCGCAGGTGCTCGATGGCAGAACGTGCCGGGTGGGCACCGGGACCGTCGATGCTCGCCCCGACGACACGGCGGGGTTCATCGTGTTCCACGTAGGGCCGGCCGGCGACGAGGGCCCGTCCGCTCGTCGGCGAGATGAGGCCGAGCAGCATCCGCATGGTGGTCGTCTTCCCCGCACCGTTGCCACCGACGAAGCCGGTGACCGTGCCGGCCGAGGCGGAGAAGGTGAGGCGGTCGACCGCGGTGTGGTCGCCGAACTGCTTGGTGAGGTCGACGCATCTGATCGACAGGTCATCGTGTTGTGAACGCATGTTCACAGTTATATCGTGAACATGCGTTCATGGCAAGCCATCATCGGGCGAAACTCCCTCGCACGCCTCATGGCCGCTCCGTAGCCTTGGTCGGCTATGTCGCGCGTCGGGGGTCATGAGGCGCGGCTGCTCCTGGAGACGGTTCGACCAGAACGTCGACGAGCAACCGCGGTGGTGTGCATCCTGCTCGTCGCGCTCGTGCTGCGGCTGGCGATGCCGGCCATGCTCGGCTGGTTCGTCGACAGTGCGATCGAGGGTCGCTCGCTCTCGCTGTTGACCTGGATCGCGGTGGCGTACGTGACCGTCGCCCTGGTGGCCGAGGGCCTGCAGCTGATCGTCACCTATGCAGCCGTCGATCTGTCGTGGCGGGCCGGCAACCGCCTACGCGAACAGCTCGCGCACCACGCTCTACGACTCGAGATGGGCTGGCACGGACAGCACAGCCCCGGAAAGCTGATCGAGCGCATCGACGGCGACGTCGAGGCCCTGGTCACCTTCTTCGCCAACGTGCTCGTGCACGTCCTCGGCAACGTGGTCCTCATGGTCGGGATGCTCACCGTGGCGTTCCTGATCGACCCCTGGGCCGGGCTCCTTCTCATGCTCACCAGCGCGGTCGGCGCCGCGGTGCTCGTCAAACTTCGCAGCGCCGCCGTGCCGGCGAGAGAAGCCGAACGGGAAGCCAACGCCATTCTCTACGGTGACCTCGAGGAACGGCTCGGCGGTCTCGAGGACCTCCGGGCCAACGGAGCCGGGCGCTACGCAGTCCACCGCCTGCACCACAACTCGGCGCGCTCGTGGCGGCGGGCACGACGAGCGTCGCTGCTCGGCGACGGCTCGTACGTGCTCGCCGCGATCACCTTCGCCGTCGGATCGGTCGCCACCCTGGCCCTCGGCTTCTGGCTCCACTCGGCCGGGGTCATCACCGTCGGAGCGGTGATCGCCCTGTTCCGGTACAGCGAGATGCTCCGCCAGCCGCTGGAACGCATCGCCGAACAGCTCAAGGAGTTCCAGAAGGCCATTGCCGGCGCACGTCGTGCGTCGCAGATGCTGACCACCGAGCCGGCCCTACCCGACGGCCCGCTCGGCGACGAGCACCTGGCCGGTCGAGCCCTCGCCATCGACCTCGACCGGGCGACGTTCCGCTACCCCGGAGCATCCGAACCAGCGCTCGTCGACGTCGACCTGCACGTCGCGCCGGGCACCCACGTCGGCGTCATCGGCCGGACCGGGAGCGGCAAGACAACCCTCGGCCGCCTCGTCCTGCGCCTGTGGGACACCACGGACGGAACCGTTCGGGTCGGCGGCATCGACGTACGTGAGCTACAGACCAGAGCGCTGCGCTCACGGGTCGCCGTCGTCACCCAGGACGTCGAGCTGTTCCGGGCTTCGCTGCGGGACAACCTGACGCTGTTCGGCTCCCGTCCCGAGACCGACGACCGACTCGTCGAACTGCTCCACGACGTCGGGCTCGGCCGCTGGTTCGCCGGCCTTCCCCGCGGGCTCGACTCCGAGCTCGGCGGGGGGCGAGGCCTCTCGGCCGGCCAGGCCCAGCTCCTTGCCTTCGCCCGAGCCTTCCTCACCGACCCGGGGATCGTCGTGCTCGACGAGGCGTCGAGCCGCCTCGACCCCACGACCGAGGCAGCGCTCGCCGAATCCACCCGCCGACTCCTCGACGGGCGCACCGCCCTCATCGTCGCCCACCGCCTGGCGACCCTCGACACTGTCGACGAGATCGTGGTCGTCGACGACGGTCGGATCGTCGAGCACGGCTCTCGACTGGACCTCGCCCTCGACCCGACCAGCCGCTACTCCCGACTGGCCCAGCTGGCCGCCGACGGCGCACTCGACGAGGAAGGGCTCGGAGCATGACCTCCGCCTCCCGACACACATCCACCTCTCGACCCACGTCGAACTCCCGCCGCACCTCGACCCCGCGGGTCGCGTTCCAGCTCGTCCGCAACGACCCCCGGACCTATGGAATCTCCCTGGTGCTGTGGGTCACGTTCCACATGTCGCCGTTGGCGGTCGGGTGGGCCCTCAAGCTGGTGTTCGACCGCCTCGCCGCCGACGAGCTGTCGACCCCGTGGGTGCTGCTCGCCGCCATCATCGGGCTCGAGGTGGGTCGCTGGACGGTGCTGCTGTGCGCGGCGGTTCAGTGGCACGGGGCCTGGGTCGGCTGGCAGACCGTGCCCCGGGTGAACATGTTGTCGTCTCTGGCGGTGGAGCCCGGGCCAACTGCCCATCGTCTGCCGGGCTCGCCGGGCGAGGCGGTGAGCCGGTTCCGCGACGACGTGGACGACCTGTCGCTCGTCCTCGACGTGTGGCTCGACGTGACCGGCACCGTTCTCGCCGCCTCGGTGGCCCTCGTGGTCATGGCGTCGATCGACCCCCTGGCCGCGGCCGCCACCCTGGTGCCGATCGGGTTGGCCCTCCTCGCCTCCATCGTCCTCGGACCGACCCTGCGCACCTGGCGGCGAGCCGCCCGCGAGGCCACCGGCACCGTCACCAGCTTCATCGGCGACACCTTCGGGTCGATCCTCGCGGTCAAGACTGCCGCCGCCGAAGCAGCGGTGGACGAGCGCTTCGCCGAGCTCAACGCCAAGCGAGCCCGCCACGCCCGGCGCGACCAGCTCGGCACCGAACTGATCCGCTCGCTCGGCTACGGCACCGGTGAGGTCACCATCGGGGTCGTCCTGTTGATCGTCGCCGCATCGTTCCGGGCCGGCGACCTCACCGTCGGTGACATCAGCCTGTTCGCCGCCTACGTTCCCGTGGTCGCCGGGCTCCCCAAGTGGATCGGCCGCATGGGCGCCTACCACCGCCAGGCCGACGTGTCGGTCGACCGCCTCGCTGAGCTGATGGCGGACCGCCGGCGCCCCTCGGCGCTCGCCCCGACGACCACCCACCTGCGCCACGGCCCCCCACCCTTCCCCCCGCCGGATCCCTACTCCGACCGCTTCGACGAACTCGCTGTCGAGGGCTTGACGGTCCGGCACGACTCGGCCGGTCACGGGATCCACGACATCGACCTCGTCGTCGGAGCGGGAGAGCTCGTCGTGGTCACTGGCCCAGTGGGCGCGGGGAAGTCGACCTTACTGCGGGGCCTGCTCGGCCTCGTCGAGGCCCAGGCGGGTGAGATCCGCTGGAATGGGGCACCGGTCACTGAGCCCTCCGCGTTCTTCGTTCCACCTCGGGTCGCCTACCTACCCCAGGTGCCCCGCCTCTTCAGCGAGTCGCTGGCCGACACCGTGCTCCTCGGGCTCCCCGGCGAGGATCTCGAACGGGCACTGTGGATCGCCTGCCTCGACGAGGACCTCGCCCACATGGACGAGGGCACCGAGACGATCATCGGACCTCGTGGCCTTCGGCTCTCGGGAGGTCAGGTCCAGCGCGCCGGTGCGGCTCGCGCCCTGGTTCGGCGGCCGCAGCTGCTGGTGGTCGACGATTTGTCGAGCGCGCTCGACGTCGAGACCGAGGTCCGGCTGTGGGAGCGCCTACGTGCCGACGTCTCGTCGACGGTGCTGATGGTGAGTCACCGTCCCCACGTGATCGACCTGGCCGACCGGCTCGTCGTGCTCGAGAACGGCCGGAGGGTCACCGACCAGTAGATCGAGATGCACGCGGTTCTTCGCGCGCTTCGGCTCGGGAACGAGCTGACACCAAAGGGTGCGACCTCGTAGTCATCGAGCGCCGCCGCCCAGAAGCGAGCGAGCGCGGCTGGTCGGGCGCAGTCGAACACGACGTCCGCAATCGTTGCCATGGCGCGATCATTGCCGCTCGACGGCGATGGCCGTCGAGGCCCACCTGCCGCCTCACCCTGGTCACCAGTCGTCGTCTTGGTCGTCGGGGTTGGGTGGGTGTCGTCGGCGGCGGCGGCCGGGGTGGTGGGCGGGGCAGCGTAGTCGCCCGTTGGTTTGGATGGTCAGCCCGCCATCTGTGTGGGGATGGATGTGGTCGACGTCGCAGCGGTGGGCGGGGGTGGTGCAGGTGTCGATGTCACAGCGCCGGTCGCGGACCTCGACGGCGCGTCGGGTGGCGCCGGTGAACAAGCGTTGGCGGTGCCCGACGTCGAGCACTCGTGAGGGTCCGTCGAACACGATGCGTTCGATGTCGGCACTGTTGAGCAGGGGCAGGATCTGGCCGGGGGTGATCACTGGCCCGGTGGAGAGTTCACAGACCCGGCCCGCGAGTGTGGGGTAGTCGACGAGCACGGTGATCAGGGGCCGGGGTTGTTTCGCCCCGGTGGGGGCACCCGACGCGCGTTTGGCCATCTCGACCAGGGCGTCACAGGCCCGTTGGGAACGGGTGCGGGCCAGATCGGCGGTGGTGGCGGCTTCGCCCAACCGGTCGCGGGCATCGGCCCAGTCGTGTTCCCACAGTTCGTTCTCGATGCGTTCGAGCGCGGTGCGGAACTGGACGAACCCGACCGGGTCGAACGACGCGTGAGCCTGTCAAGACTTCTGTGTAAGTAGCTCGTTGTTGGTTGGTCAGATTCGGCCGGCGATGCGGTCGGGGTAGGCGATGGTGAGGGCGCCGAGGGCGGCTTTCCAGCCGTGGGTGGTGGCTCCTTCGACGAGTCGGCCGGGGGCTTTGCGTTGGGTGCGGGGCTTGCCGGCCTCGGCGGCGCGTTGGCGGGCTCGTTTGTCTTCGATGTCTCGGATGGCGAGCCACAACAGCTTGATGACGGCGTCGTCGTTGGGGAAGTGTCCGCGGTTCTTGATGATCTTGCGGAGCTGGTAGTTCAGCGACTCGATGGCGTTGGTCGTGTAGATGATGCGACGGACCTCGGGTGGGAACTCCAGGAACGGGATGAACCGCTCCCAGGCTGAGGTCCAGGTCGAGACCGTCGCGGGGTAGCGCTGCCCGAGCTCGCTGGTCTCGAACTCCAACAAGGCGGTCTCGGCCGCCTCGACGGTGGGGGCGGTGTAGATCGCCTTCAGGGCGGGGGCGACCTGGCGGCGGTCCTTGTAG
>SKKL01000279.1 GCA_007121465.1 Acidimicrobiales bacterium | reverse complement strand
TCGTGGCCGTCGAGCTTGCCGACGAGTCGGCCAACCCCGACGCTCGCACGCCGAAGCCCCACTCGGTGCTCACCGAGCACTTGATCGACGAGCCGGGCGAACCCACTCGCGAAGCTCTCGATCTCGTCCTCGACCACCTGCGGTCCCGCCTACTCCCGGCCTGACGTCGACGACCAAACCGTCACTCGGCCAGCCTCCGTGCCGTGCAGATGTGCAGCGCGGCGATGAGAGCCAGGGGGAGCCACGCCAGGAGGACGTACTCCGATCCGACAGCACCTCGGAACAGCAGGGCCACGCCGACCGCCAACACGCTCGCCATACCGAATGCCACCGCCTGGGCACGGAGGAGTCGAACCGCCGGACGCCGTGCGGAGTCGTCACCCCTGGCGATCCGAGTGGCGAGTCCGGACTCGTACCACCCGATGGCGATGTAGACGGGCCAGGCGACGGGGATCGCAGCGGCCAGGAGGATCGTCGCTCCGATGCCCTGGGCCACCAGCGGCCAGCTCCCGGCCCACTCCCGCAGAGCATCGCTGGCCTGGAGACCGACCAGTCCGACGAAGGCGACCACGAACCATCCGATGCCTACGACGACGGAGTGGATGCCGAGCCACCTCGCATCGTTCGACCGGGAGACATCGACCGCCAGCATCGGTCAATAGTGCTGCAGAGCCGGGCATCGTGCACGCCGCTAGGTTGGCAACATCTACCGGCGGGGGGAGTGCCGATGTCGTCGTCTCGCAGTTTCGGTATCCGGGTGGGTGTCGCCCTCGTCGCCGCCGGTGTGGCGATCTGGCTGCTTTTGCGCTTCGTCGACGGACGGCCGGATCTCGTCGTCGACGATCGTGACGACCTCGTGGCCGAGGTGACGATCGAGGAGTTCGCCGACCTGAATGACGACGTGCGAGCTCGCCTGCGGCCGCTGATCGACGATCCCGGTGCGTCCTCGTGGGAACCCCAGGTGCTCGACGACCGCCTGCTCGTCCCGTTCGGTTCGAATCCGTGCCCCCGGGTCGAGCTGACCGTGGCGGCCCAAGCTGGTGGCCTCGTCGTCGAGCTCGAGGACCGCCCAGGTGGGTGTGATGACATGGGCTACCACTGGGTGGCCGTCATCGAGCTGCGGGAGGAGCCAGTTCCGGACGCGCCCATCGAGGTCATCGTCGACGTCCCGCGAGGGGTGACCCGCTACGACGTCGACACCGGTTCGGCGTCCCAGCCCTGATCACCGGCGGCCCGTCACCCGGCGTTCACCGGAACGTCGGACGGCAGATCTAGCGTGACCGGCGTGAGCGACGACCCTCCGACTCAGCCGCCTCCCCAGCCCGCCACGCGCCTGGCCCGGAGGCTCGGGACAGGCGACGCGGTCGTCATCGGCCTCGGGTCGATGATCGGCGCCGGGGTGTTCGCCGCCATCGGCCCGGCGGCCGCTGCCGCAGGCAGCGGATTGCTGATCGGCCTCGGGCTCGCCGCGGTCGTCGCCTACTGCAACGCCGCCTCCTCGGCCCAGCTCGCCGCGGTCCATCCCCAGTCGGGTGGCACCTACGTCTACGGCCGGGAGCAGCTCGGCCCATTGTGGGGGTACATCGCCGGTTGGGGCTTCGTGGTCGGCAAGACCGCGAGCTGCGCGGCCATGGCCCTCACCGTCGGCGCCTACGCCTGGCCCGACCACGCTCGCCCCGTCGCGGTGGCGGCGGTGGTCGCCCTCGGTGTCGTCAACTATCTCGGGGTCCAGAAGACGGCGTGGCTCACCCGGGTCATCGTCGCGGTGGTGCTCGCCACCCTCGCCGCCGTGGTCGTCGCCAACCTGGGTGGGGGACAGGCCTCGGTCGACAACTTCGGTCCCCTCGGCACCGGCGGCTGGCGGGGAATCCTCGAATCGGCCGGACTGCTGTTCTTCGCCTTCGCCGGGTACGCCCGCATCGCCACCCTCGGCGAGGAGGTCGTCGACCCCGCTCGCACCATTCCCCGGGCCATCCCCATCGCTCTCGGTATCACCCTGGTGGTCTACGCCCTCGTCGCCATCACCGCCCTGCTCGCTGCCGGCCCGGACCTGCTCGCCGCCTCGTCCGCCCCGCTCGCCGACGCGGTTCGGGCCGGCGACCTCGACTGGCTCGCACCAGTGGTCGGCATCGGCGGCACCGTCGCCGCCCTCGGGGTGTTGCTGTCGTTGCTCGCCGGGGTGAGTCGCACCACCTTCGCCATGGCGTCGAACCGACACCTGCCCGGCTGGCTCGACGCCGTCCACCCCGTTCACCGGGTGCCCCACCGTGCCGAGTTGGCGGTCGTGATCGCGGTGATCGTGCTGGTCCTCACCGTCGATCTGCGGGGCGCGATCGGGTTCAGCTCCTTCGCCGTTCTCGCCTACTACGCGATCGCCAACCTGTCGGCGTGGACCCTCGAGCCCCACCAGCGACGCTGGCCCCGCCCGGTGGCGGGGCTGGGGGTCATCGGTTGTGTGGTGCTCGCGGTGACCCTGCCGGCGACGAGCGTGGCGGTGGGTGCGGGTGTCCTGGCGCTCGGTGTGCTCACCTGGTGGGTCACCGAACGCGTCCGCTGACAGGAGGGACACCCCCATGGGCGATGTGGCGCCCCAGCTCGGCCTCGTCGCCCTGCTCGTCATCGTCAACGCCGCCTTCGCCGGCACGGAGCTGGCGTTGGTGTCGCTGCGACCGGGCCAGCTCCGTCGCCTCGAGGACCGTGGCGGATCCGGCGCGATCGTGGCGTCGTTGGCCCGCGACCCCAACCGCTACCTGGCCACGATCCAGATCGGAATAACCGTGGCCGGGTTCCTCGCGTCGGCGGCCGCCGCGGTGTCCCTCGCCGACCCCGTGGCTGAACGACTGGGTTTCTTCGGTGACTCGGCCCGGGCGGCGGCCATCGTGCTGGTCACGCTGACTCTGTCGTTCGTGACCCTCGTCGTGGGCGAGCTCGCCCCGAAGCGACTTGCGCTGCAGCGCGCCGAAGGGTGGAGCCTCGTTGCCGCCCGGCCTCTCGCCGCGCTCTCTCTCCTGGCCCGGCCGGTCGTGTGGTTCCTGTCGATCTCGACCAACGTGGTGGTCCGGCTCCTCGGTGGGGATCCCGCCGAGCGGGGCGAGGCGGTCACCCGGGAGGAGATCCGCGAGATGGTCGCGGTCCAACCCGGGTTCACCACCCAGCAGCGCGCCATCATCGACGGCGCGTTCGAGGTCGCTGACCGCACACTGCGGGAGGTGGTGGTGCCACGTGGGTCGGTCTTCACCCTTCGGGCCGATCTCCTTGCCGACGACGCGCTCACCGCGCTGGTCGAGTCCGGGTTCTCCCGGGCGCCGGTGTCGATGACCGGCGCCCTCGACGACACCATGGGCATGGTGCACATGCGCCAGCTCGTCGGCGGGGTCGAGGGAACAGCTGCCGATGTCGCCATCGAGCTCCCGGCCCTGCCCGAGACCCTCGGGGTGGTCGAGGCTCTGCGACACCTCCAGGAAGAGCGAATCTCGATGGCCCTGGTCCTCGACGAACACGGAGGGGCGGAGGGAATCGTCACGACCAAGGATCTGATCGAGGAGGTGGTCGGGGAGATCTACGACGAGATCGACCGCGACGTCCTGTCGGTGGAGCGCCGGCCCGACGGATCGATCGTCCTCCCCGGCCGCTACCCGATCCACGACCTCGAAGACCTCGGCCTGTGGTTGCCCCCGGGCGACTACGCCACCGTGGCCGGTTTCGTCCTCGACCGGCTCGGACAGGTTCCCCGGCAGGCGGGCGACGTCGTGCACGAGGAGGGACTCGTGCTCACCGTCACTGCCGTGGTCGACCGGACCATCACCGAGGTGCGAATTCGGCGGGGCTGACGGCTGATCGGTCGCCTCACCCGCCGCCCAGGTGGATCCAGGCGACGAGGAACCCGACGCTGTTGGTGGCGACGTGCAGCAGCATCGGGGCGAGCAAGCTGCCGCTGCGCAGGCGCAACCAGCAGAACACCACCCCGGCCACGCCGGTGCCGATCACCGCTCCTGCGACCGCCATCGCCGGTCCGATCACCGTGTCACCCACCGTGTCGGACAGCACCGGGTTCGTCTCCTCGATGCCCCAGGACGGCAACACGTGCCACAGGCCGAACAGCACCGACGACACCGCGACGCCCCACGCGACCCCGAGGCGGCGGGCCACCATCGCCAACAGGACTCCCCGGAAGGCCACCTCCTCGATCAACACGGTCCCGAAGGGGATGCGAACGATCGCCTGGTAGAGAGCGCCGGCGGTTCCGGTTCCCTCGACCCGACCGTCCTCGAACAGGCCTTCGGTCATCGGGAGACTCACCGCGATCACATAGACCACGGCGACGAGAGCGAAGACCGACAGACCCCATGCCGCGCCTGGCGCGAGCCGCTCCCGGGACAGCCCCAGGTCGACCCAGTGGCACCCGTCGGCGCGGGCTGCGACGAGGAGCAGGACCGTCATCGCCACCCCCCAGGGGACATAGGCCGGGGAGGGCAGGACCCGGTTGGTCATGACGTTGGAGACCGTCAGCAGGCCGACCACCGCCACGACCGGCCACCACGGGGGAACGCGGGTCGCGGGGACGCTCACGACATCAACCCGGGAGGCGGACCTCGAAATCGGACCGAGCCTGATCGTCCTTGGCCGCCGCGTACTCGGCCAGGTTGCCGGGCCACACCGTCCAGATCTTCCCACCCGGTGACCGGTACCAGCTCGCACACGAACCGACGAAGACCGTGTCGTCGAACCGGGCCTGCAGCGCCTCGCACCACGCCGCCGTCGGTTCCGGCCGCGCCTCGATCGACGATCCGCGGGGGTGCTCGGCGATCAGCCCGGTGACGAAGCGCGAGTCGATCTCGATCGTCCCGATGCTCGGCAGGTAGCCGTTGTTCGAGTTCGGGCCGTCGACCAGGAAGAAGTTGGGGAACCCGGGGACGGCCACTCCCTTGTAGGTCTCCACATCGAGCCCCCACGCCTCGTCGAGGCTCGTGCCGCCCGGCCCGATGACCGGTGGGATCCGCCACCCGCCCTCGGGGTCGAACCCGGTGGCGCAGACCACCACGTCGGCGTCGACCTCGACCGGCTGGCCGTCCGCCAGGCCGACGACCCCGGTGGGGACGAAGCGCGTGACGGGGCCGGCGACGAGCTCGACGTGATCGAGAGCGAGGGTGTCGAACCAGTCGTCGGTGATGAGGATGCGCTTGCACCCGAGCTCGTAGTCGGGGGTGAGCTTGGCCCGCAGGTCGGGATCGGGCACCGACTCCTCGAGGTGGGCGGCGGCGATGGCGGTGAGGCCGACGTTGTGCTCGGATCCGGAGGTGAACACCGGGTAGAGCATCTGCTCGCGTTCGGTCGCCATCTCGGACCGGAACCGCTCGTAGGCGTCCGGGTCGGCGGCCAGCTCGGCGATCTCGGCGTCGGTGTAGGCCCGGTCGTTGCGGGGCAGGACCCAGCTCGGGGTGCGCTGGAACACGGTGACCGACTCGGCCACCTCGGCCAGCTTCGGGGTGACCTGGATGCCACTCGCGGCCGAGCCGATGACCACCACGCGCTTGCCGTCGACCTTCACGTCCGGGTCCCAGCCGGCGGTGTGGAGGAGGTCTCCCTCGAAGGTGTCGCGACCCGGTACGTCGGGCCACACCGGGCGGTGCAGCACGCCCGTCGCCTTCACGACCACCTCGGAGCGCAGGGTGGAGCCGTCGGCCAGCTCGGTCTGCCAGGTGCGGGTCTCGTCGTCGTAGGTGTGCCCGGTGACCTCGGTGCCGACCCGCAGGTGGGGACGGAGGCCGAGCGCGTCGACGCAGTCTTCGAGGTAGGCGAGGATCTCGGTCTGGGGTGAGTAGACGCGGGACCAGTGCGGGTTCGGGCGGAACGAGTACGAGTACACGTGGCTGGGCACGTCGCAGGCCGCACCCGGGTAGGTGTTGTGCCGCCACGTGCCGCCCACCCCGTCGGCCTTCTCGAGGATCACGAAGTCGTCGATGCCGGCCGCGAGCAGGTCGTGTCCGACACAGATCCCCGCAAACCCGGCGCCGACCACCACGACCCTGGTGTCGACGTTGTTCCTCGCGTCGAGTGGTTGTGGTCCGTCCCCCTGTGCGCTCATGGCCGACAGGGTAGGCCGGGCAGCAGGCGGGGCACGGCGCGGAGATAGACCGCCATGGCGACGAGCTCGACGAGCGACTGGAGCACCACCACCACGACCGCCAGCTCGAAGCCGGCCGGAGCGGCAAGCGCGAAGGGGAGCACGACGAAGGAGTTGCGGGTCCCGACCGAGAAGGTGAGGGTCCGAGCGGCCGGCGCGCCGAGGCGGGCCTGCCGTGCCACGCCGACACCAACGGCGAGAGCGAGGGCGGCGTAGAGCCCGTAGACCCCGACCAGGCGGGGGACCACATCGAGCGAATCGGTCACCACCGACACCTGCGAGGTGGCGACGACGAGGATGACCACCGCGACGAGCGGGACGACCGCTGCTCCGAGTCCGTCGCTGATTCGGAGACGTTTGGTCTGGGCGCCGTCCCCGAGCTGCAACGCCCAGGCGGCGGCGAGGGGCAGGGCGATCAGGGTGAGGAAGGCGATCTTCGCCGACCCGAGGTCGACCGCCCCCCCGAGGGTGTCGCCGAGGAGGAGCCACAGATAGAGGGGGAGCAGAGCGAGCTGGGCGAGGAGGTTCACCGGGGTGAGGGCGACCGCGGCGGGGGTGTCGCCCCGGCTGAGGTGGGTGAAGGTGACGAACCAGTCCGTGCAGGGCACGAGCAGGACCAGGGCCACCCCGAACCGCACGGCGGGGTCGTCGCCGACGAGCGGGAGCAACCCCCACACGATGACGGGGACGATGACGAAGTTGGCGACCAGGGCGGCGGCGAGGAACCGGCGATCGGCCAAGGCGGCGCGGACCTGG
>SKKL01000068.1 GCA_007121465.1 Acidimicrobiales bacterium | reverse complement strand
TCACGACCGGCCCGTAGAGGTCGGGCAGGCGACTGCCCCCGAGACGCACCACCAGAACGACGACGGCGTAGACGAGGAACACCCCGGCCACGTCGGTCATGCCGATCTCCTCGCCGTAGAGAGGCACGAACGTGTTGAACCCGATGAACCCGACCACCCCGAGGAACAGCACGACCCCGGGGCCGACACCGTCGGGATGAAGGAGCTTGCCCATCCCGGTGCGGGGTCGAGCCGGGGCCGAGCCCTCCGCCAACACCGGCAACGACTGGGGGAGGAACAGCCCGATGAACGCGGCGAGGGCGACACCGGCGGCGACAGCGACCCACACCGTGTCGTAGCTCGTCGCCCGGAGGAGGCTCTCGCCCAGGAATGGCCCGAGACCGAGACCGGCGTAGATGGCCACCGAGAAGTAGCTGGCTGCCTGTCCCCGCTGGTCCGGGGGCGCCAGGTCGTTCACCAGGGTGGCGGCCCCGACGAACATCGTCCCTTGCCCAGCACCGACGAGGAGGCGGGCGAGAACGAGCGGAACGATCGAGTCGGCCGGCACGTGGGCCAGCATCCCGAGGGAGGTGATGCTCGCCCCGGTGACGATGAGGAACCGGCGTCCGCGTTCGTCGCCGAGCTTGCCGATGAGCGGCCGCAGGGCGATGGCCGAGATGGCGAACGCACCGACGACGATCCCCACCGCCAGGTCGCTCCCCTCGAGGGGGCCGGCCACATAGCGGGGCAGCACCGGCAGCGTCGCCGCGAACGACACCATGAACGAGGCGGTGGCGACCGTGACCAGGATGAAGTCACGGGTCAGGAGCCGGGGACGGGGCACGGGATGGCTGCCTGTCAGCCGAGGAGGGGCGTGGCGAGATCGGCGAGCCGGACCTCGGGACGAGCCCCGAGATGGCTGATGACCTCCGCCGCGGCGAGCGACCCGAGCCGCCCGCAGGTGCCGAGGTCGAACCCCTCGGCCAGACCGTGGAGGAACCCCGCTGCGTAGAGGTCCCCGGCCCCGGTCGTGTCGACGACCCGCTCGACCGGATGGGCGTCGATGACGTGCACCTCGTCGCGGGTGACGATCACCGACCCCTTTTCGCTCCGGGTCAGGCAGGCGATCTCGCAGTGACCGGCCACGTGCTGGAGCGCCTCGTCGAAGGTGTCGACCTCGTAGAGAGAGGTGATCTCGACCTCGTTGGCGAACAGCACGTCGACACGGTGTTCGACCAGGTCGAGGAACTCCGCCCGGTGCCGTTCGACGCAGAACCCGTCGGAGAGGGCCAGCGCCGTGCGGTTGCCGGCCCGGTGGGCGATGTCCATGCCCTTGGTGATCGCCTCCTTGGCGACATCGACGTCCCACAGGTACCCCTCGCAGTAGAGGAGGTCACCCGAGGCGACCAGGTCCTCGTCCACGTCGGAGGGAGACAGGTTCCGGGAGATGCCGAGGAAGGTGTTCATCGTGCGCTGCGCGTCGGGGGTGACCGCGATGAGACAGCGCGCCGTGGGGTCGCCGTCGTCGCCGGGAGTCACCTGGTAGTCGACACCGGCCGCACGGATGTCGTGGGCGAACACCTCGCCGAGCTGATCGTTGCGCACCTTGCCGATGTAGGACACCCGACCGCCGAGGCTGGCGATGCCCGCGATCGTGTTGGCCGCCGACCCACCCGACGACTCGATGCCCGGGGGCATCGCGGCGTAGAGCCGGGTGGCCTCCTCGGCATCGATGAGTCGCATCGCTCCACGGTCGAGGTGATGGGTGTCGACGAACTCGTCGGGCACGTGGCTGATGACGTCGACGATGGCGTTGCCCATGCCGATGACTGAGTACCGCATCTCTCTCCTGATCGGACCCCACGGACCCCGCCGTGCTGGGCCCGATGACCGACCGACCCTACCCGGTACGCTCGCCGGGACCACCTTCCACGGAGCTGCCCCACGTGACCACCGAACCCGCCTCGGCCGACCTGGACCGCTATCGCCTGCCCCGCACGGTGGTGCCCTCCCACTACGAGCTCGAGCTCGCCCCCGACCTCGACGCCGCCACCTTCACCGGCACGGCCCGGATCGATGTCGAGGTGGTCGAGCCGGTCGACGAGATCGTCCTCAACGCGCTCGACCTCGAGATCGCGACGGCCGCGCTCATCGGCCCGAACGGCACCACCCTCACCGGCACCGTCACCTACGACACCGAGACCGAACGAGCGATGATCTCCCTCGACGAGGCCGCCGCCCCCGGACCGTGGCAGCTCGACCTCGCCTTCACCGGAGAGCTGAACGACAAGCTCGTCGGCTTCTACCGCAGCACCTTCACCGACGACTCCGGTCAGGCCCGCACCCTCGCGGTCACCCAGATGGAGTCCACCCATGCCCGCCGGGCGTTCCCGTGTTGGGACGAGCCCGACTTCAAGGCCACCTTCGCGGTGAGCCTCGTCGTGGCCTCCGACCTCGCCGCAGTGTCCAACGCCGCCCAGATCGCCGACGAGGACCCCGGCGACGGCCGGCGCCGTGTGCGCTTCGCCACCACCATGGTCATGTCCACCTACCTGGTGGCCTTCGTCGTCGGCCCCCTCGAGATCACCGAGGCCCGCATGACCGCCGGAGGGGTGCCGGTGCGGATCGTTCACCCGCCCGGCAAGGGCCACCTCACCCCCTACGCCCTCGACGCGGCGGTGTTCTGCCTCGACTTCTTCGCCGAGTGGTTCGACATCGACTACCCGGGCGACAAGCTCGACCTGGTCGCCGTCCCCGATTTCGCCTTCGGGGCCATGGAGAACCTGGGCTGTGTCACCTTCCGCGAGGTGCTGCTGCTGATCGATCCCGAGAGCGCCACCCAACCCGAGCTCGAACGGCTCGTCGACGTGGTCGCCCACGAGCTGGCCCACATGTGGTTCGGCGATCTGGTGACCATGGGCTGGTGGGAGGGCATCTGGCTCAACGAGGCGTTCGCCACCTTCATGGAGATGCTGGCCACCGACGCCTACCGACCCGAGTGGCAGCGCTGGGCCACCTTCGGGCTGTCCCGCACCGCCGCCTTCGACGTCGATGCCCTGGCCAACACCCGACCCATCGAGTTCCCGGTCATCTCCCCCGAGGACGCCGAGGGCATGTTCGACCTCCTCACCTACGAGAAGGGCGCGGCGGTGCTGCGCATGCTCGAGCAGTACCTGGGGGCCGAGACCTTCCAGGCCGGGATCCGGCACTACCTGCGGACCCACGAGTACGGAAACACCGTCACCACCGACCTGTGGGACGCCATCGACTCGGTGGCCGACGAGCCCGTGCGACGGATCATGGACACCTGGATCTACCAGGGGGGCTTCCCCTCGGTCGAGGTCTCCACCGAGAACGGCGGCCGACGGTTGCGACTCACTCAGCACACGTTCCGGGCGCTCGATCCCGCGGGCGGCGAACCGCCCCGGCCGAGCTGGGTGGTGCCGGTCACGCTGCGCCTCGGACGCGGTGGCGACGACATCGTCGAGCGGGTCCTGCTCGACGGCGAGACCACCACGATCGACCTCGACTCCCCCGCCGACTGGGTTCTCGTCAACGCCGACAGCTCCGGCTTCTACCGGGCCCGCTACAGCACCGAGACCCGTCGGGCCCTCGTCGACGCCCACTCGCGCCTCTCCGCGCTCGAGCGCTACAGCCTCGTCGACGACGCGTGGGCCACGGTGCTCGCCGGTGAGCTCGACTCGCCCAGCTTCCTCGACCTGTGCCGGTCGCTGGCCGGCGACGAGACCGATGTGTCGGTGTGGCAGCGCATCGCCGGCGGGCTCGGATCTCTCGACCGGATCGTGCCCGACACTGCTCGGTCCGGTTGGGAGACGACGGTGCGGTCGATCGTCGCACCGGCGCTCGACCAGCTCGGGTGGGACCCCGCCGACGGCGAGTCCGACCGGACCCGGGCGCTGCGGGGAACCCTGGTGCGCACGCTGGCCAATCTCGGCAACGACCCCGACACCATCGACCGCGCCCGTTCGCTCCACGAGCAGGCGGTGGGCGGGGGGACCGGGCTCGACCCGGCTCTTGTGGCTGCCGCCGTCGAGGTGGTCGCTGCCACCGGGAGCTCGGCGGACTTCGATCACTTCGTCGAGCGCCAGGAGCACGCCGACACTCCCCAGGAGCGTCAGCGCCACCTGCATGCTCTGGCCGACTTCCCCGGTTCTGCCGAGATCGATCGGCTGCTCGCCATGGTGCTCACCGACTCGATCCGTTCCCAGGACGCGGCGTTCGTGCTGCGACGGGCCCTCACCAACCGCGGCAACGGGCCCCGGGTGTGGGAGTTCGTCCGGGATCGGTGGGACGAGGTGACCACCAAGCTGCCGTCGATGACGGTGGTGCGGATGGTGGACGGGGTCCGAGCGCTGTCCACCCCCGAGCTGGCCGCCGACGTCGAGGCGTTCTTCGCCGACCATCCCCTCCCCCAGGCCACCAAGACCCTCGCCCAGCACCTCGAGGCGATGCGGGTCAACGTCGGGCTACGGGGGCGGGAGGCCGACCGGCTCGCCGCCGCGGTGACATCCGCGGGCGGCTGACCCGATGGCGGGAGGGTTCCCACCGAGGCGTTGGGGCCCTCCCCGGGTGGAGGTGTTCGCCGTCGAACCCCACGCCACCCAGATCACCTGGGCGGGACTCTCCCCTGGAGAAGTGCGGGTGAGGGTCGGCGACCAGGAGGCGGTCGTGCCCTCCGCCGGGGAGCCGGGCGGGGTGGTGGTCGACGACCTCGAGGCCGGCCGGCGGCTGCCGGTGGTCGTGTCGGTCGGGCCCCGGCGCTGGGAGCGAGAGATCGTGACGCCCTGGCCGCCCGATGGCGAGGAGCTGTTCCGGCTGGGGACGGTCAGCGACGTCCACCTCGGCCACCGCGGGTTCGGGCTCAGCCACCGGATGCGAGAGCGCGACCCGGTCGAGATTCCCCACCCCGAACGGTGCGGTGCCGCCGCCCTCGCCGAGGGCGAGGCCTGGGGCGCTCGCCGAATCGTGGTGAAGGGCGACATGGTGGAACGGGGCCGCGCCGATGAGTGGGAGGCCGCCGACCGGGTGCTCTCGGCGGTGGGGGTTCCGGTGTGGTGTGTCCCCGGCAACCACGAGGTCAAACCGGGCCGAGACCACGACGCTCCCGCCCGGCTGGCGGTCAGCGGGGCGGAGATGGTCGACGGGGTCGCGCACCACGACCTTCCGGGGGTGCGACTCGTGCTGGTCGACTCCACCGTCGACGGCCACGGCCGCGGGGCGGTCGATCATCGCCTCGACGAGGTCGTCGCCGCCGTGGGTGAGACCGACCTGCCGGTCCTGGTCATGCTCCACCAGCACCCTCAACGGTTCGAACGACCGTGGTTCTGGCCGCCGGGCATCCCCGGGGCAGAGGCCCGACGGTTCCTCGACGCAGTGGCAGGGGCCAATCCGCGAGCGTTCGTCACCTCGGGCCACACCCACCGCAACCGGGTCTGGCGGCGCGGATCGATCGTGACCACCGAGGTCGGCTCGACCAAGGACTTCCCCGGTGTCTGGGGCGGCTACACGGTCTACGACGGAGGCATCGTCCAGACAGTTCGGCGCACCCTCGCTCCCGACGCTATTGCCTGGACCGAGTACACCCGTCGGGCTGTACTCGGCGTGTGGGGCCGCTGGTCGCCCGGCACGCTCGCCGACCGTTGTGTCGTGGCGAGATGGTGAGCAAGCGGGCGGTGTCGGCTACCAGCTGAGGACGGCTTGGAGCTGGCCGACCTCGAGGGCGTGGTCGATCGTGAGCTCGATGGGATCGACGGTGCTGGGCCCGTGGGTGTCGTAAAAGTAGACGACGTCGATGTGGAGCGCCGCCGCGACCGGATAGGTGGCCTCGGGATCGCTTCGGCTGGTCGATGCGTTGGTGTAGACGTGCTGCACGTCGGACTCGGCTGGGTAGGCCTGGCCCGCCCCTCCGGTCTGGACCGGAGCGCCGTCGCCGAAGTCCCAGGTGACGTCGCGCACGGTGAGATGGAGCTCGAGGCTGTCGCCCCACGGCGCGGTCACCGTTGTGGTCCGGGTGGACCCATCCCACCCGTCGAGCCAGAACCAGGTCGGAAGCCCGACCAGCACGTTGGCCGGCGGGCTGGTCCCGATGCTCACCTCGGGCGCCAGCACCCGCTCCACGTAGTCGCGCGCGTAGCGTTCGGCATGGCGATCAACCTCGGGAATCCAGCGGTCCCCACTGAATCCTCCAGGCCCGCAGCCGATGAAGGCGGCGAAGGCAGGACTAATGAGACCCTCGATCATGTGAATGAACTCGAGGCCCGGATACCGCGTGACAGTCATGGTGCACGATGCGTCAGCACCGGCAGCTCGGCCGCTCTGCGTGGGCAGGTATCGCCCACCGACAAACACCACATCCACCGCAGCACCGTCCGAGTCGACGCTCGGGAGTGAGCCTGACGAGTCCGAACGCTCCTGCCAGGCGCCGTGGGCCTCACCCGCGCCAAGTGCAAGGAGGACCGCGACGACCAACGTCAGCGGAAGGAGACGACGTGGTGCACCACCCAACGGTCCCCCTCCCTTCTCATCCGGTACTCGAAGAGAACCTCTTCCCCGCTCGGTTCGTCGAGCGCCCCACCGGTTGTGGCATCGACCGGCACGAGGTAGTTGCGATACGCATCCATCACCGACGCTCCGGTATCGCTGTGAAGACTGATCTCATAGTTGTGCTCGACGTGCCCATCCACCCGTCGACCAGATGCCACTAGGTCGTCGATCTCTGCGCGCCGGGAGTCGAGAGCTTCACCCGCATAGACCAGGTCCAGGAACTCAGTTCTGCCACTGCGGTAGGCATCGAGCTGCACCTCCCAGCGATGCAGGTAGGCCGCCTCGACTTGGGCTTCGGGGGCGAGGGCGGGGTCGATCATGAGGGGTTCGAACACCGGCGCGTCGGGGTCGATCGTGGTGGTGGTCGCCTCGGTGGTGGTCGTCGTCG
>SKKL01000124.1 GCA_007121465.1 Acidimicrobiales bacterium | reverse complement strand
CGGTTGACGACCACCACGTGCTCGACCGACGGGGTGCTGGCCACGGCGAGATCGACGTTGGGCTTGAGCATCGAGGGGGCGCCCCGCCGGTAGCCGGCATCGGCGGTGATGATGACCGTGCACTCGGCGTCGTTGACCCGGTCGATGATGGAGTCGGGCGAGAACCCGCCGAAGATGACCGAGTGCGCTGCGCCGATGCGGGCGCAGGCCAACATGGCGACGGGCAGCTCGGGGATCATCGGCATGTAGATGGCGACCCGGTCGCCCGTGCCGACGCCGAGGCCCTTGAGCACGTTGGCGAACCGTTGCACGTCGTCGAGCAGGTCGGCGTAGGTGATGGTGCGGGTGTCGCCGGGCTCGCCCTCCCAGTGGAAGGCGACCTTGTCGCCCTTGCCGGCGGCCACGTGGCGGTCGACGCAGTTCTCGGCCACGTTGAGGGTTCCGCCGACGAACCACTTGGAGAAGGGGAGTTCCCACTCACAGATGGTGTCGAAGTCGGTGTGCCAGGTGAGCAGATCGCGGGCCTGCCGGGCCCAGAACGCCTCGGGGTCAGCCGCCGCCTCGTCGTAGACGGCGGCGTCGTTCACCACCGCCGCGGCAGCGAACTCCGGAGGTGGCGGAAAGGTGCGGTCCTCGACCTGGTAGTCCTCGATCGTCGGCTCGGCCATGTCGACCTCTCCCCCTTCGTGGTCTCCTGTACCCGGCCGAGCGTACCCGCCACCGATCGGTCGGCGACCCGGATCGGCGCCCGACGGTCGAGGTGGGCGGTGGTGAGGGTGATGAGCGGCCCGAGTCCGAGAGCGAAGGCGATCGTTCCCAGGCCGTAGGCCCCGCCGAGCAGCGCGCCGGCGATGAGCGCCGACACCTCGCACACGGTGCGGCCGACGAGGAGGGTCTGGCCGGTGCGCGCCGAAGCGGTGGCGATGAGGGCGTCGTGCGGTCCGGCCCCGAGCCCGGCGTGGAGGTACACCGCGATGCCGAAGCTCATGACCAGCAGTCCGACGGTGTAGACGACCAGCCGCGTCGGTCCGGCACTGATCTGGGTGATCAGCACCTCCCAGAGCGCCATCCAGGTGGCACCGACGAATCCCGTGACCACCAGGGCCGCTCGGAGGCGTCCACCGAGCAGGACCACGGCCGCGATGATGGCGATCACCACGCCGTAGCGGACGAGCGCGACCGGTACGCCGATGAGCGTGGCGAGGCCGCCGTTGAAGACCTCCCATGGTGCCGCACCGAACTCGGTTCGCAGCATGAGGGTCATGCCGAACGAAGCGAGGGACAAGCCGCCGAGGAAGCGGGCGACGCGGCGCAGGTCGAACGAGGGGGCACCGCGTTGGCGCAGGGCGGTGAAGGCAGACATGAGGGCGCGACCGTCGGGGTGAGGAGGGGTGGGGCGTCGACGGGCAGGCCCGTTGTCGTCATGGAACTGTAATGTGATGATCGGCGGGAGCCGGTCCCAGATGTGCCTGGTTGTTGGTGATTCCTGTCACCCCGCCACGGGGGCAGTCAGACCCTCGTCCACTCCACGACGCGGAACCCTCCGAGGCCCGAGCGATCGAGGAGCGCCTCGGCCTCGGCGACGCGGCTGCGACCGCGGATGGCCGTCAGGTCGCCGAGGTGGGCCCGCTCCTGCCAGATGCGCTGGCCCTCCGCGACGAGGACGTCGATGCCGTGGGCTCCGAGGAACTCGTGCTGGTACCGAACCGACACGGGCTGGCCCGCGGCGGCGAGCTGGTCGATGCACACCTCGACGGTGATGTCAGCGGTGCCGAGGTCGGCGAGCGGGTCACCGGCTCGGTCGTGGCCCCGGTAGGTGCGGAGCCACTCCCCCATCGGCCGATCGGCCAGCTCGGTGGTGCGGTCGACGCCGTAGTCGATGACGACCAGACGCCCCGCGTCGATGCGATCGAGGGCGTCGCGGACCCATTCGCCGGCGCGGTGCTGCCACGGGATCGTGGCCCCGTCGGGTGCGCCGGGAGCGAAGCGGTCGGCGGCCACTCGGGCCGGGTCCGAGGCGGGGACCACGTGGCCCACCATCGCCTCCTCGGCCTCGTCCATCCCGACCCGCATTTCGCCCCACGCGTCACCGGTCCGCACCAACAGGTCGACCGGCACGTTGTCGAGCAGCTCGTTGGCCACCACCACTCCGGTGAAGGACGTGGCCGGCATCTCGGCGAGGGAGACCACAACGGGTCCGTCGCCCGCACCGGGCACGCCGAGCGAGCTGGCCGGCGGAGCGAGGGGCAGGTGGTCGCCGTGACGCTCCCGCAGGGCGGGCGATCGTTCGACCAGGACGTAGTGCAGGGCCGGAGCGCAACGAGGAGTGGCGGCCAGGACCGAGACCGCCAGCGTGCCGACCCCGGCGCCGGCGTCGACGACGACGAAAGGGTCGGGCCGGCCGAGCTCGTCCCACCACGAGTCGAGCGCCCGTCCGAGCACCGCACCGAAGAGAGGGCCGACCTCGGGCGAGGTGATGAAGTCGCCCCGCCGCCGCCCGGCCGAACCCTGTCCCGAACCGAAGAACCCGTGCTCGGTGTCGTAGAGCGCGGTCTCCATGACCGCGGAGAACGGCAGCGGACCGTGACGATGGATCCGATCGATCAGGTGCTGGTGCAGCGGGAGGTCGGCCGGGCGCGACACCTCGGGCCCGCCTCCGCTAACCGCCGAAGGCGATCAGATTGGCTTCGGCGAGGGTGCCGACGAGGCCCGGGAGCACTCCGGTGACCACGGTGGCGATCACCGTGATGGTGAGCGCCGCGGTGAGGGCGAACGGGACCCGGATCGGGGTGGTGTCGCCGTCGGGCGCCTCGCTCATGAACATCAGCCGGGCGATGTTGGCGTAGTAGAACGCTGCGATCACCGAGTTGACCGCCACGGCGATGGCCAGCGAGTAGCCGAACCAGGTCCCGTCGGAGACGGTGGCCTGAACGACGACGAGCTTGGCGTACCAGCCGCCGAGGGGCGGGATGCCGGTGAGCGAGAACAAGAAGATGACCATCGCCACCGCCAGCCCGGGCGCGTAGGTGAACAGGCCGCCGTAGCTACTGATCTCCCCCGAGCGGGTCTTGCGGGCCACCGCGTGGATGACCGCGAACGCTCCGAGGTTCATCGCCGCGTAGATGATGAGATAGGTGACGACCGCCGAGAGGGCCTGTTGACCGACCTCGGGGCTGGTGCCGACCACGGCGAGCGCGGCCAGCATGTAGCCGGCCTGGGCGACACCCGAGTACGCGAACATCCTCACGATGTTCGTCTGACGCAGGGCGATCAGGTTGCCGATGGTCATCGAGGCGATGGCGAGGACCCACAGGAGCGGGGCGTACACGTCGCTGCGGTCGTAGAAGCCGACGAGGATCAGCTGGATGAGGGCCACGAAGCCGGCGGTCTTGGAGGCGACGGCGAGGAACGCGGTGACCGGAGTGGGGGCGCCCTGGTAGGTGTCGGGAGCCCACACGTGGAACGGCACCGCTGAGACCTTGAACGCGAAGCCCACGATCACGAACACCACACCGAGGGTGACGATCGGGATCGATCCATCCATCGCACCGACCGCCGCGCCGATGTCCTCGAGCTTGGTGGAGCCCGACACGCCGTAGAGCAGCGACATGCCATAGAGCACCACCGCCGAGGCGAAGACCCCCATGAGGAAGTACTTCATGCCCGCCTCGTTGCTCTCGAGCGACCGCTTGCGCCACGACGCCATCATGTAGATGGGCAGCGAGAGCAGCTCGAGGGCGATGAAGATGGTGACCAGGTCGCGGGCCGAGGCCATGAGCACCATGCCCATCAGCGACGCAGCGAACAGGCCGTAGTACTCGTTTTCCCAGTAGTCGCCTTCGGCGATGTAGTTGGCCGACAACAGCACGACCACATAGCCCGAGATGAGGAACAACGCCTTCATCACCAGGGCGAACTCGTCGACGACGAACGCTCCGTCCCACAGCACCCGCTCGTTGCCGTCGATGGCGAGGGTGAGGATCGGGACGAGGGTGATCAGCAGGCCGATCCCGGCGAGGGCCGGCATGTACTTGCGGCCCTTCTCCAACCAGATGACGTCGATGAGGGTGAGGATGGCCCCGACCGCGAGGAAGGTGAGCTCGGGAGCGAGCGCGTGCCAGTCGAGCGTGGGGCGGATGAACCCCTCGTCGAGGAAGTGGTCGATGCCTTGCATCAGATCAGCGTCCTGCCGCCGCGACGAGTTCGCTGACCATTCCGACCGCAGGGTCGGTCATCTCGAACACGAGGTTCGGGTAGACACCGAGGATGAGGATGAGGGCCAGCATGGGGGCCCAGGCGATCCACTCGGGCAGCTGCACGTCGGTGATCTCGGGGTTGTCGGTGAACTCCTCGGAGGGGGTGCCGAACGAGGTGCGCTGGTAGAGCCAGAGCAGGTAGCCGGCGGCGAGCACCGTGCCGAGGGCGGCGATCACCATGTAGACCCGGAACAGCTCCTCGGAGAGACCGGCGGCGGGGTTGTAGGCCGACAAGATGACCGGGAACTCGCCCCAGAAGCCGGCGAGGCCGGGCAGGCCGAGAGAGGCCATCACCGAGAAGCCGAGGATCCAGCCCATCTTCGGGGCCGAGACCAGCAGACCGCCGAGGCGCTTGATCTCGAGGGTGTGGTAGCGGTCCTTCACCGAGCCGGCGACGAAGAACAACATGCCGGTGATGAGGCCGTGGGCCACCATGCCGAAGATGGCGGCGTTCATGCCGAAGTCGGTGAGGGTGGCGATACCGAGCATGGTGAAGCCCATGTGGGCCACCGACGAGAAGGCGATGAGACGCTTCATGTCGGTCTGGGCCAGGCAACACAGCGCGCCGTAGATGATGCCGATGACCGCCAACGCACCGATGAACGGAGCCCACTCGATTGCCGCCTCGGGCAGGATCGGGATGGCGATGCGGATGAAGCCGTAGGTGCCGAGCTTCAGCAGCACCGCGGCCAGGATGACCGAGCCGACGGTGGGGGCCTGGGTGTGGGCGTCGGGCAGCCAGGTGTGGAAGGGGAACATCGGGACCTTGATGCCGAACCCGAGGAACATACCGCCGAAGATCCACAGCTGGGCGGTGATGCCGATGGCCTGGGCGGCCTCGGGAAGGGCTCGCATGTCGAAGGTGTTGGCGACCCCCGCCGCGGTGGCGGTGCCGTCGCCGAGGAAGAACAGGGCGAGGAAGCTGACCAGCATCAGCGCCGAGCCGAACAGCGTGTAGAGGAAGAACTTGATCGCTGCGTACTGCCGGTCCTCGCCGCCCCAGACGCCGATGAGGAAGTACATCGGCAACAGCACGACCTCGAAGAACACGAAGAAGAGGATGAGGTCCTGGGCGAGGAACGTCCCGATCATGCCGGTCTGCAGGATCAGGATGAGGATCAGGAAGGCCTTGGGATTGTGCGGCTCGGGAAAGTGGTTCCACGAGTAGATGACACACAACGGCACGACGAGCATCGTCAGCAACATCAGCGGCATCGAGATGCCGTCGAGGCCGAGTATGTAGCGGCTGTTGATGACGTCGATCCAGCGGTGGTCGACGACGAACTGGAGGTCGCCCGAGCTTCCGAAGTCGAACTCGACGACGAGCAGCACGCCGATCGCTCCGACCGCCAACGTGGTCAGCAGAGCAATGGTCTTGTGGAGCTGCTCCTCGGCCTTGGGGATGAGGGCCATGATCGCCGCACCCACCAGAGGCAGGAAGATGGCGAGGGTCAGGCCCCAATCTTCGAGGAATTCGGTCATGGTGGTTCCTTCGGCTCCTGGTCCTGCGAACTAGACGATGACGACGAGAACGCCGGCCATCACGGTGGCGGCGGCGAAGAACAGCGTGGCGTACTGGCGGATCTTGCCGGTCTGGATGTGGCGGAGTCCCTCGCCGGCCTCGCCCGAGGCGCGACCAGAGAGGTTGACGGCGCCGTCGACGAGCTTGCGGTCGACGTGGGTGTGAACGGCCCGCCCGGCTTGGACCGACCGCTCGCCCGCGAAGTTGACGACGCTGTCGACGAGCTTGGTGTTGGCCCAGTTCGACGCCCGGGCGACGGGCCCCTTCACGGCGCCGACGATGATGCCGGAGTAGAGATGGTCGAGGTAGTACTTGTTCTCGAGCAGGCGGTAGCCCTTGCCGGCGAGGGCGTTGCGCTCGGTGATTCCGTGCCACCGCCCCTGGAACCAGTAGGCGTAGCCCACGGCCACACCGGCGGCGGCCACGAGCGTGGCGATCCCTGCGAACCACCACTCGAAGCTCGGGTGGGCGATGGGATCGGGGAAGTAGCTCGCCACCGGCTCGACGTAGTGCTCGAAGCGGTAGGCCAAGCCGTCGGGGACGATCTTGTCGGGCAGGTTGACGAACCCGGCAACCGCCGCGAACACCGCCAGGATCCAGAGTGGGACGGTGATCGTGGGCGGCGACTCGTGGGGGGT
Source organism: Acidimicrobiales bacterium (assembly GCA_007121465.1). Taxonomy (GTDB): domain Bacteria; phylum Actinomycetota; class Acidimicrobiia; order Acidimicrobiales; family SKKL01; genus SKKL01. Next base: position 526 of record SKKL01000124.1, on the reverse strand, counting down.
CCCGTGGCCGCGGTACTCGCCGAAGAAGGTGAGGTACACCATCCGGGTGGTGTAGGCGGCGGTGAGGAAGGCGGTGAGCATGCCCATGGCCAGCACGATCGGGTAGCCGTTGCCACCACCGCCGAGCTGGGACGCCCCGGCGAGGATCTCGTCCTTGGACCAGAACCCGGCGAGGGGTGGGAGGCCGGCCAGTGCGATCGAGCCGATGAGGAAGGTCTTGTAGGTGTGGGGCATGTACTTCCGCAGCCCACCCATGTCGGCCACCATGTCGAAGCTGTGGTGGCAGGCGTGGCTCACCGAACCGGCGCCGAGGAACAGGCAGGCCTTGAAGAAGGCGTGGGTGAAGAGGTGGAACAGCGCCGCGGTCCACGCCCCGACGCCGAGGGCCAGCACCATGAACCCGAGCTGGGAGATCGTCGAGTAGGCGAGGACCTTCTTGATGTCGCGCTGGACGAAGGCGAGCGACGCTCCGACGAGGGTGGTGATACCACCGATGACGGCCAACAGGTTGATGTTGGCGCCCGGG
>SKKL01000127.1 GCA_007121465.1 Acidimicrobiales bacterium | reverse complement strand
GAGGTGCTCGGCGGTGTCGCGCAGCGCCTGGTCCGGTGGGATGAAGCTCATCTCGAGCTCCTCGACGGCGCGAGCGTTCGACGCCCGCTCGATGGAGCCCAAGCTGTGGAGGATGCTCCTCACCTCCCCGTCGAACAGCGCCAGCAGCCACATCGCGACCGTCGGGGCGTTCCGGGTGGCAATCCGGCGTTCGGGGTATGCGGCCTTCAACACCGAACCCATCTCTGCCATCCACATCGACCCTGCCGCTCCCACATATCGCCGCCCCGCCGTCTCGGGGCGCTCCAGCGAGCGCACGTGCATCTGCGCGACGTCGCGAACGTCGACGACAGGGATTCCATAGCGCGGGAGCATGGGGTCCTTTCCCGACAGCAAGCGGACCACCAGCGATGTCGAGCTTCCGAGCTCGTCGTCGAGCGGCGGCCCGACGACGAAGCCCGGGTTGATCGCAGTCAGGGCCATCCCCGGTGCCACGTCGGTGACGTACTCCCATGCCGCCTGCTCGGCAAGGGTCTTCGACTTCACATAGGGAGTGCAGGAGCGATGCTCGGGATCGCTCCAGTCGCGCTCATCGAAGGCATCCCGACCCTCCGGGAGCTCGCAGTGGACGACGGCGACGGTCGACGACGTGAGGACCACACGGCCGACGCCCGCTTCGTGTGCCGCTCGGAGCACACGAAACGTGCCCTCGACAGCCGGGCGAATCAGCACCGACTCGTCCTTGGGCTGGGCGATCGGGAAGGGGGATGCGGTGTGGATCACTGCGTCGACGCCCGCGACGGCGGCGTCCCACCCCGCGTCCTCCTCCAGGTCGACCACGACGAAGGTCAGGCACTCGTCGGCCCGAGCCGGATCGGAGAGGTGGGGTCGGACGGCGTCGCGCACCTCCTCACCTCGTTCCGCTCGCCGCACGGTCCCACGCACCTCGTAGCCACCGTCGAGCAGCTGTTTGACGATGTGCTTGGCGATGAAGCCGGACGCCCCGGTGACCAGCACGACCTTGCCCATGGGCCCACCCCGAATCGACGGGAGCGACTGCTCCCCTCTCGATCGTCGCACACTCGTGCGGCAATGTCCCGGGGTCCGGCGACGTCGGCGACCCCGCCACCCGTGGCATCGTGAGCTGTGCTGCTGAATTGCTGCGACGGCTGCCATAATGCATGCATGGCCTCGATCACCGTTCGTGACGTTCCCGACAGCACCCGCGACGAACTCGCATCCCGCGCGGCCCGAAGCGGTCGATCGCTTCAGGAGTACCTCCGAAAGGAGTTGATCGACCTCGCCAGTCGCCCGGATGCCGACGCACTGGCCCGACGCATCGCCGAGCGCAAGCAACGCACATCCACGACCCTTCCCGCCAGCACGATCATCGAGCACCGTGACGCAGGTCGCCGGTGACGGTGGTCATCGACGCCTCCGCGGTCGTCGCTGCCCTGGTGGACTCCGGCCCCGACGGTCGATGGGCCGAGACGCTCCTCACCTCGGACCTCGCCGCGCCGCACCTGCTCCCGGTCGAGGTGGCCAACGTGTTGCGACGTGCGGTGAACGCGGGCGAGCTGACCGAGGACATCGCCTCGCTCGCTCACGCCGACCTCCTCGACCTCCGCGTCGGGTTCGTCTCCTACGACACGGTCGCTGCTCGCACCTGGGAGCTCCGTCACAACCTCACCGCCTACGACGCGTGGTACGTGGCCGTCGCGGAACTCCTGGATGTTCCGCTGGCCACCCTCGACCGTCGCCTCGTCAGCGCGCCGGGACCGACCTGCAGCTTCCAGCTACCCCCTCGATAGTCCTCGCGAAGCTCAGTTGGGGCTGATGACGAAGACCTCGGTCGCGCCGCAGTCGGTCGGGTCGTCGCTGTCGGGGAGAACCCGACCGAAGCCGCCGCTCACCTCGAACGACTGGCCGGCCGCGGCGAGGTCGCGCCCGGCTCCGTCGAGCACGCGCACCGGGTCGGGCTGCGCCCGGAACCCGTGGGGCCAGATCGGCTTCACGCGCGCACCGTCCTCGTCCTCGAACCACATGCAGTCGAGCTGCTCGTCGTAGCGGAGGGTGAACCGGCCGCTGTCGCCCATCCCCGCCGACCCCCGAGGTTGGGTGGCGATGGGGATCTCGCCGGGTTCGGGAGGGAGTTCGAGCAGGTCGACGGTCCCGTCGAGGACCTCGACGTTGGCCCGGATGTCGATGGTCTCGCCCCAGGTGGACTCCACCTCGTCGCGCAGCCGGGGGTCGATCTCGTCGAAGGCGATGACGACTCGGCCGGTGCCGATGTCGATCGTGCCGCTCAGCACCACCCAGCCCTCGTCGCCCCAGTCCGGCCAGCGCTCGGCCGCGTCCTCGAGCACCGACTCGAGCTCCTCGAGCGGGGTGTCGACGTCGCCGGCTGAGGTCCCGTCGGGGGGAGGATCGACCGTCTCGATGGCGATGGTCTCGCGGTCCCAGACACCGGTGGCGGTGACCAGCCCCGACTCGAGATCCGCTCCCGGCTCGACCACCGGCCAGCACGGCGCCACCGACCCCGGACACAGGACCCAGCCCTCCTGGAGCTCCTGCAGGCTGCCGGTCACCCGGACCGGCACGGGATCGGAGGGAGGCAGATCGTGCTCGGGAGGCGAGGCGTCAGGAGGGGAGGCGTCGGAAGACTCCGCATCACCGTTGCCGCCGCAGGCCGCGAGGAGCAGGGCGAGCACGACGAGGAGCACAGACCGGTTGCGGAGGGCCGCCGAGGGGCGCATCCGGGCGATGGTAGGGCCCCGGTTCGGCGGATCCGGATCGGGGGATGCTTGACCTGGCCCGGTGGGGCGGCGACCATGGTCGGTGGGTGGAGCCTGCCGACCCGTCGCGTCCGAGGTACCTGTGGCCACCAAGCAGTCCTCCCGTCCACGCTCCACCAGCGCCAAGAACACACCCCGCGCCGCTGAGCGGCCCCCGGTGCTGCGCACCGCGTTCGAGGGCCATGTCCTCGACGCCTGGGGGCTGGTGCTGCTGACCCTCGGGCTGGTCGCGGGGCTCGGCACCTACTTCGACATCGCCGGCCCCGCCGGTTCGGCCATCGACACCGCCACCGGCTCGGCGGTGGGCCTCATCCGCTACGTCGTGCCCGTCGCGCTCGTCGTCGCCGGCCTGGCGCTGGTGCGCCAGCAGGCGGTGAGCGAAGACCGAGGCGCCGCGACCCGGGTCGCGGTCGGATCGGTCCTGGTGCTGGTGGGCGTCACCGGCCTGTTGCACGTGTGGGTGTCCGCACCCGAGGGCGTCTCGGGGATCGACGCGCTCAGCTCGGCCGGAGGCGCGCTCGGGGCGGCCACCGGTGGCCCGCTTCAGGCAGTGGCCTGGGTCTGGGGCGCCAGCCTCGTGCTCGGCACCGTGACCCTCCTCGGCCTCGTCGTCATCACCCACATCCCCCTGCGCACCGTCATCGGCGCCGTCGCCTCGGCGGGGGTCTCCCTCGCCCGGTCTTTGGGCGCGGGGGTCGGATCGCTCATGCGGGGCCCGGGCGAGAGCCGGACCGCCGGCAACGCCGAGGCCGCCACCTCCGTCGACGGGATCGACGCCGACGCCCCCACGATGGTCGTGGGCGGACGCAGCATCGACCTCACCTCGGCCGATGCCCCCTCGCCCGTCGGCGCCGCACCCGATGCCCCGCCGGCCACCGGGCCCGAGGATGCATCCCTGGCACCGGGGGAGTCCGGCTCGGCCTTGTTCGACCAGGACCAGGCGCGGGTCGCTCGCCGCCGCCGTCCCTCTGTCCGCTCCACCGCCGAGGCCACCACCGGTGAGGCAGAACAGCTCCACATCGACCTCGGCCCCGCCGCGACATCCTCCCCGTGGCGGCTGCCCAAGCGCGAGGTCCTGAACCGGGTCGGTCCCCACCGGGTCGATCAGAAGGCGGTCGAGGACACCGGTCGGGTGCTCGAGCAGGCGCTCGCCGAACACGGTGTCGACACCCGCCTGGTCGGCATGGTCGTCGGCCCCACCGTCACCCGCTACGAGCTCGAGCTCGGCCCCGGCGTCAAGGTCGCCCGGGTCACCAGCCTGCACAAGGACATCGCCTACGCGATGGCGTCGCCCGATGTCCGGATCCTCGCCCCCATCCCGGGCCGTCAGGCCATCGGGGTCGAGGTCCCGAACACCAAGCGCGAGCTCGTGGCGCTCGGCGATCTCCTCGACTCCCACGAGGCCAAGGCCGCGACCCACCCCCTCGAGGTGGCGGTCGGTCGGGACATCACCGGCTCGTCGATCATGTTGAACCTGGCGCAGATGCCCCACGTGCTCATCGCTGGTGCCACCGGTGCGGGCAAGTCGTCGTGCATCAACTCGATCATCACCTCGATGCTGATGCGGGCCACCCCCGACGAGGTCCGGATGATCCTCGTCGACCCCAAGCGCGTCGAGCTCACCCAGTACTCCCAGCTTCCCCACCTGCTCACCGAGGTGGTCACCGACCCGAAGAAGGCGGCCAACGCCCTCGACTGGGCGGTGCGGGAGATGGATCGCCGCTACGAGCTGCTCGAGGCGGTTCGGGTTCGCGACATCACCGGCTACAACGCCGCCTACGACCGTGGCGACCTTCGTGACGCCCCGGGGGCGGGCGAGACGGGACCCGACGGCGAGCCGCTCGAGTACGAGCGTCTGCCGTTCATCGTCATCGTCGTCGACGAGCTCAACGACCTGATGATGGTCGCCGCCCGCGACGTCGAGGCGAGCATCTGTCGCATCGCCCAGAAGGCCCGTGCGGTGGGCATCCACCTGGTTCTCGCCACCCAGAGGCCGTCGGTCAACGTCATCACCGGTCTCATCAAGGCCAACATCCCGAGCCGCATCGCCTTCGCCGTGTCGAGCCTCGCCGACAGCCGGGTCATCCTCGACCAGGCCGGTGCCGAGCGACTCATCGGCAAGGGGGACATGTTGATGCTCACCGCCACCTCGTCGGTGGCCCAGCGGGTCCAGGGCGGTTGGGTGACCGAGGAGGAGGTGCGCGACGTCGCCAAGGCGTGGCGCAAGCAGGCCCCCGAGATCGCCTACAACGAAGAGGTCCAAGCCGAGAGCGAGAACGCCGCGCTCGGACTCGCCGGCAGCGGCAGCGGCAGCGGCGGGTCCGCCGGAAGCGACGACGACGACGATCTGCTCAACCAGGCGATCGACCTGGTCGTGCGCAGCCAGCTCGGGTCGACCTCGATGCTCCAGCGCAAGCTTCGGGTCGGGTTCGCCCGCGCCGGACGCCTCATGGACCTGCTCGAACAACGCGGCGTGGTCGGTCCCTCCGAGGGATCGAAGGCCCGTGCGGTTCTGATGACCCCCGAGGAGCTCGACGGAGGACCGGGGGCCGGCGGGGATCCCGCGGCCGACCCCGCCGGAGGCGATCGAGGACCCGACGCGTGGGGCGCCGAGGAGACCGACGACGACGTGTACACCGGGTCCTCGGGCGTCGTCGATCCCACCACCAGCGTCTAGCGTCACCCGCGTGATCCTCGACATCGTCCTGGTGGGCGCCGGGCTGGTGCTGCTCGCCAAGGCTGCCGACCAGTTCGTTCTCGGGGCGGCCCGCATCGCGCTGGTGATGCGCATCTCCGCGGTCGTCGTCGGGGCGGTGGTCGTCGGCTTCGGCACCTCGGCTCCCGAGATGCTGGTGTCGGCCGCGGCGGCGATCGGGGGCGACCCCGAAGTGGGGATCGGCAACGTCGTCGGGTCCAACGTGGCCAACCTCACCCTGGTCCTCGGGGTGGCGGCACTCATCCTTCCGATCGGCATCGCCAGCTCGACCCTGCGCCGGGAGACCCCGTTGATGGTCGCCTCGGTCGTCCTGTTCGCATGGTTCGTCCAAGGCGGGGTGCAGTGGTGGGAGGCGGTGGTCCTGCTCGCCGCTCTCGCCGGGGCCCTCGCCCTGCTCATCCGCCAGGGCGGAGGAACGCCGGACCCGGAGCTCGAACGTGAGGTGGCCGAGTACACCAAGCGAGCCCACATGCCACGCCTGCGGGTCGAGGTGATCCGCACCGTCGGCGGACTCGTCGGCACTGTCGTCGGAGCCCAGATGCTGGTGGTCGGAGCAGTGAGCCTGGCCGATCAGGCCGGCCTGTCCGGAGGGTTCGTCGGGTTCACCCTCGTCGCCATCGGCACCTCGCTGCCCGAACTGGTCACCGCGGTGGCGGCGGCTCGGGCCGGCGAGGTCGATCTCATCGTCGGCAACCTGCTCGGGTCGAACCTGTTCAACTCGCTCGCCGTCGGGGCGATCCTCGTCCTCGCTGGTGGGGCCGAGCTCGATGCGCCACGCCTGCTCGGGGTGGGGGTCATCGCCATGATCGCGGTGGCGCTCGGCGTGTGGGTGCTCATGATCACCAACCGCAGGATCGTGCGGTGGGAGGCCGGTTTGTTGCTCGCGGTCTACGTCGGGACTGTCGCGCTCGTCGGCCCGACCGGCTGAATCGCGGCCCGGTAGTGTCGGTCGGGACACCGATCGTCGACCGAGGGGGACATCCGATGACCGAGGTACGCGAGCTGGCGACGGGGCTGCGGTTCCCCGAGGGGCCCGTCGTCCTGCCCGATGGATCGCTCGTCGTCTGCCAGATCGCCGCAGGGACGATCTCACGGGTCTCGCCCGACGGCACCGTCACCACCGTCGCCGACGGCCTCCCCGGCCCCAACGGCGCCGCCCTCGGCCCCGACGGGGCGCTGTACGTGTGCGACAACGGGGGGAATTTCGACTTCGTCGACCTGGGAGGGATCCTCGTCCCGGGGCCCGAGACGCCCGACACCTGGGTGGGAGGCTCGATCCAGCGGGTCGACCTCGAGTCCGGTGAGGTCACCGCCCTCTACACCGGTGTCGACGGCGAGGCCCTCCACGCCCCCAACGACCTGGTCATCGACGCCGACGGGAACCTGTGGTTCACCGACTACGGACGCACCCACCGCGAGACCCGTGACCGGGGCCAGGTCTACTTCGCGACGGCCGATGGCAGCT
>SKKL01000188.1 GCA_007121465.1 Acidimicrobiales bacterium | reverse complement strand
CGCCGTCACCGGCGGTCTTCACCACCAGCGGTCGTGGGCCGCTGCTCTCGATCCGCAGTGTCGGACGCTCCGCCTCCATGAGCAAGACTGTGTCACAGTGGACTGAAATGACACAAGAGGCATCTTTGCGTCACATCCGGCGGGGCGACCCCACGGCGCGGGCTGGCCCGCTCGGGGTCACGTCGTGATGGGTCCGTCCGGATCTGTGCTCGCCCAGATTCGTTCCAGGTGGTGACGGTACTCAGTGACAGGGACGTTGTCCTTGGAGTGGAGCATCACGGCGATGGTCTCCGGTTCGAACTCGCTGAAGAACTCGTCCAGTCCGGCCGACGATTTGATGTCGTGCTCCCAGGATGGCTTCACCAATGGGATGGTCGACGGTACGTGGCCGGCCGCTTCATAGCCGATAACCGAACGCACGAACACGCCATACAACATGTACTCGGATATGGAACTCTGCTTCAGAAGCGTGGTTTGCCACTTCCGGTTGCCCCGTTCTCGTATGAGCTCGAGCATTGCCAGGGCGATGTCTCGTCGCCAGCAGATCATGTTGCCGACATGATTGCGCACCGGGACATCTGCTACGTCCAGACCGAACAGTGCGCATGCGGTGTCGGTCCACCTGTGCACATCCGGGCTCTGATAATCGACGTCGAGCAAGCCCGGCTTTCCGGAGATGAGGAAGTCGTCGATCCCAAATGGACGTATGAACGCGGTGTCGGAGTCGCAGAAGACGAGGACATCCTCATTCAGGTGTTCGGGCATCGAGAGCTTGAGTACCTGCTGAACGATCCACCCTCGAACCGGCCTGTGCGTCGGCGAGACCCAGATGGAGCGATCCGACGGGAGCCGCCGGAGTCGTCCCCCCAACAACTCTTCAGACGTCAGAATCGAAGTGTCAGGCGATTCGAGATGTTGAAAGTGACGTCGATCACGACGGTCGACTACGAGATAATGATGGAGCCCTGGACCGAATCGCTCGACCGACTCGACCAAGGTCTCGCATCGAGCGAGGTCGGGCCGGTAGGAGGGTGTGACGAGCGCTGCGGTGGGGGAGCGTTGCTCAGGTTCGCTGCTCGGTTCAGACATCCATCGCCTCCAGGCGGACCAGTCGAAACGTGCCCAATCGAACCGGCGGCACCGGCGCGCCGAATTGCTCGGGAACGTAACAGAGCTATGTTAATGGCCGCCATAGTCCGTTGGACTTAACTTCCCGGCTCAGCGTCTGGACGTGGCGGAGACGGCTCAGCCAGCCGGATCGCCGGTGGCGACGGCCCGAACGGTGGCGCGCACGGCCCGACCGTCGGGTGCACCCGGAAATGCCGGCGCGATCACGTAGTCGACCCGCGCGGAGAGGGAGAGGCGGATCTCGTTTCCCCCGACGATCTCGATGTGGGCCGGTTCGGTGAGGGAGTCGAGCACTCCACGGCGAGCGAGCGACTCGTCGACCACGGCTCTCACCAACGCGGGATCGAGATCGACTCGACCATCGAGGCGGAGAGCATCGGGATCGAGACCGAGGGTTGCGGCGTCGTTGGCGGCAGCTCCCGCTGCGGACGCGAGCTCTCGTTGATGGAGGAAGGCGACTCCGGCGTCGATCGCGAGCGAGCCGAGCAGCAGAACCACGAGGAACGCGGCGGGGAACAGGAGGAGGACCGATCCGCGCTCTGGGTGATCCCGGCTCTCGACGCGTGGGAGGGATGCGGTCAGCATCGGGCAGGACCGTCGAGTCCGGATCGGTAGGGGTCCACGACCTCGTGATGAGAGGCTCGAACCTCGAAGGTGCGGCCGAAGCCACCGATGAAGGGAAGGTTGATGCTCGGCACCGACAGTCCAGCCTCCACCGTCACTGGCGCGCATCGCCAGAACCCCTCGGCATGGAGGAGAAGGGTGAGATCATCAGGATCGCGACCATGGCCGGAGATCGCTGACCGCCCCGCGTCGACGGCGGTGATCTCAGCGTGGGCGCCGTCGTCGGCTTCCACATAGGCTCGGGCGGCCTCGCGGGCGGCGGCGGTCACCGCCAGCTTGGCGTCGACGACCGCCCAGGCATTGGCGAGCAGCAGCGCACCGGCGACGAATATGAGGAAGCCGAACGGCACGGCCTCGATGCCCGCCATCTGGCCTCGGTCGTCGAAGTGGTCCCGCCAGCGGCGCATCGTCACCTCACCTGTTCGACGCGCACATCGACGGTTCGTTCGAGGCGGTTGGAGCCGAACACCGAGGACACGACTCCGATCGCCACGCTCGGATGGTCAGCAGACACGGTGAGCCGGACGCGGTCGGAGTCGACCTCCCACCTGAAGTCGACCCGCTGTCCGTACTCGCCGAGGATCGAACGGGCATGGTGCTCGGCCGCGTCGAGAGCGGCGGCGACCGCAACGGGGTCGTCGTGGTCGACCGCTCCCGACGCGGCACGGTGCGCGGCGTCGTGTGCGGCGGCGGTGACCGCCGAGGTGGCGTAGAGGTTGACCAGGAGCTGGGTCGCGAAGGTGAGGAGAACGAGGAAGACGAGAACGCCGCCGATCGTCCCGATGAGACCGGCTCCTCGGTCAGAGGACCGGACCGTGCCGACGGCGACCCCGGTCGTCGTGATCACCGACCGATCTGATCGACCTGGTCGCCGATGTTGGTCTCGGCGTCGCCCCAGATGGCGTTGAACCCGAGCCACATCGCCGCGCCCAGGAAGGCCATGATCAGCACGGCGATGGCGGTGGAGATCACACCTTCGCCACGGTCGTCGAAGGGGGGCTCTCCGCGGCGGAATCGGAGCTCAGCGAGGGCGAGACGGACGAGGAGCAGTGTGGAGGGCATGGTGGGTCCTTGATGGTGCGGTGACGAGAGTCAGGGGGCAGTGAAGAGGCGCATGGCCTCGAGGAACGGGACGACGAGGAAGAGCGTTCCGGGCACGAGGGCGGCGACGGTGACGGGGATCCAGACGAGTTGGGCTCGCTTCTCGATGGTCTCGACCAGTTCACGCTGACTGTCGCGGCGGATCGAGCGGGCTTCCTCGGAGATGAGCCGGCCGAGGTCGCCCGCCTCCTGGTTGAGGGCGAGGACTGACACGAGCCGATCGACCGCATCGACCCTCACGAGGTCGGACCACTCCCGCAGCGCGGCGACCTCGGTCGAGCCATAGCGGATCCGGGCACGGACGCGGCGGAGGTCCTGGCCGCACGCTCCCTTCCCTCGTTCGGCCAGACGGGAGATGGCCGAGCCGAGGGAGTAGCCGGCCGACAGGAGCATGCCGAGCTGTTCGGCGACCACGGGGAGCTCGAGGAAGACCTGACGTTGCCAGCGGCTCGACGCCGCCGTGAGCTGCTGTTCCGGTACGAGGAACGCGAGGACCGGTGCTCCGAGGACGAGGAGGACACCGACCACGGCGGGTGGAGCGAGGACGATCGTGATGCCGGCGCCGGCCAGGCCCGCCAAGACGGCGTAGGCGAGCTGGCGGACCCGGAAGCCGGTGGGGTCGACCGGCGACTGGATGCGCTCGAGCCGGGTGGCGACATCGTCGTCGATCCGCAGCGTGGTCGACACGGTGCGACCGATCCATGTGGCCAGCGGGCCGATCACCTCGGCGAAGGATCCGACCGAGAGCTGCTGGGCTCGGCTCGACGCTGCCCCGGGGGAGTAGGGACGCAGGCGTTCGCTGAGCGCGACCCGTCGGAACCATCGCAGTTCGGACAATGCCAGGGTGGCGCCAGCGGCTCCGACGAGGGCGACGGCGAGCAGGGGCCGGTCGATCACGAGAAGACTCGCTCGGTTCGCGGCAGCCGCATGACCTGACCCGCCCAGATCCAACAGACAGCGATCAGACCGATGGCGACGAGGACGATCAGCTGGCCGTGGGGGGTGCCGTAGGCGGCACGCCCGTCGCCGATCTGCATCCCGACGACCGCCATCCCCACCGGCACGACGATGACGAACCGCCGGGCGAGCCGGGCTCCCGCCTGCTTCGCCCGGGCGTCCTTTCGGCCTTGCAGGTCCTGGATGCGGTCGTCGGCGAGAGCGGTGAGACGCCGGCCGAGATCGGCTCCACCCACCCGGTGGGCCACCAGGAGCGTCTCACAGGTGACATCGGCTGTCGGGTCGGCGAGCTGGGCCTTCAAGACCGCGATCGTCCTGTCGAAGTCGGTGGTGAGGAGCCACTCCCGTTGTGCAGCGGCAAAGGCGGGCCGCATCTCCTCGGGGCCGCGCGCTCCGACCTCGAACAACGCCTGGGGTATCGATCGCCCGAGCGAACCCGTCCGGATGCGAATCTCCTCGATCATCCGGGGCCAGGCCTCCTGGGCGTCGAGCCGCAGCTGCTCGCGTCGGTAGCGGTAGGAGGCGATCGGTGCTGCCGCTCCGAAGGTCCCGAGAGCGAGAGCGGGCAGGAGCGCACCGAACAGAGCGGCACCGACGAGGGCTCCGAGGATCGCCAGGGTGCCGACCACGCCGACGAACTCCTTGGGAGCAACGTCGCCGAGTCCGGCCTGGGTCATCCACTCGTCGAGCCCGGGTCGTCGGCGTCGGGGCCCGAGTGTGGGTCCCGGACCGATTCCTCTCCACTCGAACACGAGCGCGGTGTAGAGGAGGAAGGCCCCGTAGGCGGCGAGCCCGGCGATGAGGACCTCGGTCATCCGGTGCGCCCACCGGGATCGAGGAGCTCGACCATGTCGAGTCCGGCGGCAGAGAACAGGTGCCCGAGCCTCACCGGAACGTTCCCGGTCCATCCGAGCCGGCCGGTGGTGTGGTCTCGCGAGAAGACCTCGGTGACGGTGAACTGGCCCGAATCGGCGGTTCCGGTGAGATCCTCGACCGCCACGATGGAGGTCACGACCGGGCCATCGGGGCGGCGAGCCGAGTGGACGACCAGGTCGACGGCCTCGGTGACGAGCGAGGTGAGTGACGCGACCGAGAGGTCGTGACCCGAGTCGGAGAGCTGCGCGACGAAACGGAGGCGGGCCAACGCTTGGCGCGCCGAGCCGGCGTGGATCGTGGTGAACCCCTTGACTCCCGACGAGAGGGTGAGGAGCAGAGGAAGCGCCTCGCGATCGCGCACCTCGCCGACGATGGCGACGTCGGGCGCCATCCGGAGGAAGCCGGCGACGAGGCGACGAAGGTCGACCTCGGGCCGATCGGCGCGGGCGGGGCGGGTCTGCATCGATGCCACGTTCGCCACGGGGACATCGGCCTCGAAGACCTCTTCGGCGACAACGACCCGGAGCGAGGGGTCCAGCTCGGCCGCGCAACACGACAACAGCGTGGTCTTTCCCGCCCCGGGCGCTCCGGCGAAGACGATCGAGGAGCGGGCACGGACACAGGCCGAGAGGAATCGGGCCGCCTCGGGGTCGAGGGTCTGGCGCTCGACCAGTTCGGAGAGGTCGGCGAAGGGAACGCCGGTGAACTTCCGGATGTTGACCATCACGTGCCCGCCGCGGCTGAGGTCGCCATGGACGATGTGCAGGCGAGCCCCGTCGTCGAGTTGGGCATCCTGGAGCCCCTCGGTGGGGTCGAGCTTGCGGTGAGCGGTGCTCGACCCGTCGAGGATCTTCGTCAATACCCGGACGACGTGGTCGTCGTCGTGGAAGACCTCGTCGTGGTAGCCCGAGTGGCCGCGATGGCGCTTGACGAACACGGCGTCTGGGGCATTGATCATGACCTCCCACACGTCGTCGTCGGCGAGAAGTGGCGCGAGGGGGCCGAGGCCGGCGACGTTGCGCAGAGCTCGCTCGGCGACCTGGTCGGGGTCGGGGATCGGGTGGGGCCGCAGACCCCGTCGGTGATCGTCCTCCCAGCGGCGGATCTCGTCGTCGACGAGCTCCGCGAGGGCGGCGTGGGCTTCTGTGTCGTCGAGGTCGAGGGCGAGCTCCTTGGCCCGGTCGGTGACCCGGCGTTCGATCTCGACCAGAGGGCCGGTGACCCCTGCCAGGGTGTGGAGGCCGAGGGTCATGCCAGGTCCTCCTCGATCTCGGACAGGTCGCTGTAGTGGCCGAGTGAGCCGGGGAGGACGGGGACGGGGGATGGGGTGGCGGAGCCAGCACCAGGCCGAGCAGGGCAGCGTTCGAGGACCACCTCGACGGCGCTGCGAACGGGGCTGGTCAGCGCGTCGGGCCAACGTCCGCCACCGCGGACGACCTCGTCGAGGCGTCGACGGAACGGGAGGGTGATCGGGGTGGGAACCGCGTGGCATTCCGGCCCGCTGAGATCCGACACCGCTCGAGCGATCTCGCTTCGGCGTGGAGTCGAGCGGGGACCTCGGTTGATCACCGGCAGGAGGCGCTGGGGTTCGACCCCTGCAGCGACCAGACGTCGGAGCACGCGGGCGAGCTGGTGGACCTCCACCACCCCGGGTCCACCCACCACGACGATGGCGTCGGCGGTGAGCAGAGCGTGACGAGCGAGCAAGTTGCGATCCTCCACGTCGATCGACCCGGTGTCGCTCTCCCCCTCGACGTCGGGGTCGACGTCGGCGACAACGACCCGATAGGCCCGTTGGAGCCCGTCGATGGCGGCCGTGACGCTGCGCGAACGCAACGATGTCCAGTCCCGGTGACGGCGGAGACCGAGGAGGAGGTGATGCTGGCGAGCGCCGGCGTCGAAGGTGAGTCGGCGCACCTCCTCGGCGTCGGGGTGCCCGAGGCGGTGGGCGTCGACGAGCTCGGGGAGGCCGGGAAGCACGTCGCCCGTGTCGTGGAGCACCGCCTGGTCGGCGTCGAGGGCCAGGTCGGCGAGCAGGACCATCCCGTGGGAGGCGACATCGGAGCCGAAGGCCTGAGCGGTCATCGCCGCGACCGTGGATGCCCCGGTTCCGCCGGTCCCGGTGACGGCGATGAGACGCCCCCGCCACGGGGAGCTGGTCACGGTGGTGGGTGTCTCGGGGCGCGGCGTGAGGCGGGCGACGGGGCGGGCGTGCTCAGCGAGTGCGGTGACGACTGCTTCGTGGTCGGCGTCATGGGGGAGTACGGCGGTCGCTCCGAGTTCGGGCCAGTTGCGTTCGACCCGAGCGTCGTCGACGACCAGGGTCGCGGCTCCTGCTGCGGCAGCGAGGTCGAGCAGGTCGCGGTCGAGGTGGGGGAGGCTTCCGTCGAGAACGAGGGCGGACCAGCGGCGTCCGTCGGTGAGTCGGGCCCGGGTCTCCTCGACGGTGAGGCACTTCACGAACTCGACGGGGAGGGCCCCCGAGGTGGCCCACCGAGCGAGCTCTGCGAACCACTCGGCCCGGGGTCGGGCGAGCCCGCAGACGACGTAGCGATCGCTGGTCATGAACCTGCCCCGCTTCCGTCGCTGTCGTCGGACGAGCCTTCGTCGATCCCGGGGCCTGCGGGGTCGGGTCGGAAGGGCAGCCCGGGCGGTCGGTGGGCCCCGGTCACGGTCGTGGTGCGGACGACGGTGATGTCGGCGTTGTCCACGGCGTGGGCGAGAGAGACGGCGTCGGCTCGGTCGTCGAGTGCGAGGGTCAGGGTGAGGGTTCTGCCCGCAGCGACGCTTCCGTCGACGCGAGTCGCCGACAGAACGGCGGTGTCGGACAGGACGACGAAGGTCGCCGCGTCGAGGCCGTTCCCGTAGGTGGCGAGCACGTCGATCCGATCGCCTGCTTCGAGACGGCCGTCGACCGCCCGGTCGAGGTCGATCCGAAGCGAGACCTCATGGGAGGGAGCAGCAGCTCGTTGGGCGGCGGTGGACTCCACGACCGCCCCCCGCTGGAGGAGGTCGCCCTCGGCGAGGTGTGATCGTGCCACCGTGCCGCTCAGGTTGCCGATGTCGGCATAGGTGCGGTCGACCACGTCGTCGGGGAGGGCGAGCGCGGCGACGACGAGGTTGTGCGGCCCGAGGGCGTCGCCGGGGGCGATGGTGGTGGCCGCGACGACGGTGGGGACGGGCTCGGGAGCTCCCGTGGCTCTCGACAGGGCGACCGCGGCGACCATCGCCACAGCGACGAGGACTCCGCCGAGCAAGGCACGCCCGCTGGGGAGCGAGCGGGGCCGTCCGATGCGACGGGGCGGTGAACCGCTCAGGGCGGATCGGTCGGTGCTCGCGGACGGGCTGGACGGGGTGGGGCGAGGAGTCGAGGTCATCACATCGTTCAGGGTCATTTCACTACATTTCTATCATCTCGGTGTGTTTCGGCAAGTCCTGACGGGGTCACTGCAATCTGGCGCGTGATGTTCTACGCTGGCGAGATGACCGATGACATCCACTGGCTCTCCACCGGCGATGCGGCGCGTCGCCTCGGCGTCACCGCCCGGACGCTCTACCGGTTCATCGACGAAGGCCAGATCCCCGCCTACCGCTTCGGCCGCGTCATCCGGCTCCAGGCACAGGAGGTCGACGCCTTCATCGACCAGTGCCGGATCCAGCCCGGGTCGCTCGAGCACCTCTACCCCGACACCGTCGAGGCGGGCACGAGCACCTCCGACAGCGACGCCAGCGGCGCGTAGGCCACCACCTGCTGACCGGCGGGGCGCACCAGCGCCACGTCGCGTCCCACCGACACCAGTTCTCCCGCCAGCGTCTCGCCCGAGGTGGTCACCAGGGTGAGATCGGGACGGTCCTCGACCAGCAGCTCGAGCACCTCGCCGAGCCCGATCGGGTCCGCCCCGCCCCGGTGTCCCCGGGGCTCGAGGCTGTTGTCGCCACTTCCCGGCAACGGCCGCACGGTCTCGATCGCATCCACCCGCAGGTAGGCGTGGGCGCCGGTCACCTCGAGGGTGAGCAGCTGGGAGCCCGCCGCGAGCAGTCGACCCACGTGGCGCCCGCCCGAACATGTCGACACCGCCACGATCGACCCCTTCTCGGCGTGGGAGACCAGCACGCCGACGAGCGACAGGTCCTCGGCCGCCTGGCGGGCCAACCACCGCTCGCGCCGGCGCGCGCCAGCCGCCTCATCGCCGCGCCAGGTGTCCGCCAACGCCTCGAAGCCGAAGTCCGCCTCCGCCACGGGGTCATATAACCACACCAAGTGACTGGCGGGTAGGAAAAATGTCAACAAGGCTCGATTCCCCGGTCGAGGTGCCCGCTGTGGCGTTACTGTTCGGCCAGCTCACGGCGAGGAGATCGAACATGGCGGAGCCCCCACGGATGACCCGACGACCGGCCGTCGCGCTGGCGACGATCGCGCTCGTGGCGATCGCCGCCGCCAGTGGGTGCGGCGACACTCCCTCGGGCGACTCGGGTGCGGGTCTGCTGTTCCCGAAGATCGGGATGACCGTGGTCGAGCCTGCTTGGATCGTCTGGGATCCCGACGTCGCCGAGGAGCCCGACACGCTCGTGGTCCACATCGACGGCGACGAAGTCACCCGGGACATCGCCTGGTACGGCACCGGCTACGTCGAGTTCGACGACCGCCCGAGCGGCGAGTACACCCTGGCGGTCGAACTGCTCGACGAGGCCGGCGACCGTCTGTGGAGCGCCGAGGTCGACGTGCGGTTCGAACGCTTCGAACCTGGCCGCGGTGGCGGCATCCTGTGGCAGCGCTACGAGGACGGGGAGCTCACCATCGACGAGCTGATCATGGCGGGCATCGTGCTCATGCACGAACCCGATCCCGATGCCGACTACGACGACGAGGGTGGGGGATCGGCCACCGGGTCGATGCTCATGCTCATGTCGTACCTCTCCGAGGCCACCGCCGACACCCGCGCCGCGTTCGCCCTGTTGTCGGGTGCCTACATGGTCGACTCCGACCGCTATGACGCCTGGGAGGCGCGCCAGCCCGAATCGGGCGCCAACGGCTGATCACCGGCGGTAGCCTTGACCCGATACCGGATCCGAAAGCGGCGATGACAGACACTCAGGTCAAGATCAGCGTCCCGGGCAACCATCTCATGGTCGGTCTGCTGGGACAGAGGGACGAACTCCTCCGCATCGTCGAGGACGCCTTCGGCGCTGCCGCGATCCACGTGCGGGGCAACGAGATCACCGTCGACGGCCCCGACGCGACCGAGATCGGGCGCATCTTCGACGAGCTCGTCATCCTCCTCGAACAAGGCCACGCCCTCGACCCGGCCAGCGTCAGTCGCACCATCGACATGGTTCGCGCCGACGAGAGCCCGTCGCAGGTGTTCACCACCGAGGTGGTCCGCACCGCCCGGGGGCGCTCCATCCGGCCCAAGTCGAGCGGCCAGGGTCGCTACGTGGCGGCCATACGCGACAACGTCATCACCTTCGGCATCGGCCCCGCCGGCACCGGCAAGAGCTGGCTGGCGGTGGCCTGCGCGGTCCATGCCCTGCAGACCAAGCAGGTCGAGCGCATCATCCTCACCCGTCCCGCGGTCGAAGCTGGCGAGCGCCTCGGCTTCCTGCCCGGCGATCTGATGGCCAAGGTCGACCCCTACCTCCGACCCCTCTACGACGCTCTCTACGACATGGTCGACGCCGAAGGCGCCCAGAAGCTCCTCGACCGCACCACCGTGGAGGTCGCCCCCCTCGCCTTCATGCGAGGCCGGACCCTCAACCACAGTTTCATCATCCTCGACGAGGCCCAGAACACCACCCCCGAGCAGATGAAGATGTTCCTCACCCGCATCGGGTTCGGGTCCAAGGCCGTCATCACCGGCGACACCACCCAGGTCGACGTCCAGGGCGGACGTTCCGGGCTCGACGGGCTCGAACAGACCCTGAAGAGCATCGACGGGCTCGGGTGGATCCACCTCGACAGCACCGACGTGGTTCGCCACCGCATCGTCCAGGACATCGTCGACGCCTACGCCAAGGCCGACACCAACCGCCCCCGAGGCGACCGGCAACGGTGAGCGAACCGAGCGAACCCCGAAGTCCGACGCGCCTCGCGGGTGCCGGGCCCCAGGTGGAGGTCGACGACGACCAGTCCGACCACCCCCTCGATCCCACCCGCTGGGCGCACCTGGCCCAGGCCGCGTTGGTCCATCAGGGCATCACCGCCGGCGAGCTCACCGTGTCCTTCGTCGACGAGACGACCATCGCCGAGCTCAACGCCGCCCACATGGGAGTCGACGGACCCACCGACGTCTTGTCCTTCCCCCTCGACGCCGACGGGGACGACGCCAGCGCCGATGCCGATGCCGATGCCAATGCCGAGGGTGGGGGAGTGCCGGTCCTGCTCGGTGATGTCGTGATCTGTCCCGCCGTCGCCGCTCGGACCGCTCCCACTCGACTCACCACCGACCCCCACCCCGGCCATCCCGACCACGACGGCACCCTCGACGCCGAGCTGGCCCTCCTCGTGGTCCACGGCGTGCTTCACGTGTGCGGCCACGACCACGCCGAGGACTCCGAGCGCGAGGCGATGTGGGTCGCCGAGGCCGCCATCCTCACCGCCTCGACCGGACCCGAGAGGTCCGACCGATGAGCGACTCCACCCTCCTCGCGCTGGCCGCCGCCGCGGTGCTCATCGGCTCGGCTGCGCTGCTCGCCATGGCCGAGACGAGCCTCACCCACCTGAGCCGAGGCCGGGCCCGAGCACTCGAGGAGGACGGAGCCAAGGGTGCCCGCCACCTCACCCGAATGCTCGAGCGGCGCGAGCAGCACCTCAACCCCGTCCTGCTCCTCGTCCTGATCTGTCACCTGGGAGCGGCCACGATCATCGCGGTGGTGGCCGACCACCGCTGGGGCCTCACCGGAGTGGTCGTCGCTCTGGCCGTGGAGGTGGTGGTGATCTTCATCGTCGCCGAGGCCGCCCCCAAGTCGTGGGCCCTCCAGGACCCGGGCCGATCGGCCATCATCGCCGCCCCCGTCGTTCGGGCACTCGCCGCCGTGCCGCCGCTGCGGTGGATCACCGGACTGCTCGTCGCCATCGCTCGCGTCCTGGTCCCCGGCCGCACCCGTGTTCAGGGGCCGGCGGTGTCCGAGGAAGAGTTGCTGGCCATGGCCGGCGTCGCCGCCGAGGAGGCGGTCATCGACTCCGACGAACAGGAACTGATCGAATCGATCATCGAGTTCGGCGACACCGTCGTGCGGGAGGTGATGGTGCCCCGCCCCGACATGATCACCGTCCAGGCCGACTTCCGCATCGCCGACGTGATGGAGATCGTCGTGCTCAACGGCTTCAGCCGGGTGCCCACCTACGACGAGGGCATCGACGACGTGGTCGGCATCGCCTACGCCAAGGACCTCATGCGGGCCGACCTCGACAGCCGGGCCGACGAACCGGTCCGCAGCGTCCTGCGTCCCGCCCACTTCGTGCCCGAATCGAAGAAGGTGTCGGCGCTGCTGCGGGAGATGCAGGCCGAGCAGTACCACATCGCCGTCGTCGTCGATGAGTACGGCGCCACCGCAGGGCTCGTCACCCTCGAAGACCTCATCGAAGAGCTGGTGGGCGAGATCGTCGACGAGTTCGACGTCGAGGACCCCATGATCGAACCGCTCGCCGGAGGGAACCTGCGGGTCAACGCCCGCCTGCCCCTCGACGAGCTGAACGAGCTCCTCGAGGCCGAGCTGCCCGAGGGCGACTGGGACACCGTCGGTGGCCTCGTGTTCGACCTGTTGGGCCACGTCCCCACCGAAGGGGAGTCGGTCGAGGTCGACGGCTTCCGCCTCCGGGCCGAGAAGGTGCAAGGCCGCCGCATCGGTCGGGTGCGGGTCGAGCGTCTGACGCCCGCCTGATGATGGCAAGCTGACACGGTGAAGTCCGGTTTCGTCACCATCGTGGGCCGCCCCAATGTGGGCAAGTCGACCCTTCTCAATCGCATCCTGGGCCAGAAGGTGTCGATCGTCTCCGACAAGCCTCAGACCACCCGCAGCGAAGTGCGGGGCGTGCTCACCCGTCCCGACGTCCAGCTCGTCTTCGTCGACACCCCGGGCATCCACAAGCCCCGGACCCTCCTCGGCGAACGCCTGAACGACACCGCCACCTCCACCATCGCCGGGGTCGAAGCGGTGTGCCTCGTCATCGACGCGACCGCCCCTCTCGGCCCGGGCGACAAGTGGGTGGCGGCCCGCTGCCCGTCCGACGCCATCGTCGTGGTCAACAAGGTCGACATCGCCTCGCCCGACCAGGTCTTCGACCAGCTCGCCCGCGCCTCCGAGCTCGACGCCAGCGAGTACTTCCCCGTCTCGGCTGCCACCGGCGACGGCGTCGACGTGCTCCTCGCTCACCTCGTCGAGCGCATGCCCGAAGGGCCCCAGTACTACCCCGACGACATGGTCACCGACGTGCCCGAGGCGTTCTGGGTCGCCGAGCTGGTGCGCGAACAACTGTTGGCCGTGGCCCGCGAGGAGCTGCCGCACTCGATCGCCACCCGCGTCACCGAGTGGGAGTGGCCCCGCATCCGCGTCGAGATCCTCGTCGAGCGCGACTCCCAGAAGGGCATCGTGATCGGTAAGAAGGGCTCGGTCCTCAAAGAGGTCGGCACCCGGGTGCGTGAGCAACTGCCTCCCGGGGCGTTCATCGAGCTGTTCGTCAAGGTCGACAAGGACTGGCAGCGCCGCCCCAAGGCCCTGGAGCGCCTCGGTTACTGATCCACGTCCTCGGCGGAGAGCACCCGGTAGATGCCGGGAACTGCCGACACCTCGGCCTCCAAGGCGGTTGCCGATGACGCGTCGACCAGCAGGTCGACGCGCTCGGGGAGGCTCTCGACGTCGACCGCCTCGATCATCTCCGGTGTGTCGGCGAAGAGCTGCTGGAACTCCTCCCAGGCCACCTCGCGGGGTGTGAGCTCGGCGGCATGGACCGAGTCCCGTTCGAGCAGTCCGAGCAGCTCTGAGTATGCGTCACGGCCCGAATCGTCATCCTGGGGATCGAGGAAGACGATCAGCACCTCGGTGCCCTCCGGCAGCTGGTCGGGGATGTAGGCCCATTCGGGAGCCGAGTGGCAGGTGAGGTCACCGATGTCAGGATCGCCAGCGAGGTGATCGACTGCTGAAGTGGGCCGGACGGTGAACGAGACCATCCGGGCTCCTTGAGGTATCTGGATCGGCTCGAATCCGTGGGTGAACAAGACGTGCGTCCCGCCACCGGGCACGTGATGCGGGGTCGCCGACGTGACTCCCGGGATCGAGGACAACTCCTCGGCCCACTCCTCGAGTGATCGCTGTGAGGTCTCCGTGGGCTCGACCAGGCAGGTCGCGGGCGCCTCGGGATCACCGCCGTCGAGAAGGGACATGGTCCGGTCACCCTCGCCTCCGATCAGCGCCACCACGCCGACGACCAGCGCAATCGTGGCCGCCGCGGCACCGATCGCCACGGGCCGTGCCCGTCGCCGAAGGCGGGGGAGGGGAGCCACGTAGTTCGGTTCGGTGGCGTCGGCCCAGACCTGGTCGGCGCCACGGGGTTCGCCCCGGTCGGCCCGGTCGGTCAACAGGTCGGAGAGTCGGGGATCGCTCATCGCTGCGCTCCTTCCAGGGCGGCGCGGAGTCGGGTTCGGGCCCGGGACGCCTGCTTGCGGGCGGCGGTGGGACGTATGCCGAGCAGGTCGCCGATCTCGTCGAAGGTCCATCCCTCCACCACGGCCAGCCACAGGACCGCCCGCTCAGGTCCGGCGAGCGCATCGAGGACGTCGAGGTCGGAGGGGTAGAGATCGGTGTGCTCGGCGGCCGCGACGAGCTTCGGGGCTCGGGCCGCCCACCGGGTGGTCCGCCGACCGCGGTCGACGGTGAGGTTCACGATCGTCCGGCGAAGGTACCGCTCGGGGTCGTCGGGCTTGCCGTCGAGCCGAAGGAAGCGGGCGAGGGCCTCCTGCACGAGGTCGTCGGGATCGTCGGCCCGGTCACCCACCACCCCGGCGAAGCGCCGCAGCCGGGGATACATCCCGGCGAACTCGTCCTCGGTCACCTGCTGCCGCCGCCTCTCCACCGTCGCCATCTGGTCCACATCCTTCCAGACGCACTACTGCCCTCGTTCGTGACCGGCAGATTCACCGTCGTCACCTTCGACCGCGACTTCGCCCGCTTCGATGCTGTGAGGTCGGAGGCGCCAGAGGCCGGCTCGGCCTAGCGTTCGGCCATGGGAGATATCTTCGGAGGGATCGACGACGACCTGGCCGGCTGGATCGCCGTCCAGCCACTCTTCTTCGTCGGCACCGCACCGAGCGGCGACACCGTTGACGACGAACGGCGGGCCCGGCTCGACAGCAGCGGTCGCAAGCTCTGACGCCCGAGTGTGTCGGACCGGTCACCCCGGTCTAGGATTGGGAACTGTTCTCAGTCAACTGCACACTCAGGAGCCGTCCGTGTCGAGGATCTGCCAGCTGACCGGCGCCAAGCCGAGCTTCGGCAACGCCATCTCCCACTCCCACCGCAAGACCCGACGCCGGTGGGACCCCAACATCCAGACCCAACGGTTCTGGCTGCCTTCGGAGAACCGGTGGGTGAAGCTCACCGTCTCGACGAAGGCGATCAAGACCATCAACCGTCGTGGCATCGAGTGGGCCGTCGCGGAGATGCGTCGCAACGGGGTGAAGGTCTGATGCCTCGCAACGACAAGCGTCCGGTCATCAAGCTGCGGTCGACCGCCGGCACCGCCTTCACCTACGTGACCACCAAGAACAAGACCAACACCCGCGAGCGCCTCGAGCTGATGAAGTACGACCCCAAGGTGCGCAAGCACGTGCTGTTCCGGGAGGAACGATGAGCATCGCCCAGCGACCGCTTCCCGTCACCGTCCTGTCCGGGTTCCTCGGTGCGGGCAAGACCACGCTGCTCAACCACGTGCTGGCCAACCGTGAAGGCCTCCGGGTGGCGGTCATCGTCAACGACATGAGCGAGATCAACATCGACGCGGCGCTGGTGGCCTCCGGCTCCCTCGACCGGGTCGACGAACGCCTCGTCGAGATGACCAACGGCTGCATCTGCTGCACCCTCCGTGAGGACCTCCTGGTCGAGGTCGCCCGACTGGCACAGGAAGGTCGCTTCGACCACCTCCTCGTCGAGTCGACCGGCATCTCCGAGCCGATGCCGGTGGCGGCGACCTTCGTGTTCGAACCGGAGGACCCGACCGAGGTCTCGATCGTCGACCTCGCCCGCCTCGACACCCTCGTCACCGTGGTCGACGCCGCCCGGTTCCTCGAGGACCTCGGCTCCGAGGACGAGCTGATCGATCGCGGCCACGGAGCCGACGACGAGGACGACCGAACCATCGCCGACCTCCTCGTCGACCAGGTCGAGTTCGCCGATCTCCTCGTGGTCTCCAAGTCCGACCTGGTCGGAGCCGAGCGCGCCGGCCAGGTGGAGGCCGTCCTCGCTCACCTCAACCCCCGTGCCCGCATCGTGCGGGCCGACCACGGCGCACTGCCCGTCTCCGAGCTCATCGGGGCCCGTCGCTTCGACCTCGAGGCCGCTCAGGAGGCGCCCGGATGGGTGCAGGCGATCAACGGTGACGTCACGCCGGAGACCGAGGAGTACGGCATCTCGAGCATGGTCTACCGGGCTCGCCGTCCCTTCCATCCTCAGCGGTTCTTCGACACCATTGCCGAGGGCATCGGCGACCTCCTCCGGGCCAAGGGGTTCGCGTGGGTCGCCACCCGCCCCGACGTGATGGCCCTCTACTCCCAGGCCGGTCCCATCTGTCGTCTCGACCCCCTCGCCCCCTGGTGGGCCGACACGCCCCGCATCGACTGGCCCGACGACCCCGAAGAGGTCGAGGCCATCGAACGCGACTGGGACGCCGAGTGGGGCGATCGGCGCCAGGAGCTGGTGGTGATCGGGGTGGGGCTCGATGAGCTCGACGTGGTCACCCGCCTCGACGCCGCACTACTCACGGCCGAGGAACTCGCTGCCGGCCCCGACGCCTGGGGCGAACTCGACGATCCGTTCCCCCCGTGGGACGAGGTGTGCGATCTGGGCTTCGACGCCTGAGATCGCTGCCCTGACACTCAGGGTCGGTCGGCGACCAGCGGGTTGACCGACTCCACGAGCTCTTCGACGACGCAGCGCGCCGCCAGGTCGCCGATGCCCAGTCGGGCCATCGGGTCCCCGGCGTCGTGGACATGGGCGAGGGTGACCCCGAGCGCTCGGTCCTCGCGGAGTCCGACGGGGTGCGTCGGGTCAGCCAGGTCGCGGACCGTGTCGATGTCGAGTGTGGTGGCGAACAGGGCCACCTGTTCGGCGTCGATGCGGATCCGGATCACCCCGTCGGGCTCGGGCTCGGCAGTGAGCCCGGTCACGAACCGAAGCTCGAGCTCCTCGGCGCCGGTGAGGGAGAGGAATCCCATGCGGTGGCCGTCGCGGTGCAGCGACCAGGCTCGGGCCACGGCATTGCGGAATCCACAGGCCGAGGCGCTCTGCTCCGACTCGATGCGTCCCGGGCACTGGTTCCCGACCCTCAGGAGTGCCTCGCCGTCGACCTCGACCACGAGGACACTGTCGGGGACGGCGTGGACCAGGGCGGCGAAACGACGCAGCGAGCCGAAGAGGCGGTCATCGATCATCCCCGCATGTTAGGAAGCCCTAACACATGATGCAAGGCCCTTCCGGCGGCGGTTCAGGAGGAGCCGCGACGTCGGGTTCCGTAGCGCCGCTCGAAGCGCTCCACGCGTCCCGCCGAGTCGATGATCTTCATGGTGCCGGTGTAGAAGGGGTGGCTGGCGCTCGACACCTCGACCTTGACCATGGGGTAGGTGTTGCCGTCCTCCCACTCGATCGTGTCGGTGGTGCTCACCGCTGACCGGGTGAGGAAACCGGTGGCGGCACCGGTGTCGTAGAAGACGACGGGACGGTACTCGGGGTGGATGTCGGGTCTCACGCGGGGACTCTCCGGTCTGGCTAGGGTGAGCAAGAACAATTCTCATTCTAGCCAGGTCGGACCCGTCCACCACGAGGAACCGGCCGGAGGGGGCACCATGTCCATCGCCGAGCGCACGTTCACCGTCGATCACCATCCCCAGATCGTGTTCGGGGCCGGGGTCGCCACCAGCCTCGCCGACCACGTTCGGGGGCTCGGCCAGGAGCGAGCGTTCCTCGTCGCCGACCCAACGGTGGTCGAAGTCGGCCTCGTCGGCCCCATCTCGGCCGCCCTCGACGCGGCGGGCATCGACCACGTGCTGTTCACCGATGTCGACCCGAACCCCACCGACCTCAACGTGAACGCCGGCGTCGACGCTCTCGGCTCCTTCGGTGAGGCGGCGGTCGTGCTCATCGGCGGCGGGTCGGCGATGGACTGCGGCAAGTACGTGTCGCTCGCTACGGCCAACGGAGGGCGAGGGACCGACTTCGCCTTCCACGTCGGGCTCGACGGCGACGCCATCGACTTCTCCACCTTGGCGCCCTCCCAGGTCGCCGAGCGCAACGGTTACCCGACCATCGCCATCCCCACCACGTCGGGCACGGCGTCAGAGACCAACGGCGGCGGCCTCATCACCGACACCACCGCAGGTCGCAAACTCACCTTCTCGCACCCGTCGTTGCGACCCCGCACCGTGCTGCTCGACCCCACGCTCACCCTCGGCCTTCCCCCGGTCCCCACCGCCACCTGTGGAATGGACGCCCTCACCCACTCGATCGAGTGCCTCACCTCCACTGGCGCAACTCCCTACGCCGACGGTCTCGCCCTCCAGGCCATCACCCTCATCGGGCGGTGGCTGCCCCGGGCCTACGACGAGCCCTCCGACCTCGAAGCACGCGCCCAGGTGCAGTGGGCATCCCACCTGGCGGGGCTCGCCTTCTCGTCGGGGCCCCTCCTCGGGCTGGTCCATGCGATGGGACACCCGATCTCGGCCCGGCTCCATCAGGCCCATGGCCAGACCCTCGCCACCCTGTTGCCCACGGTGATGGAGTTCAACGCCGAGGTCTGCGCCGAGCGCTACGGCTGGGTGGGCACCGCCCTCGGAACCGATGCCACCCCCACGGCGGCCATCGACGCGGTCCAGGCGTTGTCCGAGCGGGTCGGCACCGCTCGCTCACTCGGCGATCTCGGTGGCACCGCCGAGATCGTCCCCGTGCTCGCCGAGGACGCGTTGGCCGACCTCATGATCCTCACCACTCCGCGACCAGCCGGCCGCTCCGACATCGAGGAGCTCTACGGCTCGGTGTTGTAGGAGTCGTACCTGTGCTCAGAGGCCGACGAGGATGATTCCCCGGCTGGTCGACCCGAAGGCGAGGAGCTCGCCGTCGGGCGACCAGGCGACCGACCGGACCGGTTCGGCGGTGTTGACGGTTCGCTGACGGTTGCCCGTGTCGAGATCGGTGACCGCCACACATCCGTCCAACCCGGCAGATGCCAACCACTTCCCGCCCGGGTGGAGGTCGGCGTCGCTCACCAGGTCGTCGTGGGTGATCGCCACCTCGGCATCGGGGCCGAGCCCCTCATGGTCCCTCGGCCAGACCACCACCATGTCGTCGACGGCGACCGCCAGCCGGTCCGAGTCGGGCGACCACACGAGTCGGCGGACGCGGTCGGGGAGATCGTCGATGATCGAGGTCACGCCACCCCACAGGTCGATCACCTCCACCGCTCCCCGTAGGTCGCCCACCGCGAGGAAGCGTCGACGCGGGTCGAGGCGCAGAGTGGTGACCGCCCCCGCTCGCTGGTCGATCACGACCGGTTCGGCCGGACCCTCACCCCCGACGTCGAGCCAGTGGATCCCGCCGACGCACCCCGCCGCCAGGTTCCCGGGTCCCGGTGCCCAACAGAGGGACTGCACCGCTCCGGGGAGAAAGCAGAACTCGTCGATGAGCCCGCCGTCGGCATCGATCACGACCACGTCGGACCCCGCGCCGATGGCGAGAGCGGTGGCATCGGGGGACCAGGCGAGAGTCCCGACCGACCCCCGGAACCGCATGGTGAGCCGAGGCGGGTCGCCCGGCGGTCCGATGCGCAGATGCCCGTCCAGGGAGCCGACGGCCAAGTCGGACCCATCGGGGGCCCAGTCGAGAGCGGTGACCGGGGCCGCGCCGGGGCCGAGTGCCTCGACGTCACCATCCCGGGCCACACTCCACAGCGAGCCGTCGAGCGCGGCGCCGACGACGCATCGACCCCACGGATCCCATGCCAGGCGGCCGATCGGTTCGGCGGGGGCGAGGGTCATACCCGGCTGAGCTCCTCGAACGATGCCGACACCCGGGCGAGGTCGAGGTTGCGGCCCACGACCGCGAGACGGCTGGTTCGGGGGCGGGAACCGTCGATGTCGTCGGGCGCGGCGCCCATGTCGAAGTCGACGACCGAGCGCAGGCCGCCGACCACCCACGGACGCGCCTCACCCTCGATCGAGAACACACCGTGGAGCCGGAGCAGCTCGGAGCCGTGGGCGTGGTGGAGGTGGTCGATCCAACACATCAGGTCGTCGGGGTCGAGGCAGCCGTCGCTGTGCACGACGGCGGCCGACACGCCCGACTCCTCGTCGGCCCAGTGCCCGAGGGAGAGGCGGGCCAGGCGATCGGCGACCGTCAGCGGGTCGAAACCACCGATGGCGAGGAGATCCGCACGATCGGGTCGGTCGTCGAGGTGGAGGCGGGCGAACCGGTTGAGCCCGCGGAGGTTCCAACACACCGCATCGGCGAGGCGGGGGTGCAGATCGGCCACCCCGGTGACGATCAGTCGGTCGGCGACCGCGACCTGATCGATCGCCTCGGCGCTGGGCAACAGGTGCTCGCCCTGCCGGAGTCGATCGGCGCACGCCTGTCCGTCGACGAGCGTGACGATCCCGTCGAGTCGGCTCGACCGGCGCACCTCGGCGTCGCCGAGGAGACTCTGGGCGGCGGTCACGACGTCGCCCGCTCCGGTGATCTCGACGATCACCGTCGTGGGTGGCTGGTTCCGGGACGTGTAGTGGGGGAGTGTCGTCACCAGGTCGACCCGAACCGCGCACTGCGGGCACCCCAGCTCGAGCTCGGCGACGCACTCTTCGGTCGCCACGACCTCGCGATCGGAGTCGTCCGGATGGGTGGCGTCCACTCCGACCCCCGAGGTGACCCGGAGTGGATGCCCTCCTGCGGCGATCTCGTGGTCGGCCAGTGCTGTGGCCAGCGTCGTCTTGCCCGCCCCGTACCAGCCGGCGACGAGCGTGACCGGGCATCGGGGATCGGGCGGCTGCACCGGGGAGCTGGGGTGGGCTGAGCGGGACGGCATCGGACCTCCGGAGGTCATGGCCTCGATCATACTGAGAACCATTACTACCAGTTCGGATGTCCTGCTCTACCGTCAAGGCCGCGATGAGCGCGACTGCCCAGGCCGTCCACCGCGAGATCGCGCCGGGCCGTGGCTGCCCAGCGAGATCTCCCGAGCGCGTTCAGGTGCGCCGTTGCACCTCGTCGCGCACGGTCTGGGAGGCCTCCTGAGCCCGATCACGGGCGGCTTCGGCCGCGTCGGTGGCGTCGTCGCGGACGTCGTCCACCGCGTGGGACGCCTCGTCGCGCACGCGGTCGATGCCGTCATCAGCCCGGTCGCGGACCGCGTCGCCGACGTGGTGCGCCGAGTCGGCCATCGCCTCTCTCACGGGCGCCTCGAGATCGGACTGCAGGCGACGAGCGGCGCGCTGCTCGGTCTGGCT
>SKKL01000260.1 GCA_007121465.1 Acidimicrobiales bacterium | reverse complement strand
TGGGGCGTCCTTCCGCCCTTCTCGTCGCGGCGTCCCCGGCTCTGCTGGTGGCGTTGGTACCGCCGTCGAAAGACGACCGTGCCGGGGCGCGGGACTCGGTGTGACGGCCCGCCGGGCCACGCACTGGGTCTCAGACGAGCACTGGGTCTCAGACGAGCGGCGCCGGAACAGCCGCCGGCGCCGGGGCCAAGGCGTCCACCGGACCGGGCCGACCGAAGTGCCAACCCTGGCCGTAGTCGACCGACTCGGAGAGGAGCGCGGCGGCATCCTCGGGGGTCTCGATACCTTCGGCCACCACGACCGCACCGCAGGCGGGACCGAAGTCGGTCAGTGCCCGTGGGGACAGGTTGACGGCCACGTAGTCGTCGAGGCGTGACAGGAACGTCAGGCTGAGCCCGAGCGCCGTCCCCATTCTGTTCGCCCGACGGCGCTCACACCGAGTGGCCACTGGGTGGTGGTCCGAATGGCCCGAATCGGTGCCGAGAGTGCAGCCGGTGGCAGATGGGGTCGATACCTGGGGCATGAAGACTCGCTCCAGGGACAACCGTCCACCAGAGCCTCTGGCTACCACCGCGACCACCGCAGGCGGCGCGGCCTTGGGCCGCAGCGTCGGCATCTTCGTCTCCGCGGTCGTCGTATCGGGGGCCGGGCTGCTCGGTCTGGCAGTGTGGGCCGGGAATCCGCAGCCCATCGGCGCTCCACGCGACGGCGCCGTGTTCGGCATCGGCAACGTCCTCTATGACACCGCCGCCCCGTCGTTCCCGCTCCTGATCACCTCGTTCGCCCTAGCGGTTCTGGCCGCGGTCGGCATTGCGGTGGCCGAACGGGTCGTCACCGACCGGGCGCGACGGTCGACCGACAGCACTCGTCGACCTCTCGCTCCCCGGACGATCATGGCCAGCAATCGGGGAGAGTATGCGGGACCGGTCACCATCACGGTGCTCGTGCCGGCCCACAACGAGCAAGCCTCGATCGGCGCCACCCTCAACTCCCTGTTCGAACAGAGTCGGCCACCCGAGCGGATCATCGTCGTCGCCGACAACTGCAGCGACGACACGGTCAGGATCGCCCGGCGACACGGCGCCGAGGTGGTCGAGACGGTCGGCAACACCAAGAAGAAGGCCGGAGCCCTCAACCAGGTGATACCCGCGCTCCTCGAGGAGATGGGCGACAACGACTGTGTCATGGTCGTCGACGCCGACACGGTGCTCGACGCCGGGTTCCTCTCCAGCGCGGTCCGACGCCTCACGGGTGACCGGGCCATCATGAGCATCGGCGGTCTCTTCTACGGCGACGACACCAGCGGCCTCCTCGCCCAGTTCCAGCGAAACGAGTACGTGCGCTACAGCCGCGAGCTCGAGCGGCGCCGTGGCCGGGTGTACGTGCTCACCGGCACCGCCTCGATCTTCCGCTCCGCCGCCCTACGGGTGGTGGCCGACTCTCGCGGCTCGCTTCTTCCTGGTGTACGCGGCGAGATCTACGACACCGCCGCTCTCACCGAGGACAACGAACTGACCCTCGCCCTCAAGAGCCTCGGCGCGCTCATGACCAGCCCCCACGAGTGCCGCGTGGTCACCGAACTGATGCCCAAGTGGAGTCACTTGTGGAACCAGCGGCTGCGGTGGCAACGCGGCGCGCTGGAGAACCTCGGGGCGTACGGGTTCAAGCCCGCCCTGGTGCGCTACTGGGCACAGCAACTCGGCATCGGCTACAGCGTGATCGCACTCAGCACCTTCTGGCTGCTCATCGCCATCACCGTGTTCGCGACGCCCAACTGGGTCTGGTACCCGTTCTGGCTCACCATCGGTTTGGTGTTCGTCCTCGACCGGGTCGTCAGCGTGTGGCAAGGGGGCTGGCGGGCGCGTGTCCTGGCCGTGTTGCTGTTCCCGGAGCTGGTGTACGACCTCTTCCTCGACATCGTCTACGTCAAGGGGGTGCTCGACATCACCTTCGCCCGCCAAGCCACGTGGGGTCACGTTCCCCACACCGCCGAGCCCGTCCGGGTCGGCGAACCGATTCCGGAGGTGGCAGCGTGAACGCCCTGGCCACTCTCGTCCTCGCCACGGTGCTGCCCGAGTCGATCCTCGGCGCCTACTGGTTCGCCGTGCTGTCCACCTTCGTGGCGATCAACACGATCCTCTACGTCTCGATGTCGATGTTCAAGATCCTGCCGAAGCCGTACCTCAGCGATGTCGTGAGGCCACACGGCCGGCGGGCCGAGACCCGGTCGATCTACCCGGACGGCCACCGCGCCGCTGACGAGGTTCAGCCATCTGGGCTGGCGACCGTCCCCGTCGAGGGCCGCAACTCGGGATCCCCCAGGAGTTAGCTCAGCTCGATTGGGTCGCTCGTGCCGCAGGCCCGGCGCGAGTGACCTCAGACAGGGCCGATCTCCTCGGCGTGGGGCCGCGCCCCCGGGTCCTCCTCGTACCACTCGTGCCTGGCGCGACCGCGGCGCTTGGCTTGGTACATCGCCATGTCGGCATGAGCGAGCAACTCCGTCACCGAGTGACCGGATCCGCTGGTCAGAGTGAGACCGATGCTGGCACTGACCTCGGCCGTGGTCGAGGCAAGCGGCACAGGGATCGCCACTGCGGCTCCGATGCGCTCGGCCACCTCGTCGAGCTCCCGCTGGGCGGTGGTGGGATCCGCGGCGAGGTCGTCACACACGAGGACGAACTCGTCGCCCCCGAAGCGACCGGCAGTGTCGGAGGGACGCAGGCAGGACAAGATCCTCTCGGCGATCGCGCACAGCAGCTGGTCGCCTTGATCGTGGCCCCACAAGTCGTTCACCGCTTTGAAGCGGTCGAGATCCAGGAACATGAGCCCTACGTGGGACCCGGAGCGCTCGCTGCGGAGCAAGGCGTGGCCGAGCCGCTCGGCGACCAGCTGGCGGTTGGCCAGTCCGGTGAGCGGGTCGTGCAGGGCCCGATGGGCGAGGTCCTCACGGGTGCGACGCTGTTCGGTGATGTCCTCCATCTGGACCACCGCGAAGCGCTGGTCGCTCTCCGCGTGGGCGATCGGCGACGCGGTGATCCGCACCCAGCGATCCTCGGTGCCTGCGCCTGCGAGCTGGTGCTCAGAGTTGTGCACCGCACCGGGCACCCCGAGGTCACCGAGCGCCTCGGCGAGCAGGCTGGAGCTCTCGGGAGCCACCAGGTCGCTCAGTACCGCACCACAGAGCTGATCGCCGGACAGTCGGGTGAGCATCCGCACCGCCGAGTTGGTCTCCACCACGCGGCCCGGGCGCGCTCCCGTGACCTCGATCACCGCCATCCCCACCGCCGAGTCGTCGAATGCCGCTCGAAAGCGCGCCGTCGACTCCTCCAGCAGTCGTTCTGCCTCCTTGCGGGCACTGATGTCCTGAATCTGGGAGATGAAGTGGAGGGGCTCGCCCTTCTGATCACGGACCAGAGACACCGACAACAGCGCCCACACCACCTGACCATCGGGCCGTAGGTAGCGCTTCTCCATCTGGTAGCTGCGGATCTCACCCGCCAGCATCGCCTCGACGTTGGCGAGGTCGAGGTCGAGGTCGTCGGCATGGGTGATGGTTTGGAAGTCGAGCGCGAGCATCTCTCCGGGATCCCGATCGAGGAGTCGACACAGCGCCTCGTTGACCCGCAGGAGCGACCCGTCGGGGGCGACCAGCGCCATACCGATGGCCGCCTCCTCGAAACTGAGCCGAAACTCCGAGGCGATACGGGTCAGTTCCGCTTCGAGTTCCTTGCGTTCGATGACGTCTCCGAGACGAGCGGCTACTTCGGTTGCGAGGTGGGTCGCAGAGGCCGTGTCGGACAGGGTCGATCCGAACAGCTCGATCACCGCCGCCGGACCAGGGGTGCCGACGGGGATGACGAGAGCGGTGGGGTAGCCCTGATCGGCCAGCCACGTGCCCTCGTCTCGGGAATAGTCCTCTACCACTGAGGTGACCCAACGCGTCGCGGGGTCGAGCCATGCCGCGGGCACGGGATGGTGTGGCGCCGTGCCGTCGTGGGCAGTGAGGGAGAGCGACCGCTGCGGGCCAGGCGTCGCAATGCCCACCTCGGCTCGGACGACGAGAGCATCGTCGTGGCGGACCCAGGCGCGGGCGGCCATGAGGTTGCCGAACCGGATGGCAGCGTCGAGACCGAGCCGCCATGCCTCGTCGACGTCGGCTGCCTCACTGATCAAGCTCCGCAGGTCGGCGAGGATCGCCATGGCCTCGTGGTCGAGATACTTCGTCGACACGTCACGGATCGAGACGACGACCTCGCGAGCGTCGTCGCGGCCGGCTTCGCTCCGCCAGGAGCACTCTGCCCACACCCACCGGCCCGATGCCGCCCGAACCCGGATCTCCCCGGTTCGCGTGGTGCCTTCGAGCGCAGCCTGGCGCATCCTCGCCGCGAACTCCCGGTCATCGGGGTGAATCAGCTGCGGCCCGGAGGTGTCGATGAGGTCGCTCTCGGTCCACCCGAAGACGGCGGCCGAGTCGTGAAGACTGACCTTCCGGATCATGCCATCGGCGCCGACGACGACCACGGCCGCGACACTTGCCCCCGTTGCGCTGTCCCATGACGGGACCTCAGTTGGCACCGAGTCAGTCATCGCCGCCCCGTTTCACTGGATCCGGTCCACCGCATCAGAAGTGGACCCGGACCACGCCAGCTTGCCAGACACGACCGTCCTCGGGGCTGTAGACCCGGAACAGAAGCGCGCCGCTCTTGGTCGCGGGCGTGCGCTCGAAGGTCAGGGTGCCCTCGAACGGGCGGAGGACGTCGCCACCACCGGTCACGAAGGTCGTGGCCAAGGGCTCGTCCGCTCGGTCGGTCCACAGCTCGACGTTGACCGTTCCCTCGAAGGCCAATGCCTCACCGGTCAGGTCGACAGGCGACACGAGGACGTCGCCGGCCGCAGGCTGGTTGACCACGATGTTCTCACTCGCTGCGCCGATGATCCACCAGGTGTCGTCCAACTGGCGGACGAACACCGTCGTCTCCGGTCCGTTCGCCGTGGGGCGGAGGCCCACTTCGCCGGACCGGCTGTCACCCTGGCGGAAGTCGCTGTAGACGGGGTCGACGAAACCCAGATACCCCTCGGCGAAGGCCGCGACTGCCTCGTTCGGGTCGTCGAAGCGCAGAGAGTCCTCGGCGAATGGGAAGACCGCCTCCCGAGCATCGACGGGATCCGGGCGCGTCGTTGGCTCGGTGGTCGTGGTCTCGGGTTCGGTAATCGTGGTCGTGGTCTCGGGTTCGGTGGTCGTCGGCGCGGCGGTGGTCGTCGTGGTCGGTGTATCGCCCTCGGCGATCTGGTCACCATCGTCACGGGTGATCCAGAAGATCAACCCGGCCAGGACGGCCACAACGACGGCGATAGCGGCAAACAGGAGCACCTGTCGAGACTGATGGGTACTGGACTCATCTCGTGACATCGTTCCCACCTCCGATGTCAGCTTTCTCCCGCCGCGAGGTGAGGCCCAGAGGACAACGTCCCTATTTCCATGGCCCACCGCTGGCGGAGGCGCGGGAGTCGCTGTTGCAATGGAGCCAGGGTCCGTCCTGACGACGATCGTCGACCAACAGGCGAGGCCGGAGGGTGGCCGCTCCGATCACCCGCCTCGGTTCACGCGCCTAGAGGCCCGCCAGGGCATGGCACCGGGGGCACCGCAAGACGTCCACGTGATCTGCCCACGGCTGGTCGAACACGGTGAGCCGGCGGGCCGACATTCCACACAGCGCCGCCTCCGCCGCTCCCGAATGCAGCGCATGCACCTCGCCAGCGGGGACTCGGCGAGCCTCGCCAGCGGTGGAGTCGGCGTCGGCCCAGTCGACACTCGTCGATCCGACGAGAACGTCTCCGGATGATGCGTTCGGGGAGGTGATGGCCATGTCGGAGGGGCGTCGTCGGAAGCGGTGCCCCAAGCCGCCCCGATCCTCTACCCCCGAGGTATGGCGTCGACACCTCAACCCGTGTCGAGGGACTGAGACCCCGCGCGACTCGAGCCACGGGCCTCGCTCGACCTCCTCGGTGTCGCTCAGCCGTCCTGGAGACGTGACGGGTCGAGGGACAGCACCGCACGGGTGTCGGTGTGGTCGGTGGGCCAGCCCTCGGTCTGGGCGGCAACGGTGTCGATCGTCCAGCCGTCCGGCGAGATCGCCTCGGCCACTGGCGACCACTGCCGGTAGACCGTGATGCGGTCACCGCCGACGCCGTAGACCTGGGCGGTGGCGGGGCAGTCCTCGGTGCAGAGCCAGGCGACGAGCGGGGCGATGTGGGCCGGGTCCCACCGGTCGAACGAACCGTCCTCGGGTTCGGCGATGCGTTCGCCCAGTCCGGGGGTGGCCATCGTGAGCCGGGTGCGGGCCGACGGGGCGATGCAGTTCACCCGCACGCCGTAGCGTTCGAGTTCGCGGGCCGCCACGATCGACATGGTGGCGATGGCCGACTTGGCCCCGTCGTAGTTGATCTGGCCCGGGTTCGAGTGCAGGCCCGACGTCGACGACGTGTTGACGATGGCTCCCTTGACGGTCATCCCGGCCTTGGTCTGTTCGCGCCAGTAGGTGGCGGCGTGGCGCATCATGAGCCACGTGCCCTTCTGGTGCACCGTCACGACAGCATCGAACTCGGCTTCGGTCATGTTGACCAGCATCCGGTCACGCAGGATGCCGGCGTTGTTGACCACGGCGTGGAGGTCGCCCCAGGTGCCGATGGCGTGGTTCAGCATCCGCTGGGTGGCCTCCCAGTCCGACACGTCGTCGCCGTTGGCCTCCGCGGTGCCGCCCTGGGCGCGGATCTCGGCGGCCACCTCCTGGGCGGGGGTCTGGTCCTCGCCCGAGCCGTCGTTGGCGGCTCCCAAATCGTTGACCAGCACCTTGGCGCCTTCGGCCCCCATGAGCAGGGCGTGTTCGCGTCCCACCCCGCGGCCGGCTCCGGTGATGACGACGACCCGTCCGTCGAGTGCTCCCATGTGGTGCTGCCCCTCTCCTGTGCGTGCCACCGTGTTCGTCGGCGACATCGGCGGCAGTATCGGCCAC
>SKKL01000091.1 GCA_007121465.1 Acidimicrobiales bacterium | reverse complement strand
TCTCGTCGATGAACCGCTCGTAGTGGCCGAGGTCGAGGTCGGTCTCGCCGCCGTCGTCGGTGACGAACACCTCGCCGTGCTCGAACGGGTTCATCGTCCCCGGGTCGACGTTGATGTACGGGTCGAGCTTCTGCATGGTGACCCGCAGGCCTCGGGCCTTGAGCAGCCGGCCGAGCGACGAGGCGGTGAGGCCTTTGCCGAGCGAGCTCACTACCCCACCAGTCACGAAGATGTGCTTCGCCACGACGCCTTCTTTCCGTCTCTTGCCGGGACGGGAGACCACCCTACCCGCGCCCGATGACAAGCGTGTGATTCGCGGGTGTGACCTCAGTCCCGGTCCGGCTCGGTCTCGCGGATCCGGCCGAGCCGATCGAGGTGGGAGAGGCCAGGAGTTGCGGCGATCACCCGACTGAACGACACCTTCTCGCTCGCCAGGTTCAACGCGACGAGCACGACGAGGATCCCCACACGAGACCCTTCCCCGAGAGCGGCGACCGCCCCCACTCCCAAGACCGCGCCGATGACATTGGCGCCGGTGTCGCCGAGCATCACCCGCTCCCGCAGGTCGGGAACCAACAGTCCGAGTGCGGCGCCGAGGACGAACGCCGGCGCGACGGGCGGCAGGGCGATCCCCTCGTCCAGACTCGCGACGAGGGCCGACGGACCCGCGATGGCGAGTGCCACTCCGACGATGAGCGCCACCTTGGTGACCCGCCCCGGGGCGCGGTCGAACAGGTTCGCCAGGTTGGCGGCCAGGGCGATGAGCGCGGCGTCGACGAACACCTGAGCGCCAACATCGGCACCCAGGGCGAGCCGACCCGCGAGATACAGCGAGAGCACTCCCCCACCAGCGAGCTTGACCGCTCCGGTCGTCGCCCGACCGGAGGCAAGCGCCCCGAGGTGCCCCCGGAAACCGCGGGAGTCGCCGTCGCCGAGGAGGTCGTCGACCAGTCCCAGGAGTCCGAAACCGAGCGCCGCGACCACGACCGTGTCCCACCCCGACGTCGCCTCGCTGGGAACCCAGTCCGGCAACCACCCGAACAGCGGCGCCCACACCGCCAGGACGGTCGCCGGCACCAGCACCGCGAGCACGATGACGAGCCCGCCGGCGGTGGGGACCGCCATGCCTCGGACGTTGATCCGGGCCAGGGTCGGATGCTCGAAGACCGGCGCGAGGGTTCGCCACACGATCGCCGACACCGCCGCGCCGGCCACGAAGGCCACCGCCACCGAGATCACTCGGTGGCACTCCCCTGTTTCGCCTCGATCCGGGAGCGGGGTGCTGGCGCCATGAGGACCGCCACCCGGTCGCGGGACGGGTCGAGGACCAGCAAGGCCAGGTAGGGCAACAGGAAGACCATGAACAGGGCGATGACGATGGGGCCGGAGTCGTTGGCCGCGAACCCGAGCAAGGCCGCGCCCGCCACGGCGATGGCACCGATCCGGAGAGGCGAGCGGACGGGCAACAGGCGCGCCCATCCGCGCCCCCATGCGAGGAGGTAGAGGACGAACCCGGCGGCGATGGGGATCATCCACGTCCAGATCGACACCCGGAAGATACGGAAGTTGGCGGCCTGCTTGCGCAGGTAGGTGTCGATGAGAGGGCCGAAGCCTTCGTCGAGGACCTGGGCGGCGAAGCGGCCGAGGTGGGTACGGCTCGCCTCGGGGCGGAGCAGGTCGAGCGATGCCGCCGTGCCGAGAACCGCCAGCGTGGCGAAGCCGGCAACGACCAGCGTCCACAAGCGGATCGAACGTCCCGACAAGGCCCACAGGGTCAGACCGAAGACCGGTACGAGGGTGAGCATGCTCCCCGTGTTGGCCCCGAAGGGCGGGAGCCCGGCAGCGGCGACCACGAGGGCGAACAACGCGCCGATGGCCACCAGCGCCTCGTCGCGTCGACCGGCACGATGCATCCAGCTCACCGCCAGCAGGATCGTCGCGCCACCCAACACGGCGAAGGTCGAGTTCGGAAGTCCGTAGAAGCGGCCGGCACTGTGCAACGAATAGCCGAGCCAGCTCGAGATGTTGAGGAACGTCCCCGACACCGCGTCGGCCGCGATGACGAGCACGGTCACCCCGAGCACCACGTCGAGCCCGGCCAGCGCATGCCCCCGGCGCCGTGAGGCGACGAGACCGATGAGCGCGGCGGTGGTGAGGGCCAGGATGGAGGGGAGCGCGACAGGTCCGACCGTCGCCCACGGGATGGCCTTCACGATGAAGGTGGCAACCGGGTAGCTGGCCACCGCGAGGACCGCCCACCGAACGAGCGACCGACCCACCGAGCCGGGCCGGGTTCGGGCGACCGCCAGGGCCACCCCTGCATAGACCAGGGCCATCGCCACGAGGAAGAACTGGGCCTGGGCGTAGTAGGTGCGCTCCCGGATGTTCGTCTCGCGGTCGTAGCGCAACAAGAAGTCGAGATCGGCCGGACCCTCCTCGTAGCGCAGCGCGTTGCCGGGTAGCGCGGTCGGAGTCTCTCCGGTGAGTGCGTCGATGACCGTCGGCGCCAGGTCGGTGAGCGCGAGGAGGCCTCGGCGCTGGGTCGACGGGGAGGTGATCCACGAGCCCGGCTCCACGCCCGCCCCCACGGCCCACACCGGGGTGAGACGGAAGTCCCCGCTGCCCGGCGCGACCGAGACCACATAGACGAGGGTGTCGGGCCCGACCCGGTCGATCAGCTCGCCGAGCAGTTCGTCGGTGTGAACCAGAGCATCGGCGCGGACGGTCTCGGCCACCCCGGGGGTCGTGACGCTGCGGAAGGCCGACGCCCGCTGGAGGTCTCCTGGGTCGACGACGACGAGTCCGGCACGGTCGAGGGCGTCATCGACCGCGTCGAGGACGCCCTCGTGGTCCGACCACACGCCGTATGGCCCGGACGGGTCCTCCACCAGCAGGGTCTCGGGGTCGATGTTGCCGGTGTCGACACCGAGGTCCGAGCCCATGACTGCGAGCGAGCCCGGACGTTCGGCGATGCCGGCACCCGCCGCCGTGGACGGGCGGTCGGCCACCCCGACCACCGCGGTGGCGATGCCTGCCTCGGCGAGCGCGTCGGACAGCGCTCCCGGAGGCGATGCCGCCTCGACGTTCTGGTTGATCCGAATGCTCGGAGGCGCCCCGATCACCCCGATCTCGCCCTGGGGCAGTGAACCGGTCGCCCGCTCGAGGATCTCCCCGACCGACAACCCGTCCACCTCGGCATCGAGCGGGTAGGCCTGGCTGGCACCGGCGGCGACGCGCAGGCGAGCCCCCGCACCCAGGCTGAGGTAGCCCTCGGCGATCGAGGGGCGCCGGGCCACGGTCCTCACCGTCATCGCCCCCATGGCGCCGTCGTTCCGGAGTCGATCGAGGGTCGGGGTGTCGGGCCCTCCGACATCGTCGAAGTCGAAGGGGGTCAGGCCGAAGATGACCACGTTGGACGGTTCGACCGCGAGGGGTTGGGTCTCGGGTTGCCAGCGTGTTCCGGCGAGAGCCATGAGCCCGGCCAAAAGGAGGGTGACCAGGACGATCCCCCCGATCCGCTGTCCTCGGGTGGTGACCCGTGGCCACAGCGAGCGGATGATGTCCACCCCCTGACGGCCCCGGTGGGCGAAGCCGGCCAGGCTCCGTCCGGTGTGGCGGTGCTCGATGGTGGCCTCGATCTCCTGGACCCGTGCGCCGGCGCGGACCGCATCGATGGTCATCGCCACCTCGAGTCCGAATCGCTCGGCGTTGGGCAGGTCGCGGAGCAACTCGGCCCGGACCGCCCGCTGACCCGACAACGGGGCGGCGGTCTCGTAGCCACAGGCCCGTCGGATGCCTCCGCGGGCGAGCGTCTTCACCGTCCCGAAGCCGCCGCGGCCGGCGGCCGGAGGAAGCGACGCGATGGCGAGGTCGCATTCGTCGGCGAGGACCGGTGCGAGCACGCGGGAGGTTTCGGAGGCGGTTTCCTGGAGATCGGCGTCGACGAGAAGGAACACCTCGGCGTCGTGGGACGCGGCGACGCCCGCGGCCACCGCACCGCCCTTGCCCCGGTTTCCGGGCAGGACCAAGACCTCGGCACCAGCGGCGCGGGCCGACGACACCGTGGCGTCGGTGGATCCGTCGTCCACGACGAGGACCCGGGTGACCCCGGGGATCGACGACGTCGCCGCGACCGTGGCCGCGATCCGGTCAGCACTGTTGTACGCGGGAATCACCGCGACGACGATCAACGTCCACCTACCAGGTCGGTCCGGAGGCGCCGGAGGTCGTCCCCTCCGAGGAGCACCTGCCCGACACCGTAGACCGCGACCGCACCCGCTCCCGCCGCGCCCACGGCGAGGACCGCAACGGGCCGCGAGTCGTATCCGATCACGGTGACGATCCCCCACGCCACCGCGCCCGCCGCCGCCCCGAGAGCAAGATCACGCAGCAACGCCCCGCCCAGGCCGAACCGACCGGTGCGCCGCGCCACCCCGATCCACAGCATGGCGGTGCCGACGGTCACCACCGCCGCGTGGACCAAGCCGAGCAGCACGACCAGTGCGGTGCCCTCGACCAGTCGGCCACCCACCAGCAGGACGACGCTGCCGACCCCCACCGTCGCGAGGTTCACCAGCGTGGGTGTTCGGGTGTCACCGAGCGCGTAGTAGGCGCGGGTGAGGAGGAAGAACCCGGCATAGCCGACCAGGCCGGTCACATAGGCGGCGGTGGCGGCGGCCACGAGGCCGGCCCCCGCGACATCGAGGTTCCCCAGCCGGACGATCTCGAGCAGCGGCCGGGCCACCGCGGCCACGAGGAACGAGGTCGGCACGAGCACGAGTGCGAGGACGCGCATCCCCTGGGTGAGATCGGATGCCAGCTGGTCGACCCGACCAGCCGCGGCAGCCGCGGCGAGGCGTGGGAACAGTGTGGTGGTCAGGGGGTTGGCAACCAGGGCGTAGGGCAGGAGGAAGAACGTGTAGCCCACCTGGTAGGCGACCACGCCCCCGGCCAGCTCGTTGGCCACGACGATGGTGACGAAGGCGAACAGCTGGGCCAACCCGAGATGCCCGGCGGCCCACAGGCCCTTCGTGACCAGTCCACCGAGGCGGTGATCGCCCGGGGTCCAGCGGGGGCGCAGCGCCAGGCCTCGACGCCACACGGCGATGAGGGGCACCACCGTCATGGCGAGCACCCCTACCGTCGCCCCGGCACCGAGGACGAGCTTCTCGCCGAGCGACAGGTCGAAACCGGTGTCGCCGCCCCGCATCGACCAGAAGGCGACCATCGAGGCGATGACGACCAGGTTGTTGAAGACCGGGGCGATCGCGGCGGCGACGAAGCGACGATCGGCATGCAGGAGGGCGGTGCTCACCGCGCCGATCGCATAGAGCAGCACCTGGGGGAGGAAGAACCACAGCAGGAAGGTGCCGAGGTCGACCTGATCGGCCCGCAGATCGGCGTCGGCCACGCCCGAGGTGAGCAGGCGCATGATCCACGGGGCGAGCACGAGGGCGAGGGCCACGATCACGGTGAGGGCGAGGAGAGCCAGGCCGAGCAGCGCTCCCGCCAACCGGGCGGCGTCCTGCCGACGACCGCGATCGATCAGACCGACGAAGGTGGGAACGAGGGCCGCGGACAGGACACCGCCCGCCAGGAGCTCGAACAGTATGTTCGAGGTCAGGTTGGCGACCTGATAGGTGTCGCCCAGCGCCGTGGCGCCGAGAGCCGCCGACATGGCGATCACCCGACCGAGACCGGTGACCCGCGACAACAGGTTCAGGCCCGAGACCGCCGCCGTCGAGCGGGCCAAGCCGGCGCGAGGTGGCCCGTCGGCCAGCTCCTCGGAAGGGCGCGCGGGTACCCCGTCGGTCACGAGTCGTCGTCGGGACCGGTTCCGGGGAGCAGCTGCTCCGCGTCCGGACCCAACCCGAAGTGGCCCACCTCGTCCGGCTCGACGCCGATGGCCAGGACCAATCCGGCATCGCCGACGAAGCGACCCACCGCGTCGACCGTCGAGACCAGCTCGCGCAGGGAGTCGTCGGCCCGCACGAATCGGATCAGCGGCGGCACCCTGTCGGCCTCGTCCGTGTCGTCGGCGTCGAGATCGAGTGGCGGCTCGGGCCCGAACGCACCGGCGACGACCAGCGGGGTGGCAGTCAGCTCCCCGAGCGCCTCCACGAGGGGACGAGCGAGGCGAGACTCCGCCACCGCCGCGCTGTCGTCGGCGACGAGCACGAACCGCATGTCGTGGGTCGGCAGCGCCGACGCGGAGAACTCGGGCACGAACTCGACGAATCCTCGATCGATGAGCTCATCGATCAGCTCGCTGGAGGGCACCGCGGGTGCGAGGTCGGTCTCCTCCTCGGTGGGGTCGGCCTCGGGCGCGTCGGGGTCGGTCCCCTCCGGATCGATCTGGGTCGGTTCGAGAGCCGATGGAGTGGCGAGAGCTCCGTCCCCGGGCCCCTCCTCGGACGCCTCCCCACCAGGGATCTGGTCGCCAGGCA
Organism: Acidimicrobiales bacterium; assembly: GCA_007121465.1. Taxonomy (GTDB): domain Bacteria; phylum Actinomycetota; class Acidimicrobiia; order Acidimicrobiales; family SKKL01; genus SKKL01. The sequence goes on along the minus strand of SKKL01000091.1, from coordinate 15,005 downwards.
TCTCGTCGCCGGGGGCTCCGTCGCCCGGGAGCACCAGCTCGGGTTCGGGGGCAGGCTCCGACGCGGCGGCGAGCTCGGCCGCGACCATGCGAAGGGTCGTGGTCCGGGCGATCGTCTCGGTGGAGAAGTTGCGCCCCGCCGCGTCGGAGAGCTCGCCCAGCTCGTCATCGGACAGGTCGTCCCACCGTGCGGTGAAGACGAGGGTGCCGCTCACCTCGGCGCCCGCACCTCGGAGCGTCCGTCGGGTGTGGGCCACCTGATCGTCGTCGCCTCCCTGCACCGCCAGCACCAACGTCGGGATGCCGTCGAGGTGGCCCTCGTAGAGACCGGTGGCGTCCTCGGCGACGCGATCGAGCAGCTCGTCGCGGTCGGACAGCGCGCCGCGGAGCAAGGAGTTCTCGCCGTCGGTGCGGTCGAGGCGCTCGCCCAGCTCGTCGAGGCGCCCTTCCAGGGTGTCGATCGTGTACCGCTGGATCATCGTCGACCCGAGGGTCACTCCGATGCCGAGCGCGAGGAAGACCGCGGTGATCGACACGATGTGGTAGCGCAGGTTGATCATCGCGATGTCCTTTAGAAGGTCAGGAGGTAGCCGCGCAGCACGACCCGCAGCGGTTCGCTGACGAGGAAGATCACCACGAGGGTGAAGAGGGCGGCGAACACGAGGAGGGCCAGGTCGCGCTTGCGGACGCTGTGACGATAGAGGCGGCTCACACCCTTGGCGTCCACGAGCATGGGCCCCACCTTGAGCCGGACGAGGAAGGTCGAGGCCATGCCGGCCCGCCCCTTGTCGAGGAAGTCGACCATCGAGCTGTGGGTCCCCACCGCGACGATGAGCTCCGCTCCGCGCTCGTAGGCGAGCAGCATCGCGATGTCCTCGCTCGTGCCTTCCGACGACACGACCACATGATCGAGACCGAGCTCGACGAGGCGGGCCGCGCCGGGGGCATCACCGTCCCGGTACCCGTGGACCACCAACTCGGCTCCCGTTCGGAGTGCGGTCTCGCTCACCGAATCGAAGTCTCCGACGATCATGTCGGGGGTCAGGCCCATCTCGAGGAGAGCATCGGCGCCACCGTCGACGGCGACCAGGACCGGGCGCATCTCGGAGATGTACCCGCTGCGGCGCAGCATCTGGAGGTCCTCGCGGTAGTCGCTCCCGCGCACCACGATGAGCACCTGGCGATCGGTGAGATCGGTTCGCAGCTCCGGCAGGTCGAGTCCGTCGAGGAGGAGATGCTGTTCGCGCTGGAGGTAGCCGAGGGTGTTCTCGGCGAAGCGGGTCAGCTCTCCGCCCATGGTGTCTCGGGCGTCGGCGATCGCCGCCTCGAGCAAGGCGGTGCTCTGGCGGACACCGTTGGCCACGCACGTCCCGTCGACGTGGATCGCCCCGCCCTCGATGCTGACGGTGGTTCCGTCCTCGAGTCGATCGAGGAGGTCGGGCCCCGCTCCGTCGATCAGGGGGATGCCCGCCTGGGTCAACAGCAGTGGCCCGCGATTCGGGTAGCGACCCGAAACCGACTCAGCGGCGTTGACCACCGCGGCGACGCCCGTCCCGGCGAGGGACCCGGCGGCCACCGGGTCGAGATCCTCGTGGTCGATCACCGCGATGTCTCCCGGCGAGAGCTGGCTCACGAGGTCCTTGGTGCGTCGCCCGACCCGGACGGTTCCGGTGAGCGCCGCCCGAGGGGCGGGGTGGGACCGGCGGCGACGTAGACCGGTCGGGCGCGGCGAGGTCACCGGCGGCCTCCCTGGGCCTTGGCCAACAGTTCGGCGGCGTGCCGTTCGGCGGCGTCACCTCCGGTGTCGCCCGAGAGCATTCGCGACAGCTCGCGCACCCTCTCGGTGTCGTCGTCGAGAGCAACCGCTCGGGAGATGGTCACGCCACCGTCGACTGCCTTGGTGATGCTGATGTGGTGACCAGCGTGGGCCGCCACCTGGGGAAGGTGCGTGACGACCAGGACCTGGTGGCGGTCGGCGACGTCGGCCAACGCCCGACCGACGGAGTTCGCCGCCTCGCCGCCGATGCCGGCGTCGACCTCGTCGAACACCAGGGTCGGCGGCCCGGCGGTGAGGACGAGACGGATGGCCAGCATCGTTCGCGCCAGCTCGCCGCCCGACGCCGTCCGGGCGAGAGGCAACGGCGGAGAACCGGGGTTGGCGACGAGACGCATCTCGACATGGTCGCCCGGGTCGTCGTCGCCGACCGCGACCTCGATGTGGGCGCGCCCCATGCCGAGGTCGCCCAGCCGGCCACTGACGGCCTCTGCCAAGCGGGGCGCGGCCATGCGACGAGCCCGTCCGACCGCGGCCTCGGCCTCACCCAGCGCTGCGAGAGCGGCGGTGCGCTCACCGTCGAGCCGGGCGGCGGTGGCGTCGTGGCTCTCGAGGTCGTCGAGCCGACGGCGTGCCTCGCCTGCGTAGTCGATCACCGCAGCCAGGGTGTCGCCGTACTTCCGGCGCAGCTCCGAGAGGAGCTGGCGGCGACTCCGCAGCTCGTCGAGGCGTTCGGGGTCCTGGTCGATGCCTTCGCCCATGGCTCGGATCTCGGCGGCGACCTCGGTCAGCTCGGACTGCAGTGCCCGGAGGCGCTCCTCGAGCGGAGCGAACGGGCCTCGCCCGTCGAGGTGTCCGATGGCGCGCCCCACGAAATCGAGAGCAGCGGACTCGCCCGACAGCACCTCGACGGCGGCGGCCGCCGCTTCCTGGTGGGCGACGGCATCGGCGAGCAGATCCTCCGCGGCGTCGAGCGCGTCGTCCTCGTCGGGATCGGCGAGGCCGGCTGCCTCGAGCTCCTCGACCTGGAACCGGTAGAGGTCGATCTCGCGGGCGCGGGCTCGCTCGTCTCCTCCGAGCGCAGCGAGCTGCGCGTCGATGTCGACCAGGTGTTCGCGAGCCGAGCGCAGCGGCGCCAGGTCGATCCCTGCGAACCGGTCGAGCACATCGCGCTGGGTGGCGGTGGCGAGGAGCGACTGGTGGGCGTGCTGGCCGTGCAGATCGACGAGTCGGGCTCCCCAGTCGGCCAGCTCGGTGACGGTGGCCAGTCGACCGTCGACATAGGCGCGAGATCGGCCCTGCCGGGGGACCGCACGGGCGAGTACGACCTCGTCACCGTCGGGAGCGTGGGGGTCGCCGAGGGCGAACCGTCCTTCGACGACGGCTTCGTCGGCGCCGGGACGCACCATGGTCGAGTCGGCCCGAGCACCGACGAGGAGGGAGATGGCATCGACGATGAGGGTCTTGCCCGCGCCGGTCTCGCCGGTGAGCGCCGTCATCCCCGGGCCGAAGAGCAGGCGCGATGATTCGATCACTCCCAGATTCGTCACAGCCAACTCGATCAGCACCGCCCCACCTCCCGCCGGGTCGAGCAGCGGGCGGAGGCGCTCCTCGGGATCATCGGTCGTTGAGTCCGAACTTGCTCTTGAGGATCCGGTGGAACTCCCGGGGCCCGAAGGTCACCAGGCGCGCCGAATGCCTCGACGCCCGACAGGTTATCGAATCACCTTCCCGCAGCTCGCCCGCCGACTGACCGTCGACGGTGAGGGTGGCGACCCGGTGGTCCACCACCGTGATCTCCAGCTCGGTGTCGGGCTCGAGGACCAGGCTCCGGTCGAAGAGCATGTGGGGGGAGACGGGTGTGAGGAGCAGTGCCCGGTGGCCGGGATCGATGATCGGCCCTCGCGCCGACATGGCATAGGCGGTGGAGCCGGTGGGAGTGGCCACGATGAGCCCGTCGGCGGCGTAGGTGGTGAAGTGGTCGCCGTCGATGGTGACCCCGAGTCGCACGGTGTGGCCGGGTGCGGTCTTTTCGAGGACCGCCTCGTTGAGGGCGTGTTCGACGGTGGCGCCCGCTGCGGGTCCGGCCCCGCCGGTGCGGGTGGTCACCGACAGCAACATGCGTTCTTCGATGCCGTGGTCGCCGGCGAAGTAGCGGGCGAGCGCCACGTCGACCTGGTCGGGCTCGACCTCGGTGAGGTAGCCGAGATGGCCGATGTTGACCCCGAGGATCTCGACGTCGTGCTCGGCCACGAGTGCGACGGTGCGCAGCATGGTGCCGTCGCCGCCGAGGCTCAGCACGAGATCGAGACCGACCCCGAACTCCTGGTCGTCGACGCCGTCGGCACCGAGGGTGGCGGCGTCGGTGGTGGTCACACGGGGGCGGTGACCGTTCGCCTCGAGCCAGTCGCAGGCCCGCCGGGCGACATCGCGCACCAGGGGCCGCTGCTGGTGCAGGACCAGACCGACCTCAGCCATCGGAGCGGCGCCCCTGGAGGGCGGCGTCGAGGGCGTCGGCCAGGTGGGAGTCGACCTCGTCGGAGCCGGGGAGGGGGTGCTCGCCGCCGGGGGCGCGAACGTGGAGGAGGAATTCGACGTTTCCGTCGGCTCCGGTGAGCGGCGAGGTCATGGCCCCCATGATGGCCGCTCCCTGCCCGTCGACCGCGTCACGCACCTCGGTGAGGACCCGTGCCCAGATCTCGGGGTCGGAGATGACACCCCGGCCGCGGGACGCTTCCTGGCGGCCGGCTTCGAACTGGGGCTTGACCAACACGACGAGGTCGCCCCCCGGAGCGGTCAGGGCCAAGAGGTCGGCGAGCACCACCCGCAGGGAGATGAAGGAGAGGTCGGCGACCACCAGGGAGGCGGGGCCACCCACCGTGGTCGGATCGAGGCCTCGGACCGATGTCCGCTCCCGGTTGTCGACGCGGGGGTCGTCCCGGAGGCGCTCGTGCAGCTGGCCATGGCCGACGTCGATGGCCACCACCGTCGACGCCCCCGCTTGGAGCAGGGCGTCGGTGAAGCCGCCGGTCGAGGCGCCGCAGTCGATCGCTCGTCGACCGGTGGGTTCGAGGGCGAAGGCGTCGAGGGCAGCAGCCAGCTTCTCGCCGCCCCGCCCGACGAACCGCGGCGGCGGTCCGAGGCGCTCGATCGGCTCTCCGGGCGCGACGAGGCGAGCCGGCTTGTCGGCCACCGTCCCCGAGACGGTGATCCGGCCGGCCCGGATCTCGTCGCGGGCCTGCTCACGGCTGGGTGACAGGCCCCGACGGACCAGCTCGACGTCGAGTCGGCGGCGGCTGGTCGCGATTGCTCAGGCCTCGGGCTTCGCGGCCGACGGCTTCTTGGCCCCGCCGGTCTTCTTGGCGGCTCGGGCAGCCTTGTCGGCCACCTTGCGAACCGTGGCCAACTCGGCCTCCAGATCCTCGACTCGGGACTCGAGTCGGGCCAGCTCGCCGCGACTCACGACGAGGTACGGGGACAGACGGGCCTCGATGCCGGACCGGACCTCAGCGATGTCGAGAGGGGACCGGGGGGTGCTGCGCCGGCTCCAGGCGATGAGCTCGTTGACCGCGTCGGCCAGCTGCTCGGCGGTGGGCTCGGTCTTGGCCCGGACCTCGTCGGCGACGCGTCGAGTGGTCTCCTGGGTGCGGGCGAGAACCTGCTCGGCTCCGGCTCGGGCCTGGGTGATGGTGTCGTTCGTGGTCATGTCAAAAGGATAACCCCCGCGAGCATATGCTTGCAACAGTTAGCACCTAGGACATCGGTCACGGCACCAGCGACCCCACCATGCTGCCCAGATCCAGCGCATCGAAATCAGGCACCGGGTCGCTCACCGACGCGCCCTGCGGTGTCACACCCGAGCGGACGAGACCGAACCGGAACCCGAGGGCGCGGGCGAACACTCCGTCGGTCGAGGGGCGATCGCCCACCATCGTGCCGGCACCGCCGAGCATCTCGCCGACCATCTCGACCATCGGAGGGTGCGGCTTTCCGGCGACGAGGGGGGTCGCTCCCCCGGCCGTCGCGACCGCCGCGAGGAGCGCTCCCCCACCGGGCAGCTCCCCGTCGGGGGTCGGGTAGGTCGCGTCCTCGTTGGTCCCGATGAGCTGTGCCCCGGCCCGCACCGCCGACGACGCCACCGCGAGGAGGTCGAAGTCGAACGCTCGGGTGAAGCCGACCACCACCACGTCGACGTCGACCGCGCCACCACCGCGTCGGTCCGGCGAGGGCTCGACCACCTCGACCCCTCGACCCCGCAGCGCCTCGACGATGCCCTCACCCCCACACACCAGTGCCCGGGCGCCCGGGGACACCAGGCGGGCTGCGGCCTGGGCCGAGGTGAGGACCGCACCAACGGCGTCGACACCCATGTCCGCCAGCTTCTGTTCCACGCGAACGACCGGAGACGACGAGTTGTTCGTGACGAAGACCACCGTCTCCCCTGCGGCGCGCAGCGTCGCCACCGCCTCGGCCGATCCGGCGATCGGTCGATCGCCCCGCCACATCACCCCGTCGAGGTCGAGTGCCCATCCCATCGCCTCATCCTGCCCCGGATGGCACCCGACATGACAGCATGGGGCCATGCCTCGGTTCACGCCCTTCCCCGGTGCTCGGTACTCCCCGGGGCTCGATCCCGGCACCGTCACCGCTCCCCCGTACGACGTCATCGACGCCGACGAGCGAGCTCGCCTCGCGGGCCGCCACCCGGCCAACGCCGTTCACGTGGACCTTCCGGTCGCGCCCGCCGACGGCGACCCCTATGTCGCGGCACGAGAGCGCCTCGACGAGTGGATCGACGACGGGACCCTCGTCCGGGACTTCGAGCCGGTGTTCTACGGCTACCGCATGACCTTCCCCGGGCCGAGCGGCGAGACCCGACGCAGCACCGGCGTGCTCGGGGCACTCGACCTGTCTGCTCCCGACCAGGGCGAGCTGCTCCCTCACGAATACACGACCCCGAAGGCGCGCAGCGATCGCCTCGACCTGTTGCGGGCCACCGAGGCCAACCTGTCGGCCATTTGGGGCCTGTCCCCCACCCATGGCCTCACCGAGGCGATCGGCGATCCGACGGCGGGCGCCCCGTCCTGGGTCGACGACGACGGAATCGGACACACCTACTGGGTCATCGACGATCCTGACCGGCTCGCCTCGATCGCCGCCGCGGTGGCGGCCAACCCCATCGTGATCGCCGACGGGCACCACCGCTACGAGACCTCGCTGCAGCATCGGGACGAGCAGCGCGCCAGCCGGGGCGGTGACGCCGGCGAAGCCGACGCCGCGATGTTCCTCGTGGTGGAGTTGGTCGCCGACGAGTTGACCGTCCTGCCCATCCATCGCCTGGTCGACCTGGCGGACGGACTCGACCTCGCCGGGTTGCTGTCGGAGCGATTCGAGATCGGCGAGGAGGTCGAGCTCCGGCCCGAGCTGCTCGACCAGATGGTGGGCGACGGGTTCCTGGCGCTGGTCGAACCTGACCGCGCCCGCCGGCTCGTCCCCCGGCCCGGAGCGTTCGAGGGACTCCGCGACCTCGACACGGTCCGGGTCGACGCCGCCATCGAGGGCGCGCCTGCCATCGGCCTGACCTACCAGCACGGCATCGACCACGTCGCCGCGGCGGTGGCCGCCGGTCGCGCCGACGCCGGAATCCTCGTGCGGCCGGTGACGGTGGAACAGATCGGAGCGTGCGCCGAGGGTGGGGAGCGCATGCCCCCGAAGTCGACCTTCTTTCACCCCAAGCCCCGCACCGGCGCGGTCTACCGGCTCCTCGACCGCTGACGCGACGACGGCACCGCCCTCAGACGCAGAGCGCCTCTCAGACGACGTCCCAGGTGGCTCCTGAGCGCAACAGGGCGGACAGGTCGCCGGGACCACGCTGGTCCTGAGCCCCTGCGATCTGACGCTCGACCGCCTCGCCGTACTCGTCGCGCTCGACGGCCCGGAACACACCCACAGGGGTGGGCTCCTCGGGACTCGACGCCAGCTGGGAGAGCATGAAGGCGAGTGCCGCCGTCGGGGCCTGCTCGTCGTGGGTGACGATCTCGGACTCGTCGACGTCGTCGACCTCGACGATTCGTGCCTGGCCGCTGTCGTCGATCACGACGCCCTTCGAGCCCTCGGGACCGAAGCGCACGGGCTGGCCGTGCTCGAGCGGGATGAGCATCGACTCGCGGTTGGCCTTGCCGGTGATGGTCGCGAACGCCCCGTCGTTGAAGACGTTGCAGTTCTGGTAGATCTCGACGACCGCCGCCCCCTTGTGGGCATGAGCGCGCCGGAACGTCTCCTGCATGTGCTGGCGGTCCATGTCGTGGGTCCGGGCCACGAAGGTGGCCTGGGCACCCAGAGCCAATGCGATGGGGTTGAAGGGTTGGTCGAGGGACCCGAACGGCGTCGACTTGGTGACCTTCCCCCGCTCGCTCGTCGGGGAGTACTGCCCCTTGGTGAGTCCATAGATCTGGTTGTTGAACAACAGGATCGTGAGGTTCACGTTGCGGCGCAGTGCATGGATGAGGTGGTTGCCACCGATCGACAGGAGGTCGCCGTCGCCGCCGACGACCCACACGTCGAGGTCGGGTCGGGCGAGGGCCAGGCCGGTGGCGATGGCGGGCGCCCGGCCGTGGATGGTGTGCATCCCGTAGGTGTTCATGTAGTAGGGGAACCGAGCTGCGCACCCGATGCCCGAGACGAAGACGGTGTCTTCACGTCGGACGTCGAGCTCGGGCATGAGCATCTGCACGGCGGTGAGGATCGAGTAGTCACCACAGCCGGGGCACCAACGGACCTCTTGGTCGGTCTGCCAGTCCTTGCGCGTGGTGGGGGCGACGTCAGTCATGGAGGGCTCCGGTGATGGCGGCGTGAAGTTCGGCGGCGGTGAACGGGGTCCCCTCGACCTTGTTCACCGATCGGGCGTCGACGAGGAACTCGGCGCGGATCATGCGCGACAGCTGACCGAGGTTCATCTCGGGGACGAGAACCTTGCGGTAGCGGCCGAGGACCTCGCCGAGGTTCGGCGGGAACGGGTTCAGATGGCGGAGGTGGAGCTGGGCGACCCGATCGCCCTCGGCGCGGGCTCGGTCGACCGCAGTGGCGATGGCACCCCAGGTGGAGCCCCATCCGAGCACCAACAGGTCGGCGTCGGCGTCACCGGTGACCTCGACGGGAGGAATCGACTTGGCGACCGCGGCCACCTTGGCGGCTCGCACCGCGACCATCTCGCCGTGGTTGGCCGGGTCATAGGAGATGTTGCCGCTGCCCTCCTGCTTCTCGATGCCGCCGATGCGGTGCATCAACCCGTCGGTGCCCGGCAACGCCCACGAACGGGCGAAGGTCTCGGGGTCGCGAACGTATGGCCAGTACTCGGGGTCACCCGAGGCCGACGTGTGGTTGGGCGCGGTGGCGAACTCGACCTCGATCGGTCGTAGCGAGTCGACGTCGGGCAGCTTCCACGGCTCGGTTCCGTTGGCCAGATAGCCGTCGGACAGCAAGATGACCGGGGTCCGGTACTCGAGGGCGATCCGGACCGCCTCGATGGCCACCTCGAAGCAATCCGAGGGGGTGGACGCAGCGATGATCGGCAGCGGGGACTCACCGTGGCGGCCATACATCGCCAGCAGGAGATCGGCCGCTTCGGTCTTTGTGGGCAGGCCAGTGGAAGGGCCACCTCGCTGGATGTCGACGATCACGAGCGGCAGCTCGAGGCTGATCGCGAGGCCCATCGTCTCGGACTTCAGGGCGACGCCGGGACCGCTGGTGGTGGTGATGCCGATGTGGCCGCCGAACGCCGCGCCGAGCGCCGCGCCGATGCCGGCGATCTCGTCCTCGGCCTGCAGGGTCCGGACCCCGAAGTTCTTGTGCTTGGACAGTTCGTGGAGGATGTCCGACGCGGGGGTGATCGGGTAGGAGCCGAGGAACAGCGGCAGCTTGGCGAGCTGGCTCGCGGCGATCAGACCCCAGGACAGCGCCATGTTGCCGCTGATGTTGGTGTAGGTACCGGGCTCCTGGGGAGCGGGGGCCACCTGGTAGGTGTGGTCGAACAGCTCGGCGGTCTCGCCGAAGGCGTGCCCGGCCTTGAAGGCGAGCACGTTGGCCTGGTGGACCATCGGGTTCTTGCCGAACTTCTCCTCGATCCAGGCGAGGGTGGCATCGATGGGCCGGGTGTACATCCAGGTCACGAGCCCGAGGGCGAAGAAGTTCTTCGAGCGGTCGGCGTCTCGCGGCTTGACCCCTGCGGGGATCACGGCCTCCTTGGTGAGGGAGGTCATCGGGACTTCGTACACCGAGTAGGCGTCGAGCGAACCGTCGGTGAGGGGGTTGTCGGTGTAGCCGGCCTTGGTCAGGTTGCGCTCGTCGAAGGTGTCGACGTTGACGATGACCGTCCCACCATCCTCGAGACCGCGCAGCTCGGCCTTCAGCGCGGCGGGGTTCATCGCCACCAGCACGTTCGGAGCGTCTCCGGGGGTGTTGATCCGATGATCGGAGATGTGGACCTGAAAGGCAGACACTCCGGCGAGGGTGCCGGCAGGTGCCCGGATCTCGGCGGGGAACTCCGGCAAGGTCGCGAGGTCGTTTCCGAACAAGGCGCTGGCGCTGGTGAAGCGGTCACCGGTCAGCTGCATTCCGTCGCCGGAGTCGCCGGCGAAGCGGATGACGAGGCGGTCGAGCGACTCGGGCTTGCGCTCCGCTGTGTCAGTCACACGTTCCCTTTTCTACGGTTCGTTGTGGTCGATGTCACCCTAGCGAACTCGAACAGGGTTCTGATCGGACCCTGACGCGAGGGCGATGCGACGGCCAGGAACGCTCAACGCGACGGGAGCCGGGCCCGAAGGACCCGACTCCCGTCCTGCGTCGCTGCCTCGGGTGACCCCAACCCCCCAGATGGAGACCCTGGCGCGCTGCACTCCCACAGGTTCTAGGCGATGACGGACGTCACGTCCAGACCGATGGTCCGACAAGCGGCTCGCGCCGGCCGTGGGATCAGGTGACGGACGCCTCGTAGATGCCCGCGATGGTGGCGTCGAGAGTGGCGTCGAACTCGTCGTCGGCGAGCTGCGCGGTGAGCCCCTCGGTGAGGGCGCGGGAAAAGCTGGCGATGACACCCGGATTGCGGGCCAGGCGGGCGTTGGCATCGTCTCGCGCGTAGCCGCCGGACAAAGCGACGACCCGCATCGACTTCGGGTGCTCGACCAGCGGAGAGTAGAAGCCGTCGATGTCCGGGAGGGTCACCTTGAACATGAGGGGACGGTCAGCGGGAAACCCGCCGAGGTGTTCGAGGATCCCGTCGAGGAGGAGAGCCTCGGCCTCGGCCTTGTCGGGAGCGTGGATGTCCACCTCGGGTTCGAGGATGGGAACGAGCCCGGCATCGGCGATCTGCCGACCCACCTCGAACTGCTGCTCGACGATCGCCGCGATGCCCGCGGCGTCGGCCCGCTTGATCACCGAGCGCATCTTGGTCCCGAAGACACCCTTGGCCGATGCCCGTCCGAGGAGATCGTCGAGACCGGGGATCGGCTTCATGAGCTGCACGCCGTCGGCTTCGTCGGCCAGGCCCTTGTCGACCTTCAGGAAGGGCACGACCTGCTTGACCGCCCACAGGTACTCGGGGGTGTCACGCCCCTCGACCTGGCGATCCATGGTGTCCTCGAAGAGGATGGCCCCGAGGACCCGGTCGCCACCGAAGGACGAGCTCGTCATGATGCGGGAGCGCATCTGGTGGATCAGGTCGAACATCTCCTCGTCGCTCGACCAGGCATCGGACTCGACCCCGTAGAGAGCGAGGGCCTTGGGCGTGGAGCCGCCGCTCTGGTCGAGAGCGGCGATGAAACCCTGACCGCTCGTCACCTTCTCCCGTTGCTGCTGGTCCATGCTCTGGATCTCCTCGACGCTGGAACCCGCCTCCGGTGTGCGGCTCGTTCCATCGTAGACATCCGGAGTTCGGGACGAGTCCTGCTCCTCCCGGTCGGCGACGCCGAGTACTGGCTGGTCCGGCGCCGTCAGGGCGCATCGGGCCCCCACAGCGAGTGCAGACGGTCGGTGGCGGCGGCCACCGCGGTGTCGACTGAACGTCGACGCCGGGCATCGATGAGACGGTCGGCGACGACCTCGGTGCGGCTGGCGGTCCGGCCACCGGCTCGGTAGAAGCGACGGCGGACGTGGCCGACGACCACGACCTCGTCGCCCGCCTTCGCCCGGGCGAGCGGCCGAGCGGACCCGAGCACCACCGGCACGCTCTCGGCTCGGCCGTCGGCGTCGCGCGTGGTGACCTCGTAGCTCCAGAGCTCGTCGCCGGAGGGAAGGGTGGTGCATCGAGGGTCGCTGGAGAGGGTGCCCCGCAGCAGGACGATGTTGGGGTGATCCACCGGGGACCGGGTGACAGCCATGGCTCCTCCTCACCGGGACCAGGCCCGGAGACATCCGCCGTTCGGAACGGACGGTTTCGACGGAGGGGGAAGCTCGACCCGAACCTACTGGCGGGGTGTGACACCGGAGGCCGGGCCACCGATGTCGACGACGATGCGCCCTCGGACCTGACCCTCGAGGATCCTGGCGCAGACCTCGGGCGTCTCGTCCAGACCCACCGTGGTGACCATGGAGCCCAGCTGGTCGCGGTCGACATCGGTCGCCAACCGCTCCCACGCCTGCACCCGGCGGTCGTGGGGGACGACCACCGACTCGACACCGATGAGGGACACCGCCCGGAGGATGAACGGGGCCACCGAGGTGGGGAGGTCCATGCCCCCCGCGTTGCCGCACGCCACCACCGCCCCGCCGTAGCGAATGCGGGCGAGAACGTTGGCCAGCGTGAGGCCCCCGACCGCGTCCACCCCTGCCGCCCAGCGTTGCGACTCGAGTGGGCGGGGCGGTTCGGTCATCTCGCCTCGATCGACGATCCCCGCCGCGCCGAGGTTCCGGAGGTAGTCGGCCTCCTCGGGTCGACCCGTGACCGCGTCCACCGACCATCCCTGGGTCGCCAGCAGGCTCACCGCGACGCTCCCGACGCCGCCGGAGGCGCCGGTGACCACGACCGGACCGTCGTCGGGACCGAGGCCCTGGCGCTCGAGGGCCAGGACGCACAGCATGGCGGTGAGACCCGCCGTGCCGATCGCCATCGCGGTGGCGGTGTCGATGTTCTCGGGCAGCATCACCACCCAGTCGCCCGGCACCCGCGCGAGCTCGGAGTGTCCACCCCAGTGCCGCTCCCCCATCCGGCACCCGTTCACCACCACCCGGTCTCCGGGGTGGTAGCGGCTGTCGCTGCTCGCGGTCACCACGCCCGCCAGGTCCACTCCGGGCACCATCGGGTATCGATCGACGACGCCGTGGGCGCCGCGATGGGCGAGGCCGTCCTTGTAGTTGACCGTCGAGTGGTGCACCTCGATGGTGACATCGCCGTCGGGCAGGTCGGTCTCGTGGAGCTCGGCCACACGCGAGCTCACCGCATCGCCGTCACGTTCGAGGAGGATGGCTCGGAACATCGGGCAGCTGTCCGTCCGGTCGGCGCGCTCCGCTCAGCGGAGTGCCCGCACCCGGTCCTCCACATCACCGAACTCGGGGTCCACCGCCGCGAGGCGTTCGAACAGTGAGCGGGCCCGCGGGAGGTCCCCGGTGCGTTCGAGCAGGTCGGCCAGGGCGTAAGCCCGACGCAGGTGGTGTGGGTGGGGGTTCTTCGGGAAACGGAAGCCCTTCTCCAGGAGATCGACCGCCTCGGGAAGCCGATCGCGATCGGCCAGCGAGCCGGCCATCACGATGCGTCCCTCGGTCACCAGTTCGGCGCTCGGCGACATCTCCCGCAACTCGTCCCACAGCTCGTCGGCGTCCTCGAACCGACCGAGCGCCCGATAGCAGTCGGCCAGAACGGGGTGTTGTTCCGCCGAGCCAGTGAGAGTCCGGAACGCCTCGAGCTCGGCCACCGCCTGCTTCCAGCGGCCGGACCGGTACTGGGTGAGACCCAGCAACTCACGGACGGCGGCGTTCGCGGGCATCCGGTCGGCGAGGGGGACCAGCAGCTTGCGGGCGTCGTCGTAGCGCTCTCGTTCGTACGCCCGGGCCGCGTCTTTCAGGCGCCCCTCGAAACGAGCGGCATCCTTGGCGCCGACCGCCTTGGCCACATCGGCACCCGACACATCGACACTCGTGCCGTCCCGGCCCGCTCCCCGGGGCGGAGCGCTGCGCCCCCGGCGGACCGCGCCCTGGGCGGCGTCTCGAACCGGGCCCTCGTCGACCCACACGTCACCTCGGTCGGCATCCTCGCGAGCCGGCGCCGAGTTGGGCGCCGTTCCGGCGCCACGAGGATCTTCGCCGAGACGACGAGCGCCCTTGCGGGCGAGGCTCCCCCACTGCTTCGGGCCCGACTCGTCGCGTTCGTCCCCGCGAGCGCCGCCGCGCGGCGCCGATCGGCCTGGCCCGGGCTTCGCGCCTCGACTGCCACCACCCGGCGCTGCCTTGCCGCGACCCCCGGGGCTGCTCCCTCCGGAGCCCTTGCGGGGTCCCGGGCCGCCCGGGACCGAGCTACGCCCTGGCTTGCCGCTTCGGGACGGGCGGTCGGGGGACGGCGGAGGGGTCATCAGGCCATCCTACCGCCGATGGCGCATGGCCCGAAAACGCAGAAACGGGCCCCGGAGGGCCCGTTTCCAACAAGAAATCCGGCGGCGTCCTACTCTCCCAGGGGATCTCTCCCCAAGTACCATCGGCGCTGGTGGGCTTAACTTCCGTGTTCGGAATGGGAACGGGTGTGACCCCACCGCTATGGCCACCGAAACCTATGTCAAGGGCGGCGCAGACGCGCAGCCTGCCCTCGAGAACTCCATAGCGAGCACAAGCACCTCGGACACTCACGAATGTGAGAAAAATCCAAGCCCTCGGCCGATTAGTACCGGTCAGCTGAACGCGTTGCCGCGCTTACACTTCCGGCCTATCAACGTGGTGGTCTGCCACGGGCCTTACCCGGTTAACCCGGTGGGGAATCTCATCTTGGAACAGGCTTCGCGCTTAGATGCTTTCAGCGCTTATCCTTTCCGCAGGTCGCTAACCAGCCATGCCCTTGGCAGGACAACTGGCACACGAGAGCTGCGTCCGTCCCGGTCCTCTCGTACTAGGGACAGCCTTCCTCAAATTCCCTCCGGCTGCAGAGGATAGGGACCGAACTGTCTCACGACGTTCTAAACCCAGCTCGCGTACCGCTTTAATGGGCGAACAGCCCAACCCTTGGGACCTGCTTCAGCCCCAGGATGCGATGAGCC
>SKKL01000074.1 GCA_007121465.1 Acidimicrobiales bacterium | reverse complement strand
TACGACCCGGAGATCCCCGTCGACATCGTCGAACTCGGCCTGGTCTACCGGATCGAACCATCCGATCTGCCGAGCGGGAACAAGCGGGTCGACATCGACATGTCGGTCACCGCACCGTTCTGCGGCATGGGTGACATTCTTCGCCAAGACCTCCACGACGCTGTTGCGGCACTACCCGGCGTCGAGGTGGTCGAGGTCGCCTTGGTGTTCGACCCCCCATGGGACGCCTCACGCATGTCTGACGTCGCGCGACTCGAACTGGGAATGATGTGACCGACCCAGCAGCCGACACCGACTCCCGCGCCCCGACTGGATGTCAGGCTCCCTCGTCCTCGGGCTCGTCGGGGACCTCGAGGCGCTGATCCAGCGCATCGGCCTCGGGAACGTCGTCGGGGAGATCGCCCAGCGAGCCCGATGTCTCCGGGTCCGGTTCCTCTCTCACCGGTCGCTCCTGCTCGGCTCGGTCCGCCTGAGGTACGGGTTCACCGGTACTCATGGATCACCTACCTGTGAGTCGTCGGTCAACTGGTCACGTCGATTATGAGCACCTGATCGTCGGCGCGGGCCAGGAGATGCAGGTACGTCGGCTCGGTGTCATCGGGAATGGCGAACACGAGGTAGTGCTCACCTGACTCTCCCGGTGCCAGTACTGCCATCGGTTCGACGTCGCGCTCTTCGGCGTACTCGTCGGTGGCGGTGACCGACGCCAGGTAGCTGCCTTCATCGTCGGTCTGAAGCGAGCTCGACTCCCAGAACTCCTCGAGTGGCTCGACCTCGCCGGTGTTCTCCACGTGCAGGCGGGCGATGCAGAACCGCTCGTCGCCGTCCGCCAACTCGATGTCGGCGCCGCAGTCGACCTCTTCGACGGTAACGGTCACCTCCCACTCGTCGTCGGTGTCGATGTTCCCGCGGTAGGTGACCGGTTCGCCGAGGGAGGCGTCGGCGTCGAACACCGGGTCGGTGTCGTTCTCGGCCGCGTCCTCCTGTGCCTCGGTGTCGGTATCGGTGTCCGTGTCGTCGTCACCGCATCCGGCGAGGACGAGCAACACGACGAACGGCAGGGCAAGAACGCGGCGCAATGGCATGGGCATCTCCGAGTCAAGAATCTCCTTGGTCGGTACCCGCCAGTGGTCGTCACCAAACGACGCGGAACAGCTGCGGAACTCGCGCTCGGGTTGGGCGCGGTGTCGGCTGACGACGTACGTGTCCGGCCGTGGTCAGCCGCCGGTCTCCACGATCAGCGAGACGCTGGTGGTGGCACTCCCGCCGATGTTCAGGGTGGCGGCTCGCCGAGCATCGGGAACCTGGTAGTCGCCCGCCGTTCCGGTCACCTGCTTGGTCTGGTCGAGCAGCATCCGCACCCCCGACGCACCCACCGGGTGACCGCCCCCCATCAAGCCGCCGCTCGGGTTCATCGGCAGCGAGCCGTCGAACGCGGTCGTGCCGCTCTCGATGGCCTTCCACGACTCCCCCGGAGCCGTGATCCCGAAGTGGTCGATTGCGAGGTACTGGGTGGTGGTGAAGCAGTCGTGGGTCTCGATGCAGTCGAGGCCGTCGAGGTCGGTCTTCGCTCGCCGCATCGCGTCGGTGATGGTCTGGCGCACATGCGGGCAGACGTAGGGCTCGTCGGCCGCATCGGCCAGCTTGTCGGCCAGGGCCATTCGTGAGGTGTGATGCCCCCAGCCGGTGATGCGGGCGACATCGTCGATGGCGGTGCCATTGCGCTGTGCCCACCTCTCGGCGAAGTGTGGCGACGCGAGCACGACCGCCACCGAACCATCGGTGACCTGCGAGCAGTCCTGCCGACGGATTCGGCCGGCGACCACCGGGTTGGCATCGTCGTCGGACGGATCGAAGCTCGACTCCTCGAAACGCCATCCGCGTGTCTGGGCGTTCGGATTGCGCGTGGCGTTGTCGAAGTTGGAGCGGGCGATCGCCATGAGGTGCTCGGCGTCGATCCCGTAGCGGCGGTCGTACTCGTCGCCCAGGTCGCTGAAGAGCTGTGGCCAGGGGAAGTCGACCCCCTCGGTCTCACGCGGCACCCACGCAGCCGATCCGAGGACCTTCTGGGACTCGAAGCCGTTCATGGTCCTCATCAGTTCCACACCGAGCACGATGGCCACGTCGTAGCGACCGGCCTCGAGGTCGGCCATGGCCGAGAGGACCGCGATCGATCCCGATGCGCAGGCCGCTTCGTGTCGGCTGGTCGGCAACCCGGTGAACGCCCGATCGGCCTCGACCAGGAAGCCACCGAGATGGCCCTGTCCGGCGTAGAGCCCGCCGGCGAAGTTGCCCACATGCCCGACCTCGACCTCGGTGGCATCGAGCCGTGCGTTCTCGAGGGCGCCGTGCACCGCTTCGGTGCAGAGCTCCAGGAAGCCCTCGCCCTCGCGGGTCCGGTTGCGGGCGAAGTCGGACTGGTAGCCACCGAGCACGAACGTGGGCGAGGCTACGGCGCTCACCCGTCGCTCCCCGCCCAGGCCGACGCCGGCACCCATTCGGTGTGATAGCCGATCGGAACTCGAACCGGAATCTCGAGGCGGACGACCGGACCAGCCGGAAGGTCGCGAGCATCGAACACCTGGGCTTCGGAGCGGCCGGTCGCCGCCTCGGTCACGAGAGTGATCAGGTAGCCATCGGCTTCGTCGGTCCGGTCGGGGTCGGTGCTCGGCGCGAACACCGCTTCACCGCCGAGCCAGCCCTCGGGGTAGCGGTAGTCGACCGTGCTCCCGTCGGTGAGGTCGTGACGCACCAGACCGTCGAACGCGAGCGTCGGCATGGCCGCGAAGGTGGGGGAGTAGCTCCACCGGTTGCGGCGACCGAGCCAGGCATCGTTGATGCGCGGGAACTCGGCCAGCGTGCCGTCGATGGCGCGCTCGGTGGCCACGCCCGTCGATCGGTCGAGCCGCCACTCCCACAGCACGGGTTCGAGACGCAGTTGCGCGAGGATCGGGACGCCGTCGTTCGATGCCACGTTGTCGGGATCGTCGGCCAGCGGTTCGGCCATGCGACATCCGATCAGCACCACCTCGTCGCCCTCTTCCCACGCGTTGACGACGTGGTACATGAAGAAGGGTGACACCTCGAACCACTGCACCTCGTCACCGGTGCCGAACCGTGGGGCCAAGCCGATGCGAGAGTTGACGTCACGGTAGAAGCGAACGTGGGTGCGGCCCCGGGCCAGCTGGTCGGGATCCCACTGCAACGACATGTCGAACAGCACCGAGAAGCGGGGCGTGATGGCGAGGTCGTGCTGGAGTCGAGGTCCCGGCAGATCGACCGCTTCGTTGTGGACGACCCGGCCGTCGGGGTCGATCACGCCGAAGGTGAGATACGGGGGCAGCATGGAGTAGCTGGTGAAGAGCATCTCGCCGGTGTCCGGGTCGACCTTCGGATGGGCGTTGATGGACGTGGTCAGGGTGCCGTCGAAGTCGGTGACGCCCACCGTCTCGAGGCTCGGGAGGGAAATCTCGTGGGCCTGACCCGACAGCCACCACAACGCGTAGAGCTTGTTGCCGTGCACGACCAGATCGGTGTTGCCGGTGTCCTTGAACGGACCACCCGGCACGCTGAAGTCCGGACGCTCGAGGATCCCTCCGAGACGCGCCTCCCCGGCTTCCTGGTCGGCGGCGAGACCAGCGGTGCGCACCCAGCGATTCCGGTAGCTCGCCCGGCCCCCGTCGAACCGCACGCCGTGGAGCATCCCATCGCCGTCGAACCAGTGGTAGCGGCCACGAGGTTCGAACGCGGGGTTCGAACCGTTGCGGACGAACAGCCCGTCGAGGTCGGCCGGCACCGCCCCGGCAACCACCGTGAGGTCGTCGACGGTGTGTTCCTCGTGGATCGGCCGGTAGGGGCCGTCGAGATAGCCGCTGCGAACAGCAGTGCGGTCGTGGTCGATGGTGGTCATCGCGCTCCCCTCGGTATCCGACTGCGCACTGTCGACACCGTGATCACAGCCGTGCCCCCACCCCGGCAGCGGCCCACGGCGCCCCGGAGCGAGTGCCCTGGTCAGCGCAGCGAACTCCTGCAATGCACCAAACCTACCCGAGGTAGCTCCGATCCGGCCGACGCTGCTGGTCAGTCGCCGCAACTCGGGGTTGGGTCGGCTCCGGCCAGCCGGTCCTGGGTCCAGGCCAGCAGCTCGGGGATGAGGGGCGAGTCGGGGTCCACCAACGGAACGTGATCGAGCCCCGGGTAGGTGCGGTAGTCGATGGCCTGTCCTGCCTCGCAACGACTCGCCACGTACGCAGTCTGGACGCTCGGCACCACCAGCTGGTCGGCCTCGCCTTGCCCGACGAGGAGCGGGACCTCGATGGGCAGCGTCGGCACGTTCTCCTCCAACCGCTCGAGGAGTGGACCGCTGCCGAGCTCGGCCGAGAAGATCGTGTCGCCGAGGGTGACTGCCCCGATGACCGACAACAGCGCCGCTGGTTCGGCCAAGCATCGCCCGACCGCGGCGTCGAACGAGGTGCGAGCTGTCGGCCTGACGTAGTCCGAGACCCTCACGTCGTCGTACTCCGTTGCGTACCCCGCGAGTACGTAGGTGGCGAAGATGGTGCCGCCCGTGAGCGTCCCGAGGTTGCCGACCAGACCGACCAGATCGCTCGCCGGTGCGAGGGCGGCCACTCCGATGACGTTCACGTCGGGCGCATAGGTGGGAGCCAACCCGCCCGTCCACAGCGCGGCACCGCCACCCTGTGAGTGACCCCACACGACCGTCTCGTCGCCGAGCTGCGCCTCGCTGAGCTGGCGAGCGGCACGCACCGAGTCGAGGACGCTGCGGCCGGCCGGTTGGCCTACGAGGTAGGGATGTCCGCCCTCGGTTCCGAGTCCCACGTAGTCGGTGGCCACCACTGCCCAGCCCTCGTCGATCACCTGGTCGAGAACGAAGAACGCCCCGGCCTCGAACGGATCGTCCAGCAGCGACGGTGCGCAGCTCCGGTCGACGCCGGTGGTGCCGTGGGCGAGCGCGATCACCGGCGCAGGACCCCCGGAGGTGTCGCGCGGTGTGACCACGAGAGCGCTGGCCACCGCGGGAACGCCGTCGGCGCGGGTCGTCGTGTACAGGATGCGCCAGGCCGTGGCGGTGCTGGGAATGGTGCGGGTGAACTCCTCGGCGTCCAACAGCTGTCCCGGCTGGTCCGGTACCTCTGCCGGCGTGTCGTAGAAGGCTTCGACCTGCGGTTCGCCTTCGTTCAGCATCGCACTGACGCCTGCCAGGCCCAACGCCACGACCAGCGACACCGATGCGACCGCGACGTGAGCGAATCGACGTAGCTTCCCGGGTGACCGCTCCTCGGACACCGCGTCGGCACCGCCTGCTCGGTCGCGAAACGACGCCCACGCGAACCGGAGGCCGAACAACACGAGCCGGAACCCGAACACGATCGCGATGACGAGCACCGTGACGCTCGGCCAGCTGATGGCCAGGACACCGAAGATGACGCTGGCGAGACCACTGACGAGCGCAGCGAGGCGTTCATCGGTGGTGCGGCGCACCGCCGCCAGCACGTCGAGCACCCCACCGACGATCAGCGAGATGCCGACCACGATCGCCAGCGCCGTGGTCGTGATGTCGGGCCATGCCAGCACGAGGACACCGGTGCCGATCCACACCAGGCCGGCCGCCAGACCGGGCCACCGCCGGTCCGCACGGGACGCGTCGGCAATGCTCGAGGCACCCATGGCGAATGCCCCGATCGCCACGAGGAGCACCAGCACCGAGAGCGAGTCGAACGGTCGGAGGACCAGCACCGCACCCAACGCGGCGCAACCGACTCCCAATGGGACGCCGACCCACCAGGGGAGTCGTGTCGAGGGCGAGGGGGTCGACATCGGGAGGCCTCCATCCGGGTACGAAACGAGCTGACTCTAGCGGACCCCTTTCCGGAGTCTCCGTCCCAGAGTCCGCTTGCCGGTGCAGCACCGGCGGCCCGGACCGGTTGCTACCTGGCGTAACAAGCGAGAGACTCAGACAGGGACCAAACAGGGGGAACACATGACTGCAGTGGGGACCACGCCGACCACGACCAGGGACTACGAGACCTTCGAGGTGTCGACGCTCACTCCGCATCTCGGTGCCGAGGTGCGGGGCATCGACCTGTCCGTGCCGCTGGACGAGGCCCAGGTGGCGGACGTTCGCCGGGCCTTCGCCGACTGGGGTGTGCTCGTGTTCCGCGACCAGCACCTCGATCGTGAGGCCCACAAGGCGTTCGCACGCCACTTTGGGCACCTCCACGTGCACCCCATGAACCACGCTCGCAAGCAGGACCCCGAGATCCTCATCGTGAAGACCACCGCCGAGTCCGCCTACACCGCCGGCGACGCGTGGCATGCCGATGTCACCTGCGACGAGATCCCACCCCTCGGTTCGGCCCTCTACATCACCGAGGTGCCCGAGGGCGGCGGTGGCGACACGCTCTTCGCCGACATGTACATGGCCTACGACGAGCTGTCGCCGACCATGCAGTCCTTCCTGGAGGGCCTCACCGCGGTCCACGACGGGGCGATCCCGTACGTCGGGAGCTACAAGTCGACCCCGCCCGAGGGTGGCTACCCACGCAACGAGCATCCCGTCATCACCGTCCATCCGGTAACGGGGCGCAAGGTGCTCTATGTCAACCCGGGGTTCACCTCCCACATCAAGGGTCTCAAGCGCTGGGAGAGCAAAGCGTTGCTGCAGGCGCTCTACGATCTCGTCGCCACCTCTCCCAAGCTCCACTGCCGGGTGCGTTGGGAACCGAACACCCTCACGCTGTGGGACAACCGCTGTGTTCAGCACCACGCCGTGTGGGACTACTACCCGAACTCCCGCTACGGCGAGCGGGTGTCCATCCTGGACGACGTGCGACCCCAGGGTGTCGCCGGCAGGTGATCACAGCGGGGCCCTGCCTCCGACGGTGAGAATCCCATCCCCCTGGACTGGCGACCCCGGGGCCGGTGGCCGATACTGCCGCCGATGTCGCCGACGAACACGGTGGCACGCACAGGAGAGGGGCAGCACCACATGGGAGCACTCGACGGACGGGTCGTCGTCATCACCGGAGCCGG
>SKKL01000054.1 GCA_007121465.1 Acidimicrobiales bacterium | reverse complement strand
GTCGCCTGGAAGGTGTCGACGGTCAGGTAGATCGGCCCCGGCGGGCGGTTGCCGTCGTCGAGCAGGTTGGTCACCGTGCCCGAGACGCGCACGTCGGTGTCGGTCTGGCCGTTGTTCCACACCCGCGTCCAGACCTCCTCGAGTTCGAAGGTGAAGCCCTCGAACCAGATCGTCTCGCCGATCGCCTCGGTGGATTCCACATAGGGAGCATCGGGGGTGTCGGTGGAGACCTCGTCGTCCCCGGTGCCGGGCGCCTCGGTGGGTGGGGGAGTGTCGACGGGCGCCGCGTCGCTGCCTCCGTCGTCGTTGCCGCAGGCAGCGAGCAGCAGGCCGCTGAGGGCGAGGAGGGCAGCGAGAAGGCGGAACCGGCGTTGGATCGTGATCACGGAACGTAACCATCCTGTGGTGGGTAGGGATGTCATCGACAGGACGACGCGGTGGGGGTGGGGGTTACACCCTCGATGAGCGACGGGATCCCCGGCGGTGTCACACCCCCTGAATACGGTGGGGACGATCCCGCCGCCGACATTGGTGACACCTCGTGAAGCTCCTTCATTGCGCCGATCTGCACATCGACTCACCACTGCTCGGGCTCGCCCGCTACGAGGGGGCGCCCGTGGAGCGGATGCGCTCGGCCACCCGGCGAGCCGTGGAGAGGCTGGTGGACCTCGCCGTCGCCGAGAACGTCGACGTCGTCCTCGTGGGGGGCGACGTGTTCGACGGGCCTTGGCGCGATGTCGGCACCGGGCTGTGGTGGAACGGCCAGCTCTCGCGCCTGGTGGACGAGGGGATCCGCGTCTTCGTCGTGCACGGCAATCACGACGCCGACTCGGTCATCAGTCGACGGATCCGACCCCCCGACGGCGTCCACGTCTTCGGGTCCGACGGCCCCTCCACCGAGGTGCTCGACGACCTGCCGCTCGCGGTCCACGGTCAGAGCTACGCCACCGCCGCCACCCACGACGACCTGGCCGCCGGCTATCCCGATCCCGTCCCCGGGTTGGTCAACGTCGGTCTCCTCCACACGTCTCTCGACGGCCGGGAGGGTCACGCTCCCTACGCCCCGTGTCGACCCGGTGCGCTGGCCGCCCGCGGCTACGACCTGTGGGCCCTCGGGCACGTCCACGGACGCGAACACCACCAGGACGGGCCCACCCACCTGCTGTTCCCGGGCAACACCCAGGGCCGCCACGCCCGCGAAACCGGGGCCAAGGGCGTCAGCCTGATCACCACCGACGACACGTCGGTCCGCTCGATCCATCACGTCGAGGTCGATGCGGTCCGCTGGTGCCGGGTCCCGGTCGACTGCACCGAGGCCTCGGGGGTCGACGACGTCGAGGATCGCGTGGTCGATGCCGTCATCGACGCGTGGCGCGAGGCGGGTCGGCCCGCCGCGGTGCGGGTGGAGCTCGTCGGCCGCCCCGGTCGCGGGGGAGTGGGAGACCCGAGCTCGCTCCGGACCCAGCTCGTGGCCGATCTCGCCCACCGCTCCGACGGTGACATCTGGCTCGAGAAGGTCCAGGACCGCACCCAGAGCGACGTCTCGGCACTGTCCTCGGAGGCGGTGGCCGCGGTGGTGGGTGCCATCGAACGCCTCGAGGTCGACGAGCACACACTCGCTGATCTGGCCGAACTGCTGCGTCCTCTCCAGGGCGCCACCGCCGGTGCTCGGGCCCGGCGCTCGGTCGCCGATGGTGCTCCGCCCCTCGCCTCGGTCGCCACCGTGACCGACCATCTCCCCGCCGTGCGTGAGCAGCTTCTCTCCCGGCTCGAGGGGCGTGTCTGATGCGGGTCCGTCGTCTCTCCCTCGACGAGCTCGGCCACTTCCGGGATCACCAGGTCGACCTCGATGCCCCACCGGGAGCCCTCCGGGTCGTGGTCGGGCCCAACGAGGCGGGCAAGTCCACCATCCGGGCCGGCATCCGGGCTGGCTTGTTCGGCATCGAGGGGTCGTTCCTGCAGGGCACGGCCAAGGCCGCGGTCCGAGTCACCGCCGACGTGACCACCGCGTCGGGAACCGAGTTGAGCATCGTCCGCCACGGTGGTCGGGCGCCGCGCGACGCCGACGGCGACCCGCTCGATCCCGACGATCTGGCCAAGGCGCTCGGGGTCGACCGTGCTCTCTACGACACCCTCTTCCACCTCGGCCACGACGAGCTGCGCCGCTACGGCTCCGCTCTGCTCCAGGACGATGGCGATGTGGGGACCCTTCTCTTCGGTGCCGCCCTCGGGGGCCCCGCTGTCACCGACACATTGGATCGCCTCGATTCCGAGGCGTCGGCGCTCTATGCGCCTCGCGCCCGCACCCGCCGGGTCAACGAGCTGCTGAAGGCCCTGGCCGACGCCGACACCGCACTCGACGACGCCACCATCACCGCCGACCACTACGCCGCGCTCGTCGAACGCCGCGATGCGATCCGCACTCACCTCGAGTCGTTGCGCGCCGACCGGGCCGACCGGGTCACGCGGCGACGCGACCAGGAGCGGATCCTCGCCATCGGCCCCCAGCTCCGACACCGAGCCGAGCTGGTTGCCGAAGCGGATCGCCTCGCCGCGGAAGGCCCACGGGCCACTGCGGCCGAGGTCGAGACCATCCGGGCCCACACGGCGAGTCGAGAGCGAGCCCAGACCGAGCGCGTCCGAGTCGTCGGAGCAGTCGACCGTCTTCGCGCCGAACTCGCCTCGGTCGCCCCCGACGCGCGGGTCCTCGCCGCCGGTGCCGACATCGAGTGGTTGGCCGAGCGCCTCGAGAGGTTCCGCACCGACCTGGCCGAGCTCGATGCTGCGTCCGGCACGTCGAGCTCCTTCGGCGACCTCGACCTGTCCGATGTCGATGTGGAGCCGGTCGACGAAGCGCTCGCCGACACACGCAGCGCCCTGGCCGCGCTCGAGGTGCTCGAGGGCACCGAGGTCCGCCTGGGTGGGCTGGACGAAGAGGTCGCGGCCCGGCTCGGCACGCTCGGGGCCGGTGAGCTCGACCCCGACGAGGCAGCTCGGCTCGCCATCCCGTCGCGATCCGAGATCGACAGGGCGGCGAGCGAGGCCGAACGCGCCGCTGCTCGGGTCACCGAGCTCGCCGACCGGGTCACCGACGTCCGCCGCGAGCACGACCAGGTCTCGGCCCTCCTCGCCGAGCTGGAGAGCACGGCCACCATGCCCGACCTCTCCGAGGTGGCCGCCGCCCGAGCCCGACGAGACACCGCTTGGGCACGGGCGCGGGGACGCCTGGTGGGGGTTCCGCTGGCCGACGATCCTGACGACCCCGCCGAGGTGGTGGCCGACGCGGTCGAGTCCGCCTTCTCCACCGCCGATGAGCTCGCCGACCAGGTCATGAGCGACACCGAGCGGGCCACTCGGGTTCGCGCCGCGCGCGAATCGTTGGGCACCCTCGACCAGCGCCTCGCCCAGCTCGTCGACGACCACACCGCCGCTGAGGTCCAGTGCCGACAGATCGCGGCCGGATGGGACGAGCGGTGGGAGAGCCTCCCCCTCGCTCCGCCCGCTCTCGCCGACGCGATCCGGTGGCACGACGACTGGTGTCGGATGACCGAGCAGGTCGCCGAACGTGCGCGGGTCCGCGCCGAAGTCGAGCGGAGAGGCGCCACCGTGCGGGCTGCGACCGATCGTCTGCGCTCCGCTCTCGACTCCGTGGGGGTCACCGCCTCGTCCGAGGCAGGGCTCGGCGCCCTCCGCACCCGTGCCGAGAAGCTCCTCGACGAGGTCGCATCCCGCCGGTCCGAGGCCGAGCTGCGTGACGCCGCCCGCTTCCGGGTGGAGGCCGTTCGTACCCGCCTCGAGGCGATGCTCGATCTGCTCCCTGCCGAGGACCGGCCGGTCGACGCCGAGGCGGTGAGCGCCCTTCGGCGACTCCATGGCATCGCACGGAGCGATCGCGAGCGACGCGACAGTCTCGAGGCCCGCGAGCGGGATCTCGTCGAGGAACAGGCCGAGATCGACGCCACGATCTGCGCCGATGACGGTCACCTCGCCGGAGTGGCCGCTCGGCTACGGGTGGACGTGAGCCAGCTGAACGCCGTCGCCGACCGGAGCGACCTCCTCGTCCAGCTCGACGAGAAGATCGATCAGGTCGACCGCCTCGTGCGCGAGGCCGGAGGTGCCCACGAGGCCGACGACCAGGCCGACCCGACCGACCGCGCCCGCCTCACCGAAGTACTCGGCGACGAGATCATCCAGCTCGACGAGGAGATCGAGGCCCACAACCGCGAGCTCGGCGAGATCGAGGTCGAGCTGTCCCGCATCGGTGGCGGGGACGCAGCCGCTGAGGCCGAGGCTCGTCGCCAGGAACTGCTCGCCGAGCTCGACGACGTCATCGACGACTACGTCGTGCTCCGGTTGGCCCACGGACTCCTCGAGCAGGTGGTCGCCGACACGGGGTCCGGCCGCCACGACGAGCTGCTCGCCCGCGCCAGCGAGCTGCTCACCGTCCTCACCGATGGTGCCGTTGTCGCCCTCGAGGTCGAGGCTCACGCCGACACCCGCCACGCGGTCGTCGTTCGCGACGACGGATCGCGGCTCTACCCCTCGCAGCTCTCCGACGGCACCCTCGACCAGCTGTGGCTCGCGCTGCGCATCGCGGGCATCGAGCATCACCTCCACCGGGGCGGTCCGGTCCCCGTGGTCGTCGACGACGCACTCGTCCACTTCGACGACCACCGCGCCGCAGCGGCGATCGAGGCGCTGAGCCAGTTGGCCGAGCGCACCCAGGTGATCTGCCTCACCCACCATCCCCACCTGGTCGACGTGGCCATCGGGAGGCTCGGCGCCGACCGGGTTCTCGTCACCCGCCTCGAATCCCGCCCCACCACCTCCACTCCCACGGTCGCGGTCATCGGCCACGACGCGGCCGTCGCCCCGCTCCCGCCCGAGGCTCCGGCGGCTCCCTCCCGACCGAGCGCGCCTCGCTCTCCCGCCACCCTCTTCGACTCCCCCGGCGCCTGAGGCCGGGGCCGGTACAGTCGAACCGACCCGGCCACACGACACGGGGAGGCGCGTGGAGCACCAGACGAGAACCCGGCGCCGCTACGGCGCGGTCCTCGCCCTCGTCGCTGGCGCGGTGCCCTGGTTCGTCACCATCGGTGACCTGTCCGAGGCCGGACACCGTCAGCTGTCGATCTTCCTCCTGGCCGTGGTCCTGTGGGTCACCGAGGCCGTCCCGTTGCACGCCACCGCCGCCTGCATCATCGGCCTCCAGGTGATCCTCGTCTCCGATCAGGCGATCTTCGGAGTGCCGGCCGGCTTCGAGGCCCCGCCCTACGCCGAGTTCTACGGTGCGCTCGCCGACCCCGTCATCATCTTGTTCCTCGGCGGGTTCTTCCTCGCTGACGCCGCCGCCAAGTTCGACCTCGATCGCAACCTGGCGCGGGTCCTGCTCACCCCGTTCGGAGACCGCCCGTCCCGGCTGATCCTCGGCATCATGGTCATCACCGCGGTGCTGTCGATGTTCATGTCCAACACCGCCACGACGGCCACGATGCTCGCGGTCGTGCTTCCCGTCGCCGGGCGACTACCCCCCGGCGACCCCACCCGCGTGGCCCTCGCCCTCTGCGTGCCGGTCGCCGCCAACGTCGGAGGGATCGGCACCCCGGTGGGCACCCCGCCCAACGCCGTGGCCATCTCCGCGCTGTCGAGCGCCGGCTACGACCTCACCTTCCTCGACTGGATGGTCCTGGCGGTTCCCTTCGTCGTGATCATCCTGATCGCGGCCTGGCTCGTCCTCTGCCGGTTCTTCCCCGCCGAGGTCGACACCCTCGACGTGCGCATCGAGTCGGTCTTCGACCGCTCCCGGAACGCAACGATCCTCTACGTCACTGCGGGGGCGACCATCGCCGGCTGGCTGACCGAACCACTCCATGGAGTCCCTGCCGCGGTCGTCGCGTTCCTCCCCATCGCCGTCCTGCTCACCACCCGGGTGTTCACCGCCGACGACCTGCGACGGGTCCAATGGCACGTCCTCTGGCTCGTCGCCGGGGGGATCGCACTCGGCGACGGTGTGGTGTCCACCGGTCTCGACGAGTGGTTCGTCGGTCTCCTCCCGCTCGACGACCTCCCCGCCCTCGCTCTGGCGGCGGTGCTGGCGTCGGTCGCCCTGGTCGCCTCCACGGTGATCTCCAACAGCGCCACGGCCAACCTGCTCGTGCCCATCGGCCTCACCGTCGCCGCCTCGGCGGCGGTCGCCATCGACCCGGTCCTCGCCGGAGTCCTCATCGCCGTCGGGTGCTCGTTGGCGATGATGCTGCCGGTGTCGACCCCACCGAACGCCGTCGCCTACGCGACCGGTAGCGTCAAGACCACCGACATGGCCGCGGTCGGCGCCGTCGTCGGCGTCGTCGGGCTCCTCGTGTTCGTCCTTCTCGCTCCACCGGTCTGGGAGGCTCTGGGACTGCTGTGACCGACTCACTCGCCGCCACCCTCTTCGGCGACCGCACGGTTCCTCACGACCGGCCGGTCAGGCGCCTCCTCGACCTCTCCGGCGACGAGAGCGCCGCGCTGAGCGCCCTGGTGGATCGGCTCGACGCCACCCTCGGGCCTCGGCGTCTCGAGGTGGCCCGGTCCACCCTGCTGCTCGACGAGGGCGAGGAGGTCGGTGGCCTGTTCGTGGTCGTCGAGGGAATCATCGCCCTCAGTCGGCCCGCCGGGCGGGGCGAGGTGCTCCACCACACGGCGTCGACCGGTCCTATCGTCGGCCTGTCGGCGTTGCTCGCCGGCACCCGTGCCCGCTTCACCTGCCGCGCCGCCACCGATGCGATCGTGATCCCGGTGTCCTTCGACGAGCTCGACCAGCTCCTCGCCGATCCCGCCACCGCCGGAGTGATCGTCACCCTTCTCGTGCGGTCCCTGGCCCGACGCCAGGAGCGCTCCATCGAGCTCACCCATCAGGTCGAGGTCCTCAACCAGGCCCTGCACACCGAACGCGACCAGCTCGCCGAAACCGTCGACGAGCTCGACGTCGCCCAGCAAGCGGTCGTCGACGCCGCTCGGATGGCCACCCTCGGCGAACTCGCCGCCGGGGTCGCGCATGAGCTGAACAACCCAGCGGCGGCACTGACCCGCGCCGCCGATCACGCCGTCGCCGACCTCGTCCGCCTGATCGAGGGAATCGCCGACTCCGGGATCCCTCCCGACGACGTCGATCTGACCGGGCACCTCCGCCGCTCGCGCGAGGCGCCATCGCTCGGAACCTCCGAGCAGCGCCGACGACGCCGCGACCTCGCCGCGACCCACGGCGACGTCCTGGCCGGGCGACTGGTCGCCGCCGGGATCACCGACCCCGCGGCCGTGTCGGCGTTGACGTCTCTCAGCCCGGCGCGCCGCGACCGCACGCTCGAGCTCCTGTCAGTGGCGTGGTCCCTCGGCACCTGGATCCGCAACCTCGAGACCGCCACCGGTCGGGTCGCTGATCTGGCGGCCAGCCTCCGGAACTATGCCCGGCCCGACAGCGCCCCGGTCGAGCGGATCGACCTGATCGGCCAGATCGACGACACCCTCCGCCTCTATGAGTTCCGCCTCGATGGTGTCACCGTCGAACGTCAGTGGGGAGACGACATCGTCGAGATCACCGGCTGGCCCGCTGCGCTGCTGCAGGTGTGGTCCAACCTCGTCGCCAACGCCGCCGATGCGCTCGAGGGTGCCGGAACGCTCGTGGTGGCCGTCGACCGGCCGACCACCGACGAGGTGGTGGTCACCGTCACCGACGACGGTCCGGGGATCCCGGACCACCTCCTCGAACGGATCTTCGAACCTCGCTTCACCACCAAGACGGGGCGGGTCGAGTTCGGCCTCGGGCTCGGGCTCGGGCTCGCCCGTCAGGCGGTCGACCGCCACGGTGGAGAGATCACCATCGAGTCCGAGCCCGGACGGACCCGTGCCACGGTGGTTCTCCCGGTGCAGCCGTCCCGCGCCCGATCCCGACGCCTGGAGGTGGACCGATGAAGCTGGTGATCCTCGTCGTCGAGGACGATCCGCCGGTGCGCGACGCTCTCGTCGCCGACCTCGCCCCCTTCGGGGCAGTGGCTCGCATCGAGGTGGCCGAGAGTGCCGAGGAAGCGTCCGAGCTGGTCGCTGACCTCGGCCGCGACGAGCGATTGGCCCTGGTGCTCGCCGACCACCGCCTCCCGGGTCGTTCCGGGGTCGACTTCCTGGTGGGCCTGTCGGGGTCGATGGCGGATCCGGCGGTCCGCAAGGTGCTCGTCACGGGTCAGGCCGATCACGCCGACACGATCCGGGCCGTGAACGACGCCGGTCTCGATCACTACATCGCCAAGCCGTGGGATCCCGACGATCTGGCCACCGTCGTGCGCGACCTCCTCAGCCGATGGGTGGCCGACCAGGTCGACGATGTCCTTCCCTACCTCGCCCATCTCGACTCCGAGATCTTGCTCCCCGCCGTTCGCCGCCACACCGATCCCGATTGATCACCACGGTTGCGCCAGTGGGGGAGCAGAGGCTCGGTACACTCGGCGCTCGTCCTGCCCGATTCCCTTGTGAGGCCAGTGTGAGTCGAGGTGGGTTCGGGTGATCCTCTGGGTGGCGGTCCTCCTCGGGGTGGTGCAAGGCCTCTTCATGTTCGTGCCGGTGAGCTCGACGAGCCACCTCGCCCTGACCCAACACTGGCTCGACGGCATCGGAGTCGAGATTCCGCCTGCCGAGTCGCCCGAGATGATCCTCTTCGACCTCGTCCTGCACGTCGGGACCCTGGTGTCGATCGCGGTGGTCTTCCGGGAACGGATCACCCAGATCGCGTTCGACTCGATCGGGGAGCTCCGGCGGGGCGGGGCGCGGGGCAGTCCGGCTCGAGGTGCGGACTCGGCCCTCACCCTGGTCGGGTTGCTCGCTCTCGCCACCGCGGTGACCGGCGTGCTCGGACTCGGCGTGCGGGCGGCGGCGCCGGCGGTGTTCAGCGAGCCGTCGATCATCGCGATCATGCTGGTCGTCACCGGGGCGATCCTGTGGTGGACCGACAGCGCCAACCCCGTCGGTGCGTTGCGTCCGACGGTCCTCATGGCGGTCGGCATCGGAGTCGCCCAGGCGGCGGCTCTCCTGCCGGGGTTGAGCCGCAGCGGCCTCACCATCGCGGCGGCACTCGCCCTCGGGATGCGACGAGAGCAGGCGGCCGAGTTCTCGTTCATCCTGGCCATTCCCACCATCCTCGCCGCCACCGGGGTGCAGGCGCTCGACGTCATGGGGTCGGGCGGAACCGACATCTCCCTGGTGGCGATGGGTGTGGGATTCTGGGTCGCCGCCCTCGTCGGCATCGGAGCGCTGGTGATCGTTCTGCGGCTCCTCTACGCGGCGCGGTTCCGGATCTTCTCGTTCTACGTCTGGGCGCTGGCCGGGGTCGTTCTCGTGACGGGGGTCGGCACCGCCTGAGCGCTCGCGGTGACGGCATGGGCGACGTCGAGGTGGATGCGTCCGGCGAGTCGAGCGTCGAGACCGGCCCGGGCGAGCACGTCGCGCACCGGGCCCTTGACCGACGCCAGGTGGACATCCACTCCCCGGTCGGTGAGCTCGGTCACCAGTTCGTCGAGTGCATCGACCGCGGACGCGTCGATGTCGTTCACCCCGGCTGCGTCGAGGATCAGGACCTGCAGCTCGTCGCCGGCATCGGCGACGAGCCGCGTGATCCGCCGCTTCACGAAGTCGACGTTGAGGTGAGAGAGCGATACGTCGAAGCGGATGATGGCCACCCCGGGGATCGGCTCCGCTTCGGGGAACCGTTCGAGGTTGCGGAACACGTCGGTGTCCGGGAGGCGCCCGAGCACCGCGGTGTGGGGCGTCATCATCCGGGCCGCCACGACGACCAGTCCGGCGCCGATCGACACGACGATACCGAGCTCGATCCCGAGGGCGAGGGTGGCGGTGAAGGCGGCGATGAGGGTGGCGAAGTCGCTGGTCTTGATCGCTCGGACATGGCGGATCTCACGGAGGTCGACCAACTTGGCCACCGCGACCAGGACGATGGCCCCGAGGGTGGCGGCCGGGAGCTGGGCGAACAGGGGAGTGAAGGCCACGATCACCACCGCGACGATCGCCGCAGTGATGACCCCCGCCAGCTTGGTCGTGGCGCCTGCCTCGGCGTTCACCGCGGTGCGGCTGAATCCGCCGGTGACCGGGTACCCGCCGACCAGGCCTGACCCGATGTTGGCCACACCGAGCCCGACCAGCTCACGGTTCGAGTCGATGTCGTAGCGGTTGCGGCGGGCGTAGACCTTCCCCACCGCGATCGATTCCATGTACCCGACGAGGGTGATGACGAGGGCGGCAGGCAGCAGCGTGCCGACCAGCCCGAAGTCGGTGGGAAGGGTGAGTGGAGGAAGGCCTTGGGGGATGTCCCCGACGACCGCCACGCCGCGAGCCTCGAGGTCGAACGCCACCGACGCGACGGTGGTGACGACCACCGCGGCGAGCGCGGCGGGGATGGCTCGCATCCATCGCTTGAGCGCGACCATCCCCAGGATCGAGCCCACGCCGACGGCCAGGGTGACCAGGTGCAGATCGGGGGTCGCGGCGATGAGCTCACGCACGGTGTCGTGGAAGTGGTCGGTTCGCGGCAGGCTCACACCGAGCACGTGCCGGACCTGGCTGGCGCCGATGATGAGTGCTGCTGCGGTGGTGAAGCCGATGAGCACGGGATGGGAGAGGAGTCGCACGAGGAATCCCAGGCGCCCCACCCCCATCACCACGTGGATCACCCCCACGAGCACCGCCAGCAGGGCGGCTGCGGTGAGATAGCCGGCCGTGCCCTCGTCGGCCACCCCGGCCAACGCCGAGGCGGTCAACAGCGACACGATGGCCACCGGTCCCACCGCGAGTTGCCGTGACGTCCCGAAGACGGCGTAGAGCACGAGGGGGACCGTCGAGGCGTAGAGCCCCACCTGCGGAGGAAGTCCGGCGAGCAGGGCGTAGGCCATGGCTTGGGGAACGAGCATGGCGGCCACGGTCACCCCGGCGGCCAGGTCGGCACCGGCGGTGGCCCGGGAGGGCAGTGTCAGATGGAGGGAGGGGAGGTCCATGGTGGCTCCGGCGGGGCAGGGGGGGGTCGACGGTCACCCTACTAAATGTCCGTACAAATAGCCAGATACCAAGGGGGGTATCTGTCACATACCCCGGGGGGTAGTTGCATTCCCCTCTAAATGTCCGTACATTGTCGGTCATGCCCACCTCCCCAGCCGACACCTGGACCGATATGCGGGCCCGTTGCGTCGTCCGGCCGACCCCCCTCGTCGAGCCGGCGACCCACCGTCCTCGAGCTGCCGTCCTCACCTGCTCGGACGCCCGTCTCTCCCCGGCTCGCCTCTTCGATCTCCCCGAGGGGTCGTTGTTCGTCGTGAGGGTGGCGGGCAACGTCGCCAGCGAAGAGGTCGTCGCCAGTCTCACCTACGCGGTCGGTGCTCTCGACGTCGAGACCGTCGTCGTGCTCGGCCACTCCCACTGCGGCGCAGTCAGCGCCGCTCTCGACGGTGGTCACGATCCGAACCTCGCCTGCCTCACCCGCCCCATTCGCGCCGCCATCGACGGCAGTGCCATCGACGACAGTGCGTGCGAGGAGATGGCCTGCGCGGTCACTCGCAACGTCGAGTCGTCGCTCGCCACCCTTCGCGACGATCCCGGACCGCTCGGCACGGCTGTCCGCTCGGGTCGTGTCGACCTGCACGGCGCGGTCGTCGACCTCACCACCTCCGCTCTCGTCGATGTTCCCCTGCCCGACCCGTCACCCGACCGAAACCGACCCAACAGGAGACACCCCTGATGAACACCCCCGCCGACACCACCCGAGCCGACGCGAGCAACTCGACGGTCACCGCCACCGAGCTCCGCGAGCTGCGCCAGGCCGACCCCGAGGTGCGGATCATCGACGTCCGCACCCCCGGCGAGTACGAAGCGACCCACATCGAGGGGTCCTACAACGTGCCCCTCGACCAGCTGCCCGAACACGCCGAAGAGCTCGCCGCCCTCGACCACGCCGTCGTCCTCGTCTGCCAGTCCGGAGCACGGGCCACCAAGGCCATGGATGAGCTCGCCCGAGCGGGCAAGGGCAACATGCGCCTCCTCACCGGAGGAATCGGAGCATGGCAGCAGGCGGGATGTGACATCGTCCGTCGATCCGAGCGGTGGAGCCTCGAACGTCAGGTCCGTCTCGTCGCCGGGTCGATCGTCCTCCTGTCGATCGTCGTGAGCCTGTGGATCCCCGCCGCCCGGTTCGTCGCCGGCTTCGTGGGCGCCGGACTCACCTTCGCCGCGGTGACCAACACCTGTGCGATGGCCATGGTCCTCACCAAGCTCCCCTACAACCGCGGCGCCACCTGCGACATCGATTCCATCGTCCGCCAGCTCCAGACCCGTTCCACCTGAGACACTTGGTCTCACGGATCCCGAGGAGGGACCCACTCATGATCTTCGATCAGTACTACCTCGACTGCCTGTCTCACGCCTCCTACCTCATCGGTGACCCGACGACCGGCCGGGCCGTTGTCGTCGATCCCCAGCGCGACATCTCCGAGTACGTCCGCGATGCCGAGGCGGCGGGGCTCACCATCGAGCTGGTCATCGAGACGCACTTCCACGCCGACTTCCTCTCCGGACACCTCGAGCTGGCCGCCGCCACCGGGGCCGAGATCGGGTTCTCGTCGGTGGCCGAGACCGAGTTCGAGAGTCGCAAGCTCGCCGACGGTGAGCGGATCGAGCTGGGGGAGGTCGTCCTCGAGATCCGCCACACTCCCGGCCATACACCGGAGTCGGTCAGCATCGTCGTGTGGGAGCGGGCCGACGACGAGGTGCCATACGGCGTCCTCACCGGCGACGCACTGTTCGTGGGCGACGTCGGCCGGCCCGACCTGTTGGCGTCACTGGGCTTCACCCGCGACGAGCTCGGCGAGATGCTCTACGACTCCCTGCACGGCAAGCTCATGACCCTTCCCGATGCCACCCGGGTGTTCCCCGCCCACGGTGCCGGGTCGGCGTGCGGGAAGAACCTCTCCACCGAACTGTCCTCGACGATCGGAGAGCAGCGGACCACCAACTACGCTCTCCTGGCCCCCGACAAGGCCACCTTCCTCGACCTCGTCACCGAGGGCCAACCCCCAGCACCCGGCTACTTCGCCTACGACGCCGTTCTCAACCGCAAGGCTCGGGACCTGCTCGACGAGACCGAGGGGCCGACTGCCCTCGACTGGGATCAGGTCGAGCAGGCCCGGTCCGACGGGGCGATGCTGATCGATGGGCGCGACCCCGACGAGTTCGCTCGCGGTCACCTCCGGGGAGCGGTCAACGTCGGCCTCGACGGTCGCTATGCCGAGTTCGCCGGATCGATCATCCCGACCGACCGCGACATCGTGCTGTTCGTCGAGCCCGGTGCCGAGTTGGAGGCGAAGAACCGTCTCGGTCGCATTGGCTTCGACCGGGTCCTCGGCTTCGTCGCCGAGCCATACCGTGTGCTGATCGAGCACCAGGACGAGGTGAGCGTGGCTTCCCGGCTCGGTGCCGTGGGGTTCGAGAACCGTCGCGACGAGCTGTCCCGGCTCCAGGTGATCGACGTCCGCAACCCGGGCGAGTTCGCTCTCGGCACCATCCCGGACGCGGTGTCGATCCCTGTCGGCCAGCTTCCCGACCGCGTCGGCGAGCTCGACCCGGGGATCCCCACCGTGGTCTTCTGCGCCGGTGGCTACCGCTCGTCGGTGGCCGCCAGCCTGCTGCGCCACAACGGATTCACCGACGTGAGCGACATCCTCGGCGGCTACGGAGCCTGGTCGACCGCCGTCCAACCCGCCTGAGGATCACACCGTCTCAGGGATCAGCTCGCCTCTCCGTGGCCGACCGGACCGTCGGTCGCGGAGAGGCGGGCCTGGTACCCGCCGCTCGGTGACCACTCGGCGACGAAACGGTATCGATCGCCCCGAACCACGGTCTCCCGCCACTCGATGGGGTCGTTCCCGACCCGGCTCAGCCGACAGATCCGGAACACCGACACACCAGGATCGAGTCCGAGGGCCGTGCTCTCGCCGGGATCGGGCACCTCGGTGGTGATCCACTCCACGCCGCCAGTCGGCCGGATCCCGCAGCGCTCGCCGAGAGCGTCATAGAGGGTGGTGGTGGCGAAGTCGACGTCGAGCAGCGGCTCGGCCACCGACGCCAGCAGCCACGCGGTGTCGTGGGCCAGTGGGTCGTCGCCCGCAAAGCGGAGGCGTTCGAGTCGGACCAACGCGGAGTCGGGCGCCGACCCGAGGCGATCCGCAACGGCGGCGTCGACGACCGTCGACAGGTCGATCACCCGACTGTGTTGGCTCAGGCCCGTCGCCTGGATCGAGCGGGCCAGGCTGTAGATCGCCCCGGTTGCTTGGTCGATCGTCGGCCGCTCCACCATGGTCCCGCGGCCACGTTCGCGGCGGATGATCCCCGCCGCGGTGAGGTGCCTCACCGCCTCGCGGACCGTGTGGCGGGACACCCCGTAGTGCTCGGTGAGTTCCTGGTCGGTGGGAAAGGCGTCGGAGATCTCGCCGGAGTCGATACGCCGCCGGAGGTCAGCCAACACCTGGGTCCAGAGGGGTTCGATCCCGGATCGGTCGAGGGTCACCAGGCCAGGCTAACGGTCAGGTCGACCTCGATACGGAGGTACATCCGCCTCAACCCGATGGCTCGAGGTCACGGTCGGGGGCTCCCGCCGGAGACGTGAGATCGAGTATCCGACGTTCGGTGAACCGCAGCAGCACCCCGGGATCGTCGACGAAGCCGTCGAGCTCGGAGACGACCGAGAG
Source organism: Acidimicrobiales bacterium (assembly GCA_007121465.1). GTDB lineage: Bacteria > Actinomycetota > Acidimicrobiia > Acidimicrobiales > SKKL01 > SKKL01. The sequence continues at coordinate 6,848 of SKKL01000054.1, read as the reverse complement.
AACCGCGTCGACGATGTCGGCGGGATCTGATGGTGGTGAAGCACCGGAGAGGTCGACCACCACCGTGTCCACGAGGTCCTCGTCGTCGTCGGAGCCGTCGAAGCGAACGGCGTCGACGGCCACGTCGGTCCCCCTCAGCTGGCGCGCCACCTCGGCAGCGATCGTCGAGCGCCGCTCGAGGACCGGGTCGTCCTCGACGACGACCCGCTCGGAGAACCGGACCTCGGCCTCCAGCGGGCGCCCCGTCGCGTGTCGCAGTTCGGAGGCAAGCACCCCGACCGATGTCGGGGCCCGCTCACCCACCACGTCGACCACCACGACGTCGTCGCCGACCGAGAGCCCGGCGACGTCGATCCCCGGCTCGTCGGCGGCCCAGGCGTCCACCACCGAGCGGACGATCGCGAGATCATCGACCTCCTCGTCGGGCGAGTCGCGCTCGGCGGTGTCGTCCTCGCCGTCGGTCGTCGCCTGCACCGACCACCGCACCGTCGTCTGGGCGTCAGGACCGAGGATGCTGTGGATGCGGCGGGTGAGGCTGCTCACATCACGTGGCTCCTCGGGTCCCGAGACGTCGACCCGGACCGATGTCTCACCGATCGACAGGTCGGTCAGATCCATGTCGGGCTGCCCGGCCAGCCACCCGAGGACCGCCTCGGTGACCGCCCGGTTGTTCTCGGCGGTCTCCGCCGCCTCGACCGTGCGGATCGTGAGGGGAATGCCCACCGCGACGAGCAAAACGACAGTGGCGGCGGTTCCACCCCACACCGCCGCCCGGCCCCGCTGGATGAGCCGGGCGGGGACGAATCCGCACCACAGCAACACGAGGATGCCGGCGGCGACGATCGCCACCAGGTTGGTCGCGAACAGCAAGAACGCGCCGCTGGCGAGGTCCATCTGGCCGAGCTGGAGGCACGCACCGATGGCGGCGAGCGGAGGAACGAGCGCCACGGCCACCGCCACCCCGGGCAGTGAGGCCGAGACGTCTTGGCGGGCGGTGCCGAGTGCACCCGCGGCGCCCGCCGCGAGGGCGACGAGCAGGTCGCGCAGGTCGGGGCTGGTGCGGGCGAGGATCTCCTCGGTGACCGTGGAGGTGGTGACGAGCGCCGTGAGCACGTAAGCGAGAGCGATCGACCCCAGCGCCGCGGCCACGACACCGGCGAGGGGCACCAACGCCCGTCGGGGCCACCCGAGAGCCAGCGCCGTGGCCACCGCCATGATCGGGGTCATCAGCGGCGCCACCAGCATCGCCCCGATGACGACCGCAGCCGAGTTGGCCGACATTCCCATCGTGGCGATGACGATCGCGAACGCCTGAAGGGCCCAGAACCGGCCGGTGCGAATACCGCCCCCGGTGCTGAACAGGGAGTCGATGACCCGGCGCCGCTCCTCGGGAGTGGTGCCCTGGTGTCGCGTCCGCCACCAGCGGACCACGCGGAGCGGCCAGGGACGCTCGGGTTCGTTCCGGGAGCGGTCCTCGAGCCCGTTGGCGGGTGGCTGCGCCGGGACGGTGGATTCCGCCGTTTCGCTCGGTCCGCTCGTCATGCCCGGACCGTAGTCTCCTCGGGTCGCCGGTCCGTGAACGCTCGACCCGCCCCGGCCTCGGCGGCGAGGTGGCACGATGGGTCGATGGCCGAGCCGTCGATGACCCTCGATTGGCCGGGGATCATCATGGGGCTCGGAGGGGGACTGGCGCTCTTCCTCATCGGGATGGGTCGGGTCACCGCATCGCTCAAGTCCCTCGCCGGCGACCGTCTGCGGGCGGCACTGGCCCGCCTGTCGTCCAACCGGGTCATCGGTGCCACCACGGGGGCGGTGGTGACCGCGGTGATCCAGTCGTCGTCGGTCACCAGCGTCCTCGTCGTCGGATTCGTGTCGGCCAACCTGCTGTCGCTCACCCAGGCCGCCTCGGTGATCGTCGGCTCGCATCTCGGCACCACGGTCACCGCCCAGGTCATCGCCTTCGACGTGACCCAGTGGGCGCTCGGCCTGCTCGGGGTCGGGGCGCTGCTGGCTGCGGTCGCCAGCCGCGAGCGGTGGCAGCAGATCGGTGGCATCGTCGCCGGCCTGGGTTTCGTGTTCTTCGGCATGGGTGTCATGTCCGAGGCGATGTCCCCACTCGGGCAGCACGAGCCCTTCCTCGATCTCCTCACCGCCGACCGCTCGCCCCTGCTCGCCCTCGCGATCGGAGCCGGCTTCACCGCGCTGGTGCAGTCGTCCAGCGCGACGACCGGAATCGTGGTCGTCATGGCCGGCCAGGGCCTGATCGAACTCGAGACGGGTATCGCCTTGGTGCTCGGGGCGGCGATCGGCACGTGTGTCACCGCCCTGCTCGCGGCGATCGGCCGCCCGCCCGACGCGGTGAGAGCCGCTGTCGTACACGTGGTGGTCAACACGGTCGGCGCGGTGGTCGGGGTCCTGCTCATCAGTCAGATCTCCGAGGCGGTCCGGTGGATCGGCGACGACCCGGTCACCTCGGCGGCGTCTCCCCGGCAGATCGCCAACGCGGCCACGCTGTTCCACTTGGTCAACACGGTGGTGTTCGTCGCCGCGCTGTCTCCGGTCGTGGCGCTGGCCCGGCGCCTGGTCCCCGATCGGGCACCGGCCGGTGATGGCGATCGGGCCGGTCCCGTCGCGCTCGACCGGGACGTCCTCGACACGCCGGTCCTGGCCCTCGAACAGGCGCGACGGGCGCTGCTGGAGGTGGGTCTCTGGGCTCGAGAGATGGTGGACCGCGCGTTGGCGGCGACCACCACCGGGAGCCTCGCCGATCTCGATGAGCTCGAGGCGATGGACGACTGGGTCGACGCCTCCCACGCCGAGTTGATCGACTACCTCCGTCGGGTGGGCCGGGGACCGCTCGACGACGAGCAACGGGGGGAGATGCTCGGGCTGCTGGCGGTGTCCAACGAGATGGAACAACTGGCCGACCTCGTGGAGACGAACCTCGTCGCCACGGGTCGGGCCAGAGTCGCGTCCGGCGTCGAGGTGAGCGCGACGACGATGGGGATCCTCGCCGAGTTGCACGAGGTCGTGGTCGGTGCGATCGACGATGGTCTGGCCGCCCTCGGCGAGCGTGACACCGATGCGGCTGATCGCGTGCTCGAGTCGAAGACCCGGTTCCGTGACCTCGACCGGCTCCTGTCGGGCCACCTGGCCGAACGTCTCACCACCGCCGAACCTCGGCGGGTGGAGGCCTACCGGGTGGAGATCGAATTGTTGGAGGGGTTGCGCCGGGCGCACGGGGCGTGTCGCCGAGTCGCCCGCGCCGCCCGGGCTTCGGTGGTGGACGACACGACGGTACCGGGTGCTGATTCCTGACCTGATGGGTAGGGTATTGGTCGTGACCGTCTTCTCCTTCCCCAACCCTGTCGACGAGGTCGCCGCTCGCACCGTGGCGGCGGGCGTGGTGACCCTGTCGGTCGCCTACCTGGTGACCGGGTGGTTCCCATTGCTCGCGGTCCTGGGCTATGGCTTCGTCGCCCGGGTCGCCTCCGGACCTCGTTTCAGTCCGCTCGGGCTGTTCGCCACCCGGGTGGTCGCTCCCCGTCTGCGGTCCGCATCTCGCCTCGTTCCCGGACCACCCAAGCGTTTCGCTCAGGGGATCGGGGTCGTGGTGTCGGTGTCGGCACTGATCGCCCATCTCCTCGGCGCGGGTTCGGTCGCCACCGTGTTGGTCGGCATGCTCGTGATCGCTGCCGGGCTCGAAGCCATCGTCGGCTTCTGTCTCGGATGCCGGATCTTCGCCGGCTTGATGCGCCTCGGTGTGATTCCCGACGAGGTCTGCGCCGACTGTGCCGACATCACCCGACGACTCGAGGAGAGGTCCGCCTCCCCGGTGTCGTGAGCTGGTCGAGGCGGCTCAGGAGCGAGCCTTCTCGTGGTGCCGGATCACCTCGGAGATGATGAAGCGGATGACCGCCTCGCCGAACTCCGGGTCGAGATCAGCCTCCTGGGCGAGGGTCCGCAGGCGGGCGATCTGACGGGCTTCTCGCTCGGGGTCGGCCGGGGGCAGGTCGTGACGGCTCTTGAACTCCCCGACCCGGCGCGTGATCTTGAATCGTTCGGCGAGCAGGTGGATGATCGCCGCGTCGATGTTGTCGATGCTCGATCGATAGGAGTCGAGTGTCTCGTCGATGTCGTCGGCGGGATCGGGAGCGGGGACCATCGCCTCACGATACGACACCGGCCCACGGCGACGATCAGGAGTCGAGGACGTAGCGCCCTCGACCGGCCCGCTTGGCCCGGTACATCGCCTGGTCGGCCTCCCGGACGAGCTGCTCGGCGTTGACGAGGCGTCGCTCGGAAATCGCGATACCGATGCTCGCGTCGAGCGCGACCACACCCTCGTCGAGCACGACCGGACGTCGGATCACGGCGAGGAGACGCTCCCCGGTGGTCGTCGCCGTCTCGACGTCACAGTCGGCGAGGAGCAGGGCGAACTCGTCGCCACCCAGTCGACTCACCACGTCGGTGTCACGGACCGATTCTTCGAGGCGCGCGGCGATCCGACGCAAGAGCTCGTCGCCGGCCTGGTGGCCGAACTCGTCGTTCACCGGCTTGAAGTGGTCGAGGTCGACGAAGATCACGGCGTCGGTCCCCGGCTGGGACCGTCGGCGTTGCGACAGAGCATCGAGGTGCGAACCGAAGCGGGCTCGGTTCGCCAGACCCGTCAGGGGGTCGAGACTCGCCTGGCGGGCGAGCAGGCTCTCGAGCTCGGTGCGGTCGCCGACCTCCCGGCACGTGAGCAGGTACCCGTCGATGTCGGGCACCGCCCGCAGGTCGGCGAGGTCGATGTCGAAGTGGTGGATCGAGCCATCGACGGCCGGCACCTCCGCCCGGCTGATCGTCGCCGATCCGCCCGGCGTGAGCTCGGCGATCCGCTCGGCGATGGTCGTGGTCGCGTCGGGCCCGAGGATCTCGCCCAACGGTCGGCCAGCGACGTCGGAGCGCACGAGACGGAGGTGACGGGACGCGGCCGAGCTGATGAACCGACACACGAGGTCCTCGGCGGTCACGACGACGATGTCGTGGGCCTCGTGGAGCAGCACGTCGACGAGCTGCTCCTCCCGCCGGAGTAGGCGCTCGCGGCGATGATTGACCAACCCGAGCCCGAACACCGCGACGAGCAGCACGGCGGAGAGAGCGCTGTCGCGGGTCGTGCGACCCGCGTGCAGGTCAGCGAACATCGAGGCCTCGCTCTGGTCCCAGATGGCATAGGTGGGGCTGTGACTCTCGGGGATGCGCGTCGCGATCCGGATCGTGCCCGTCGAAGAGTCTCGGACGACGACGTGATCGCCGACCTCGGGGGAGAAGAGGGCGGCATCGAAGACCGTCGTGCCGACGAGCTCCGGATCCCACGCGGACAGTGCCCGACCCTCGAAGTCGGCAACGACCAGGCCGCCGGGGCCCCCGCCGAGCGACCCGAGGTTGGCGAGAGGGACCGACCAGTCCGACTCGGCCGGCGTCATACCGATGACGAGGACGTGCTCGATCCCGCCGCGAGCGAGGATCGGGACGATGAGGAAGACTCGCTGGCGGTCGCCGTCGTCGCGAAGTTCGGTCGTGTAGACCTGTCCCGAGAGGACCTCTGCCCAGTAGTCCGACGACACGTCGAGGGGAGGACGGGTCCTGTCGGGCACCCCGGCTACGACCTGGCCCGACCGATCGAGGACGGTGGCCGATACGTCGTGGCCGAGCCCTGGGGCCCCGGCGTAGAACTCGAGCACCTGGTCGACGACCGCAGGGTCATCCTCGAACGGCCACGGGGTCAGAGCGACGATTCCGAGGAGGCCGTCGTCGTCGGTCATCCCTCCCACGTTGACGGCGATCGCCTCGGCGACCATCGCCCGGTCATCGATCCGGGCAGCTTCGGCCTCGGCGGCGCGGCGTTCGGATTGCCACACGCCGATTCCGACGAGGGCGCAGGCCGCCGTCACGGTGGCAGCCAGGGTGACCCAGTGTCGCGTGGCCGATCGAGGGGACGACCGCGCCTCAGGGCGATCGGTCCGCTCGTGGGTAGGGGCGGCGGAAGCATCGTGAAAGGCGGAGCGCTGGAGAGTCGCCCCGGTCGGAGCCGAGGAGGTCGCCGAACCACTCGCGACGAGCTCCCGTGCCTCGGCGGAGACCTGCACGGTGACATGACGGTCGCCACCCGCGAGCTTCGCTTGGTACATGGCCGCGTCGGCCTCCCGCACGACAGCCTCGGGACGGGGGTGGGGGCCCTCGGCGGCGGCGACACCGATGCTTGCCCCGATGCGGATCGAGTTCTCGAAAGGAGGCCAGGCGTCGCTGATCCGCTCGACGAGACGTCCGGCGAGCAGCGAGGCCTCGGCCTCGGTCGTGTGTGGAGCGACGACCCCGAACTCGTCACCGCCGAGGCGACACACCTGGTCGCCCGAGCGCAGCCCCGCGGCCATCGCATCAGCGATGGCCCGGAGCGCGGCGTCGCCGGCATCGTGGCCGAGGGTGTCGTTGAGCGGCTTGAAACGGTCGAGGTCGATGACCAGGACGGCGAAGGGACCGGGTTCGCCCGCGATATCGGTCAGGCACCGGTCGAAGGTGGTGCGGTTGCCGAGACCGGTCAACGCGTCGTGGAACGCTCGGTGGGCGAGCTCCTGTTCGAGGGAACGACGGTCGCCGATCTCGTGGGCGGTCACGAGCACACCGTCGATGTCGGGGTGGGGTCGGGCGATGAGGTGCAGGTCGTACCAATGGAGCTCGGAGGCCGAGTCGACGAGCTCGACGCCGAGCACCGACGCCCGACCGACTGACCGAACCTCCGCCAGGCCAGCCGCCACCGCTGAGCCGCCGTCGGAGGTGAGCATGTCGGGTAGCCGAGCTCCGATGAG
>SKKL01000032.1 GCA_007121465.1 Acidimicrobiales bacterium | reverse complement strand
TAGCCGAGCCGACCTCCACCAGACGGTGAACGCCTCAGCCGGTTACACCGATGTGTTCGACAGCGAGGAGCGCGAGCCGACCCGACGCGAGGCGCGGCAACTCGTCGGTGCCGACGTGATCGGCACCGACGCGTCGCTCGCCTGAGGACCTGTACCCGCTAGGGGTCAGCGCACTCCGAGGATGGACTTGACCTCGAGGAACTCCTCGAAGCCTTCCTTGCCCCACTCACGACCGTTGCCCGACTGCTTGTAGCCACCGAACGGGGCGTTGAAGTCGGGACCGGCACCGTTCACGTGGATCATGCCGGTGCGGATCCGGCGGGCGACGGCCTCGGCTCGCTCGGGGCTGCCCGACACGTAGCCGGCGAGACCGTACGGGGTGTCGTTGGCGATGCGGACCGCATCGTCGTCGTCCTCGTAGCCGATGATCACCAGCACCGGCCCGAAGATCTCCTCACGGGCGATGGTCATCTCGTTGGTGACGTGGGTGAAGAGTGTGGGCTTCACGTAGAAGCCGGTCTCGAGACCCTCGGGCTTGCCGGGACCACCGACGGCGAGGTTGGCGCCCTCGCCGATGCCCTTCTCGATGAGCCGCTGGATGCGATCCCACTGGGTCTCGGAGACGACCGGGCCGATGGTGACGCCGTCCTGGTCGGGCGGGCCGGGCACGACGGCGGCCATCGCCGCGGCGGCGATCTCGGCGGCCTCGTCCATGCGGGCGTTGGGCACGAGCATCCGGGTGGGTGCGTTGCAGCTCTGTCCGGAGTTGGTGCACATCGAGCCGGCGTCGCGGGCGATGACCTCGGCGAAGTCGGCGTCGTCGAGGATGATGTTGGCCGACTTGCCGCCGAGCTCCTGGGCGACCCGCTTGACGGTGGGAGCCGAGGCCTTGGCGACCTCGATGCCGGCCCGGGTGGAGCCGGTGAACGACATCATGTCGACGTCCTGGTGGGCCGACAGCGGCTGGCCTACGTTGACGCCGTCGCCGTTGACGAGGTTGAACACACCGGCAGGAACACCGGCCTCCTCGAGCACCTCGGCGAAGACGATGGCGTTGAGGGGAGCGACCTCGGAGGGCTTGAGCACCATGGTGCAGCCGGCGGCGATGGCGGGGCCGACCTTGCAGGTGATCTGGTTCATCGGCCAGTTCCACGGGGTGATGAGCCCGCACACCCCGATGCCCTCGTGGACGATGAGCGACGAGCCCCGCACCTCTTCGAACTCGAAGTCGGCGAGGACCGAACGGGCGGTCATGAGGTGCATGAGGCCGGCGGGGACCTGGGCGGCCTCGGCCAGCCACTTGGGCGCACCCATCTCGGAGCTGATGGCGGCGGCGATGTCGCCGGCACGGGCCATGTAGATCTCGACGATCTTGTCGAGCAGGGCGAGGCGCTCCTCGACGCTGGTCTGGGAGAACGAATCGAGAGCGGCCTTGGCGGCGGCGACGGCGGCGTCGACGTCCTCGGGCTGGCCAGCTCCGACCCGGGCGATCTCCTCTTCGGTGGCGGGGTTGATCACCGCGATGGTGTCGCTACCGGTCGGATCGACCCACGACCCCCCGATGAAGAACTTGCCTGCGTTGTCCATGATTTCCCCTACTGATCTTTATCGGGCTTCGGTCACACTCGACATTACGCTGTACAGGCGAGGCGTGGGGCATCAGGCGGAATCGGCTGCCGGTCAGGCCCATCCGCCGGCGTAGGGAACGAACTGGCCGGTGGTGAACCGGCTGGTTCCGTCGAGAAAGACCGAGGCGAAGCTGGCGACCTCGGCCAGGTCGCCGAGACGGCCCTGGGGCACCTGCGCCTCCACCCGAGCGCGGCCCTCGGGGTCGTCGGCCCGGCTCGCCTTCAGAAAGCCCGGGAAGTCGATGAAGTTCGTGCCCACGGCGTTGACCTGCACGTTGCTGGCCACCACCTCGGCAGCGACGTTGCTCACCAGCATGTTGGCACCCGCCCGCGCCGAGGAGTAGAGCGGCGCACCCGGTGTCGGGCGGGCTCCAGTGGCCGAGGTGAAGACGAGGATCTGCCCGTCGCGCTGTTCGAGCATCGGCGGCACGACCGCCTGGAGGAAGTTGTAGGGCTCCTCGATGCACCCCACCAGTGTCCGACGGAGGTCGTCGATGGTGGAGTGGAGGAACCGGCCGACGACGATGCGGCCGGTGAACGCCGCAGCCGAGTCGATCCGCCCGAACGCCTCGATCGCGGCCTCCACCAGCCGGAGCGACACCGCCGGGTCGCGCAGGTCGATGGCGCCCTCGACCACCGCCACGCGGGCTCCGATCGCCTCCAGTTCGTCGACGAGCCCCTCGGCGGGGTCGCCCACCACCAGGTCGTGACCGCGTCGGGCCAGTTCCCGGGCGAGGTGGGGACCGACGTAGCCCGCCGCGTCACTCACGAGTGCCACCCGTCGCTGGTCGGTCATCGGTCCCCTCCTCGTCGCCGGCACCGGTGCCGGCGCCCACCGGGACCTTACCGATCAGGCAGGAACCGAGGCGAAGGAGCGGCCGAGCATCTCGGCCATGTTGCCGTAGTAGAAGCGGTCGCGGGCCTCCTCCGACGTGCCGTCGAGTGTCTCCTCGAACTTGGCGAGCGGGTCACGACCGCCCTCGGGGTGGGGGTAGTCGGTCGAGAACATGAACAGCTCGGGACCGGCCTGGTCGATCATCCATCCCACCGGTTCGCCGGGGAACGGCGTGAACTTGAGGTGCTTGCGCACGTAGTCGCTCGGGCTGTGCTCGAGGCGCTGGAGGGGTTCCTCGGTGCGGCGGAACGCACGAAGCCCGTAGTCGAGGTGACGCATCCACGACACCACCCATGCAGCACCCTGTTCCACGCTCCCACCGCGCAGGGTCGGGAAGCGGTCGAACAGGCCGTCGTAGATCAGGGCGCCGAGGAACAGCTCGGGGCTGTGGTGGATGGCGAGGAAGTCCTTGGATCGGATGTTCTCGCCGCCGCCGAGGTGGTCCGACACGGGCATGTCGTTGTTGTGGAAGGCGGGATCGAGGAGACGGCCACCACCACCCACGTGGAGCACGAAGGGCACGTCGGCCTGGGCGAGGGTGTCCCACACCGGGTCGAGGTCGGGGTGGGTGGGAGCGAGATCGCCCGCGGCGGTCGAGGGAACCATGACGGCGTCGCAGCCGAGCTCGACGGCTTCGACCACGGCCTTGTAGGCCCGCTCGGCATCGACGAGGGGCACGTAGCCGACGGGGAGAAGGCGCGGATCGCCGGAACAGAAGTCGGCGATGGCCCGGTTCTGCGCGGACGCACCTCCGTAGAGGCGGTCTTGGTTGCGGCCGGTGAACATCGACGTGGCGAAGGTGGCAAAGACCAGCTGGCCGTCGAAGCCGAACAGGTCGAGAGCGCGGGTGCGCTCGGTCACGTCGAACGCGCCGATGGCGTTCCACCCCTTGTCCTGGAGGAGTCGCTCCTCGGCGGCGGCGGCGACCTCGGGGTCGTCGCGGCGCTTGGCCGCCTTGCGCTCGGCGTCCTCGAGGACCGGCTTGAGGGCGTCGATCCCCTTGCGGTGGAGCAGATCCCGGTACTCGTCGTCGATGTGGGCATCGAGGAAGTCGGCCAGCTCCATCACGTGGCTGTCGGCGTCGAGGATTCGTCGTCCGGCTGCGTAGGTCATCTCGGTATCTCCCCATCAGGCTTGGTGACAGTTTGTCACCATGACGCCAGGATGGCGTGGATTCCGAACGGGGTCAAGCGACGTGACGACGCGTCACCCCCGGCGGGACAGATCACGCAGGGTGGCGCGCACGATGGTGAGATACGCCTCCCGTAGGCGTTCGGCTCGCTCAGGAGTCGGGTTCTGGCGCCACTGGGCGAGTACCGGGTCGATCAGCGACAGCAACAGCGAGACCGCCGCCGGTCCCCGATCAGGGTCGAGATCGAGCTCCGTCACTGCGCGCGTGGTGAAGGCGCCGAACGTCCGAGCGTCTCGGTCCCGCTGCTCGCGACGGACCTGTCGGCTCGACCCCCCAGCGGAACGCAACAGGGTGAACAGGTGCCCTCGCTCGTCGGCAGCCCGCAAGGCGCCACCGATGAGTGCGGCGAACATCTCCTCGACCGTCGCCGCTCGACCGACCTCGTCGGCCAGCTCCGCGTCGAGCCGACGAGCCTCACGTCGGTACAGCGCTCCGAGCATCTCGTCGCGATTGGAGAAGTGCTTGTAGAGCAGCGGTCGGCTGACACCGCACCGCTCGGCGACCGAGTCGATGGTCACGTCCTCGGGGGCGCCGGCTCCGAGCAGGCCGGCCGCGACATCGAGGATCTGATCCCGACGCTGTTCAGCGGTGAGGCGCGAGCTGGTCGTCGGAGAATCGTTGGGCTCGGTCACCCCGACAGTCTCTCAGGAGGCGGAGGCGCTCACGCCGGCCAGGTGATCGAGCACGGCGGCGGCGGTGCGCTCACCGCTGAACATCGCACCCTGGAGCGACGCTGTGTCGCGGTGGTCGCCACAGACGAAGAGACCCTCGCCGAGGGCGACCCGTCGCTTCGGGGAGAACGGTGGAGTCTGGCGGGGTTGTCCGTGGGGAATGACATCGGTGCGGAGGTGGTCCCAATCGGCGGTCTGTGACCCGAACCATCGGGCGAGCTGTGTGCGCACCCGGTCGGTGAGGGTCGGGTCGAGCGCGTCGGTCCCCGGGACGGCGGCGGCGAGGAGCGACCGCCCGGCAGGGGCGTAAGAGGGTGCCACCTCGGTGATCACCGACACGTTGCGCGCGGGGCCGCCGTCGACCCCGTCGCCGTCGAGGAGCAGCACCGGGCCAGAACGCAACTCGCCCGGAGTGGCGAACCAGCAGCAGGCCACCGGTCGCGAGCCAGGGTCGGGAACGGCCGTTCCCAGGAGCCGGTGCGCGGTCGGGCCATCGGTGGCGACCACGACGGAGCGGGCCGTGATCGACTCACCGCCCTCGACGGTGACCTGTGTGGGGGTGACGGCCTCGACACGCCGGGAGAGGCGGATCGCACCGGGCGGCAGGCTGGCGGCCATCTGATCGGGGACCGCCCCGATGCCATCACGGGGAAGTCCGGTGTCGCCCACCGCGAGCATCCGCAGGATCGTGTCGAAACGGCGGCGCGACACCTCGAGTCCGGGGTCGAGCTGGATCCCCGAGAAGAGCGGCCGCCAGAAGGCCTCGATCATCGTGTCGGAGAATCCGATCCGACGGAGGCGTTCGGCGGTGCTGAGATCCTCACGCCGAAGCAACGCAGGGACCGTACCCCGCCGAACATCGACCACGAGGGCGGCGAGGCGGGCCTTGTCAGCCAGGCTCCCTATCGGGGCGGTGGCCGTCGTGACCAGCAGACCGGGACGCCGCAACGGGTCGGCGACACGATGGAAACGGCCAGCGCGACGGATCGATGCGCCCGGCTCGAACCGGCGGAGGTCGAGAGCATCGAGGTCGAGCCTCTCCTCGACCTGGGGGTAGGCGGTGAGGAGTATCTGGAAACCGCGGTCGAGTTGGTAGCCGTCGACGCGGTCGGTCCGGACCCGCCCCCCGGCTCCGTCGGCCGCGTCGAGGACGACACACTCCATCCCGGCCCGGGTCAGATCCTGGGCACAGGTGAGACCGGCGAGTCCCGCCCCGACGATCACGACATCGGTCATGGCCCGATGCTAGGTCTGCCGGGGTGTGTTGCCGTGTCCGAGAGCTGCGCTCTCAGCCCAGTCGGCCGTAGAGGGACTCTTCCTGGGCAGGGCGAGGCGAGGTCGGGGCCGAGCCGGTCCAGCACCGATTGGTAACCTCGCCCCCGATGAGCATCGAGAGCGGCACCGAGACCTTCGACCACCACCGGACCTGCCCGCTGTGCGAGGCGACCTGCGGGTTGACCCTCACCGTCCAGCGCGACGCCGAGGGCTCACCGGGCGCGGTGACACGGGTCCGGGGTGATCGCGACGACGTCTTCTCCCAGGGTTTCGTGTGCCCCAAGGGAACCACCATCGGCCGACTGCACGACGATCCCGACCGCCTGCGTGAGCCGATGATCCGGCGGGGCGACGACCCCGCGACCGCCACCTGGGAGACGGTGACCTGGGACGAGGCCTTCGCCGAGATCGACCGCCGACTCGGCCCGATCCAGGCAGAGCACGGACGCAACGCGGTGGCGCTCTACCTGGGCAACCCGAACGTCCACAACGCCGGGGCGGGGCTCTACGGCGGTGCCCTCGCCCGGGCCCTCGGCACCCAGAACATCTACTCGGCGAGCACGGTCGACCAGATGCCCAAGCACGTGTCCTCGGGCTATCTCTTCGGGAACCCCAACACGATCCCCGTGCCCGACCTCGACCGCACCGACCACCTGCTCATGCTCGGCGCCAACCCATGGGAGTCCAACGGGAGCCTCGCCACCGCACCCGACTTCCCGGGGCGGGTGAAGGCCATCCGCGAACGCGGCGGTCGAGTCGTGGTGGTCGATCCCCGCCGGACCAAGACGGCCGCCCACGCCGACGAACACGTCGCCATCCGACCCGGATCCGATGCCCACCTGCTCGTGGCGATGGTCCAGGTGATCATCTCCGAAGGCCTCACCGACCTCGGACACCTGGCCGAGCACGTCGACGGGCTCGACGCGCTGAGCGATGCCGTCGGACCCTTCACCCCCGAGGCGGTGGCCGACACCTGCGGGATCGATGCCGACACCATCCGCCGTCTGGCCCGCCACCTCGCGGCCGCGCCCACCGCGGCGGTGTACGGGCGAATCGGCACCCACACCGTCGAGTTCGGCACCCTCGCGGCATGGGCGGTCGACGTGCTGAACATCGTCACCGGCAACCTCGATCGGCCCGGCGGGGCGATGTTCCCCCTCGCGGCCCACGCCCACCGGTACCCCACCCGACCCGGTCGGGGCTTCACGGTAGGACGTCGCCACAGTCGAGTGAAGGGCTACCCGGAGGTCAAGGGCGAGTTCCCGGTCGCCACCCTGGCCGACGAGATGGAGACCCCCGGGGAGGATCAGGTCCGGGCGCTGTTCGTCGTCGCTGGCAACCCGGCGCGCTCGGCCCCCGACAGCGACCGACTCGAACGGGCGATCACGGGGCTCGACCTCGTCGTGTCGGTCGACATCTACCTCAAC
>SKKL01000180.1 GCA_007121465.1 Acidimicrobiales bacterium | reverse complement strand
TCGACACCATCGAGAGCCGGCTCGCCACCGACGCTCCCGGAGTCGTCGTCGCGGGGGCCGCCTACCGAGGCGTGGGGATCCCGGCGTGCATCAACTCGGGCCGCCAGGCCGCCGAACGACTGTCCGACCACCTCGGGTAGGAGGGGCCGGAACCGCCCGACGGCGGGCGGGAGGTCTGCGGTCAGCTTTCCTCGGTGGCGGTCTGGCGACTGGTCACCCAGCGGTAGCCCAGCAGGCCCGCGGCCACCGCCGCGAGGAAGCCGGCGAGCACCGCGAAGAAGGGAATTCCGTCGCCGTCGTCGCTGTCGGTGGCACCGAGCGCGTCGTCATCACCGGCCGCCTCGTCGTCGGGCTCGCCGCCGGCCGTGACCTCCGGCGCGGGCTCACCGGCGTCGTCGGGATCACCCGACTCCACCTCGACAGTGTTGTCGGGGGCAGGAGCGTCGAGATCGGCCACCTCGACGACGATGGCACCGCTCGACTCGGGCTCACCGATCAGCAGTGTCAGGTCCCACCCACCGGGACCCGGAAGCTCGACGGTGGCGATCCACACCCCCGGGGCATCGCCCGGCATCAGCGGGTCGACCGGCCCGAAGGTGGTGCCGTCCTCACCCACGCCGGTGAGCGACACGTCCTCGACGCCCTCGGCGTCGTGGCCATCGTTCTGGTAGGTGACTCGGATCGGGAAGGTGACCTCGAGTGGTCCGGTCTGCTCGGGCTCGCCGAACTCGATGTCACCCGGCCCACCGTGGGCCGAGGCCACCGACGCCCCGCCGAGGACGAGCGTCACCGCCCCGACCACCGCCGTTGCCGCCCGCCGCACCGTCATCACCCGCGTCATGGTTGCGCTCTCCCCGGGCCGCGGCCCTCATCACCGGGTCCCGCCTGCCGACTCCGACAGAAGGCCCGCCTTCCCAACTCGTCTCTGACGGGCCACCATAGTGAGGTGCTCGCCGTGTCACCCCGTCAACCCCACCGCCTGGCCGCGCTCGTCATCGCCGCCCTGGCGATCGCCGCATCCTGCACCGCGGCCGAGGGGAACGAGAGCCGCGGCCAGGAGCTCGGCGCCGCCACCTTCGCCGCCTACTCCGCCGACTGGCCGGGCCTGGTCACCCCCGAGACCACCACAACGACCACCACCGAACCGCCCGCGCCCGAGCTCCCGCCCCTCCCGGTTCCGGATCCACTCCCCCTCGACCCGTTCCAGCCCGAACCCGACGATGCGGTCGTCGGCCACATCGAGATCCCCCGCCTGGACATCGACGAGGTGCTCCACGAGGGCATGAGCCTCACCGCCATCAACCGGGGCCCGAGCCACTGGCCCGGCACGGCCGCACCCGGCGAGGTCGGCAACATGGTCCTCGCCGGCCACCGGACCACCTACAGCCGTCCGTTCTACGACCTCGACCTCGTCGAGCCCGGCGACGAGATGATCATCACCCGCGACGACGAGACCTTCGTCTATGTGGCGGAGCGCACCGAAGTCGTGCCCGACGACGCCCTGTGGATCGCCGACCAGACCTACGACTTCACCGCCACCACCTTCGCCTGCCACCCGAAGGGCTCCGCTCGTGAGCGGATCGTCGTGTTCTGGCAGCTCGTCGACGACGATGGTGAACCGGTACCCGCCCTGGCGTGACGACCGCTCCTCTCCCTTCGACCACCAGCGCCGCTGACCGATCCACCGGATGGGTCGCCCGCGTGCCGGTGTGGGTGCGCTGTGTCGCCGCGGGGCTCGCCATCGTCGCCTCGATCCCCCCGTGGGGGTTCTGGCCGCTCGCCATCGTCGGTATCGCCCTGCTCGACGAACTGCTCCGCGACCAACCGGCGCGGGCCCGCTTCGGCCGTACCTGGCTCGCGTGTGTCGTGTGGCTCGCGATCGGAATGGTGTGGATGTGGGACATGACCCCGCCCGGCTACGTGGTCGCCTCGATCACCTACGCCGCCTATTTCGGGGTCGCCGCCACCCTCGTTCCGCCCGGGCGGGGCCGGCGGATCGCCCTGCCCGGCGCGATCGCGCTCGCCGAGGGGATCCGCTGGGCGTTCCCATTCGGGGGCGTGCCCCTGGCGACCATCCCCCACGGCCAGGTTGCCGGCCCCTTCGCCGAGGTGGTGCGCGTCGCCGGCCCGCTACTGCTCGTCGTCGTCACCGTCGTCGCCGGGCAGGCCCTCGCCTCGGCGGTGCGCCGAGAGCACCGACCTGCGGGGTACGGCACGGCGTTCGTCGTCGCCGCCGTGCTGGTCGCCACCGTTGCACCCACGGCCACTGCGACCGGCGACATGGACATCGCGGTCGTGCAGGGAGGCGGTGAGCAGCGCACCCGCGACACCCGCGCCTCGAGACCGATCGTGTTCCAGGCCCACGTCGACGCCACCGACCTGATCGAGGGCGAGCCCGAGCTGGTGCTGTGGCCCGAGAACGTCGTCCACGTCGACGACGACTACGACTCGTCGGACCGACCACCTCGCATCGCCGAGCTGGCTCGGGAGCTCGACACGACCATCGTCGCGGGACTGGTGGAGTCCGAGGGCGACAACGCCTTCTACAACTACGTCGTCGCCTTCGATCCCGACGGCGAGGCGATCGACCGCTACGACAAGGTCCGACTCGTCCCCTTCGGAGAGATGACCCCCTTCCGAGGGCTCCTCGAGCTCATCGCCGGTGACACCATCGTCGCCAACGACGCCATCGCGGGCGACGGCCCCGCCCTGGTCGAGACCCCTGCCGGTCGTATGTCGGTGGCCATCTCCTGGGAGGTGTTCTTCGCCGGCCGGGTCCGCGAAGGCGTCGAGCGTGACGCCGAGGTGGTGCTCAACCCCACCAACGGCGCTTCCTACTGGCTCACCATCGTCCAGAGCCAGCAGGTGGCGTCATCGAGACTGAGGGCGCTCGAGAGCGACCGCTGGGTCCTTCAGGCTGCACCCACCGGGTTCTCCGCGGTGATCCGTCCCGATGGGTCGATCGTCGAGCGCACCGGGGTGAGTGAACGGCGGGTGATCGAGGCCACCGTCGAACGACGCTCGGGCCAGACGCTCGCGACCCGGCTCGGCGACGGCCCCCCGATGGCCGCCGCCGCAATTGCCGTCGCCGTCGGATGGGCCCTCGCCCTCGGGCTGGACCGTGCCGGCCTCGACCACCTCAGACCTCGACGAGAAGCGTCACCGGCCCGTCGTTGACGAGCGACACCTGCATGTCGGCTCGGAACCGTCCGGTGGCGACCGTGGCACCGGCCGACCGCAGTTCGGCCACCACCGCCTCGACGAGGGGCTCGGCCATCTCGGGACGCGCGGCGTCGATCCAGCTCGGCCGTCGGCCCTTGCGGGTGTCGCCGTAGAGCGTGAACTGACTCACCACCAGCACCTCGCCGCCGGCGTCGGCCGCCGACTGGTTCATCACCCCGTCGGCATCGTCGAAGATGCGCAGGCCCCACACCTTGGATGCGAGCTTGCCTGCGGCCGCCTCGTCGTCTGAGTGGGTGACACCGACGAGGACGCACAACCCGGGACCGATCGCCCCCACGACCTCACCGTCGACCTCGACCCGGGCCTCGGCGACCCGTTGGACCAGCGCTCGCATGGGCCGAAGCTACCGCTCCCGGACCACGGCGTCGGTCTCCAGGTCCAGGGTGTGGGTCAACCGCACCGACTCGAGCATTCGCCGATCGTGGGTGACGAGCACCAGTGTGCCGTCGTAGCTGTCGAGCGCCGACTCGAGCTGTTCGATGGCTTCGAGGTCCAGGTGGTTCGTCGGCTCGTCGAGGACAAGGAGGTTGACGCCCTCAGCCATGAGTCCGGCGACGACGAGGCGAGTGCGCTCCCCGGGTGAGAGCTGGGCGACTCGTCGACCCACGTGATCGGCTCCCAGCCCGAACTTCGCCAACAGTGACCGACCTTCGGACAGCACCAGGCCGGTGCGGTCGAGGAAGCCGTCGAGGACCGTCCTGCCCACGGCGGCGCCGGTGGCCAGCCGCTTCTGGTCGAGCTCACCGACGACGACACCGGGACCGAGCCACCGCTCGCCCGCCGCCAGATCGTGGACACCGAGAACGGCGGCGAGCAGGGTCGACTTGCCGCACCCGTTGGGGCCGAGCACCGCCAGGCGGTCCTGCCAGCGAAGCTCGAGGTCGACCGGACCGAGGCGGAACGATCCTCGCTGCACCACCGCGCCATCCAGGCGAGCCACCACGTCGCCCGACCGGGTCGTGGCGTCGAGTCGCAGGTGCAGCTGCCACCCCTCCCACGGCTTGTCGACGGCCTCGAGACGGTCGAGCGCTCGCTCGGTCGCCTTCACCTTGGCCGCCTGGTTCTCGCTCCCTTCGGAGCGACGGTGCCGGATGTGCTTGTCCGGGTCGGTCGCTTTGGTCCGGCTCTGCCGTACGCCCTTGTCGGCCCACGACCGCTGGGTACGTTGACGTTCCCGCAGGCGAGACCGCTCGGTCACGAATGTCTCGTGCGCCGCGTACTGCTGGCGGCGCGCCAGATCGCGGGCGGCCACGTAGTCGCTCCACCCCCCGGCGAAGACCGCCGCTCGGTGGGTGTGCTCGTGCAGCTCGACCACCTGGGTCACCACGGTGTCGAGGAACGCCCGGTCGTGGGACACCACCACCAGGCCGGACTCGGAGCGGGCGAGGAACTCCTCGAGCAGGTCGAGACCGGCGAAGTCCAGATCGTTCGTCGGCTCGTCGAGCAGCACCACGTCGAACCGGCTCAACACGATCGCGGCCAGCGCCGCCCGGGCCGCCTGCCCGCCGCTCAGCGCCGTCAACGGCAGGTCGATCCGATCATTGGGGATGCCGACCTCGTCGCACACCGCACCGACCCGGGAGTCGAGGTCGGCGCCACCGATGTCCATGTAGGCGTCGAGCGCCGCCGCGTACTCGTCGTCGGCACCGGGCTCGGCTCGATCACCGGCCGCCAGCGCCTCGGCCGCGGCTCTCAGGCGCTCCTCGGCCGCAGTGACTCCCGTGCGGCGGGCCAGATAGTCCCGCAGCGATTCGCCCGGCCGCGAGTCGGGCTCCTGGGGCAGGTAGCCCACCGATGTCTCGGCCGGCGCTCGCCTCACCTGCCCGGCGTCGGGCTGCTCCAGCCCGGCGAGGATCCGCAACAGGGTCGACTTGCCGACCCCGTTGGGCCCCACGATGCCGATCCGGGACGACCCGTCGATCGACAGGGTGATGCTGTCGAGCACGGTCTGGCCGCCGTGATGGCGACCGACCGACGTGGCGTGCAACATCGCCAGGAGCCTACGGCCCGTTCCACCCCGACCACAGGCCGTTTCGCGTCAGCCCACAACGGCGAATGACCACCCCAAGGGAGGTGGTCATCGGCCTGACAGGAAGTAACCGGGAGTCCAAGCCGGTTGCTTCGATGAGGGTGAGCGTGTGCGTCGCACGCTCCTGTACCCCTTACAACGCTGGCCAGAACGGAAAGTCGCGAGAAACCTCACGAATTGTCGCCGGACCCGCTCGACGTCACACGGACATCACCGGAGAGAACACGTGAATGGGTGAGATGATGGATCACGCCGTCGTCGGAGCGGACCGCCAGGGTGGCGGGGTGAATCGCCACCACGGTTCCCGTCACCGTCGACCCCCCCACGGTGACCTCCACCCGGTCATCGATGGCAACGAGGCGTGAGAGGTACCGACCCGCGGCCAGGTCCGAGGCCAGGTCCCGACCTCCCAAGCCGATGAGCAGAGCAGCGGCTCCGGCCGTGCCGAACAGGACCGCGCCACCAGCGATCTGCAAGAGGGTGGTGTCGACCCCGACCTGGGCGAGCGCGAGGACGATCGCCGCCGCGGTCACCAGGGTCCGCACGAGCAGAGCCGCCTGGGCACGGACCCGGGCCCCGGCGGCGGCCATTCCCTTCGCGACGACACTGCCAGCCGCCAGCGCGACCGCCCGGCCGACCACGAGGATCAGCCCGGCGATGAGCAGCCGGGGGAGCACATCGACCAGGCGCGAGGGCACATGTTCGAAGGAGTCCCGATTGACGATCGACACGGCAATGACGAACCCCGCCGTCGTGAAGAACACGAAACAGGCGATGGCCATCGCCCGAGCCGAGTCGCGATAGAGCGGGTCGTCGTCGCGCCCCTTGGTGAGAGCCAGCATCACCAGGCCCGCGCCGGCGAGGCCCGACATGATCCCGATCGCCACCGCCCCGATCGCCCACTGCCACACGTCATCCATCGTCACGCTCCCCGTCGTCGTGGGAATCTTGGCCGGTCTCGGGGCCCCGGTCGACCATGGGACCGGGAAGCACCGGCCGCGCAGGCTCGACTGGCTCGATCATCACTGTCGCGAACTGCCACGGCAGGGCGAACAGTTCGACGAAGGTCCCGGCTGCATCTGCTCGTGCGAGCCGCATCCGAACACCGTCGGTGGTCCGGGCTGGGAGGTCCGTCGGAGGGGCGCTCACCGACTCGAGGCTCTCGATCACCGGGTCGGTCAGCTCGGAGCGAACCTCCACCCGGGCCATGCAGTCCTCGCAGTCCTCCAGGTGCCGAGCCACCCGGGCGGGCTTGCCGGTGTCCAACCACTGGGTTATCTGGTCGTCGCTCGGATGTCGGGTCATCGGCGCCACTCCTCCATTGCGACCTGAAGGGCCCGCCGGGCCCGGAACAGTCGAGTCTTCACCGTCGCCAACGGCAGGTCGAGAACATCGGCGATCTCCTCGTAGGTCGATCCGGACAGCTCCCGCATGACCACCATCGACCGCGACACCTCGTCGAGAGAGGCCAGAGCGACCCACAGCTGATCGAGAGCAGCCCGATCGACCGTGGTCGTGGCCGGTCCGCTCTTCTCGTCCGGCAGGTCGCCGAGCATGTCGGCGTCGCGGGGCTGGTCCCGTCGGGTCCGCAGCAACGAGATCGCCGTGTTGCGGGCGACCTTCAACAGCCACGCCCGGGGGATCTCCCCGTCGAACTCGTCGAGGTTCCGCCACGCCTTGACCATCGTCTCCTGCACGACGTCGTCGGCGAGGGCCGTGTCGTGCACGATCGAGCGAGCCAGTCGGTAGACGGCGTCGCCGTGGGCGGCGAGGAGCTCCGCCAGGACGCGGTCGGCCGACCCGGGCTCGGACCGAGCAGTGTCGGGGTTCTCGGTGCCCCTGCCCCCCACTGTCTGTCGGCGGCGAGAGCTCCTCACCCCATCT
>SKKL01000030.1 GCA_007121465.1 Acidimicrobiales bacterium | reverse complement strand
ATTCGCTACCCCTCCCGCATCCTGCTCGTCCCCGTCGACTGACCGCCCCGGTTCCGCACCCTCGAGATCGCCGAGGTCAACGAGGAGCCCGTCGCCGTTCGCCCCCTCCTGGCAAAGAGCCACCGGGGTTTCGCGAAGATCTCCGGCGGAGCACCGCGTCGTGTGGTAGCCAGAAGTCGTGGAAAACGGGCGATCCGCACGGATCCTGATCGGGGTTCTCGGGTCGTTCGTCGCGATCTTGCTCGTGGTCGTCGCCTTTGCTCTCACCGCCGGAGGCGGGGACTCCGAGGCCGAGGCGTCAGTGACCATCCAGAACGCCTATGCGGTCGGCAACGACGCGGTCGTCGAGTTCACGGTGGCCAACGGCGGGGAGACCGCCCAGGTGAGCATCGACTGGGGCGACGGCTCCACCCCGCTCGCCCTGAGCGGTCACGGCGCGATGTCGGCCTCCTACGTGTACGGGGACGATCAGGTCGATGCGCTCGTCACCGTCACCATGACCGCCACCGGTGGTGCAGTCCTCAGCACGTCACGACAGATCGCCTTCAACGGCGTCGGCCCGGCCGACACGTCCACCACCACCACCGAGGACGACGGCGACGATCCCGAGCAGACGACCACCACTGCGCCCGGCTCGACCACGCCGACGCCACCGACCACGACCACCACCACAGCCCCGGAAAGCCAGCCGATCGAGATCGCTCTCTATCCCTTCGACGCCACGTTCGACGAAGGGAGCGGAGGGGGAACAGCCAGTCTCGAGAGCGGACGCGTCCGGATGTACCTCAGACAGGATGCCTTCGACCGGAGCGCGACCCGCACCGCCACCGTCACCTGGACCTTCTCCGCTGCAGACCTCGGCCTGCTGGAGGGCGAGTACCAGGTCAATGTGTTGATGAACCCCGACTGGGAGGTCTACCTCTGGACCGGCCCCAACCCGGGGCGTTCCGCCTCCTGGTCTTACAGCCTCGTCGGGTTGCTCGACGGCGAGGAGTTCTCCCGGAGCGACGGGGAAGGTCGCCAGATCGGCAACAACGACGTGCTCGAGGAGGGGGACCGCAAGACCCTCGGGTTCGGGGGCCCGTTGCCCGACGACTGGGACGTCATCACCCTCCGGCTCGAGCTCACCTGCGCAGTGACCGCCGGGGACAACATCTTCCAGGTCGGCGAGAGCTCGATCTGCGACGCTCGCGACTCCGGTCGCGGCTTCACCATCGGCCCGAGCCGCATCCGGTTCGTGCCCGTCGACTGAGCGCCGCAGAGCCCGCTTGTCGCACTGAGGCGAAACCGAACTCAGACCAGGCGGAGCTCGGTGCCGCTGACCACGACCGTCTCACCGACCCGCGTCCGGTCGGTGGCGCGCATCTCGACCGCGGTGAGCTGATCGGGCGACCCGTCCGGCCCCGACACCACCCGAACCACACCACCATCGAGCTCGATGGTCCGGTCGTCGCCGACTTGGCGCCCCACCAGCCGGCCGAATCGCTCGGCGAGCACGTCGGGGTCGGCGGAGCGGAGCTCGACGCCGACGATGCCGTCGACGACGCCGGTGTGGGCATGTCCCTGCCAGGCCCGCCCTCCCCACGCCCACCCGTCAGGCGGGTCCATCGTGTCGAGCGAGATGAGCGTGCCGCCCGTGTCGCCCGGGTGCAGGTGCAGGCTCGACGCCTCGACCCCGTGGACACGAGAGAGTGGAGCGTCGAAGACCACCCGCACGCCCAACGCGTCGACCCGGGCCCGTGCCGCCTCCCGATCGCCCACCTGCAGAAGGAGCATGTAGCCGCCGGGACCGCCGTGCTTGGCGAGGAACCGGGCCGACGGAGCCGTGTCGGCCACCGGCTGGAGGATCTCGAGGAACGTCTCGCCCACCGCGAACACCGTGTTGCGCATCTCGAACACGTTCGGCGGATCGCGGTGCACCCCGGCGATGTCGAGCTCGGTGACGAGCTGCTTCTCGTCCCGCCAGATGTCGTCGGTGCACAACGCCACCTGGCGGATGCGGACAGTGTCGTTGGGGGATGGGTCGCTGGGCAATGGCTTGCTCATCGGCCGTGGAAGGTCGCCGTGCGCTTCTCGAGGAACGCCCGGGCGGCCTCCCGCGAGTCCTCGGTGAGCCCCGAGCGGATGTGGCGCTCGGCCTCGCGATCGAGCGCCTCGGCGAACGACACATGGTCGGCGTCGTTGAGGTTCGCCTTGATCGAGGCGGCGGTCAGCGGGGCGAACGACGCCGCTCGGATGGCCTTGTCGCGCACGAAGGCGGGGAACTCGTCGTCGGACACCACCGCAGCGACGAGCCCGATCCGCAGCGCCTCGTCGGCCCGGAACTTCTCGGGCATCAGGTAGAGCTCACGAGCCTTGGCCGCCCCGACGATGCGGGGGAGCGTCCACGTCCCCCCGAAGTCGCCCGACAGCCCCGCGGTGAGGAAGGCCGAGTTGAACACGGCGGACTCGGCGGCGTAGCGGACATCGCACGCGCACGCCCACGAGAAGCCCGCCCCGGCACACGCCCCGTTGATGGCGGCGATGGTCACCTTCGGCATCTCCCGCAGGAGCTGCGAGCTGCGCATGTGGTGGCGCAGGTCGGCGACCGATCGCGCCACCGACCCCGGGCCGATCGCCTCACCCGGTGCGCCCCGGTTGGCGCTCGCCATGTCGCGCAGGTCGCCGCCCGCGCAGAACGCCCGCCCGGTTCCGGTGAGCACCACCGTCCGCACGTCGTCGTCCCCTGCCGCCGTGGCGAGATAGGCGTTGGTGAGCGGCAGGAGCTCGCCGCCCATCGTGTTCATCGACTCCGGTCGGTTGAGCGTGATCGTGGCCACCCCGTCGGCGACCTCGTACTCCACATCGGCCATTGCTCAGGTTCCCCCTCTCGGGTCGACCGCTGCGCCGACCCGGCTCCGACACTACGCAGATGACCCGCACCCCGCAGAAGAGTGCGGTCTGCTCAGCCTTCGGTTGGCGGGATGGCGAGGGTTCCCGTCCCGACCCTGACGGCCCGGCCACCGATGCGCACCCCCACGATCTCACTCCCGCGAAGCGCCGGCGTCACCGTGATCTCACTGGGGCGGCCCATCTCGACGCCCTGTTCGATGATCCAGCCGTCGGCCAGCCGACCGTTCCCGGCCACCCCGGCCAGGTAGCCACAGGCCGCCGCCGCGGCGGCTCCCGTCGCCGGGTCCTCGGCCACGCCGACGTGGGGCCCGAACATCCGAGCCCGCCACCGCTCGCCCCGAGTGCCATCGAGGGGGGCGAGGAGGTAGAGGTCGGGTGCATCGGTGTACTGGAGGCTCTGACGCCAACGGGCCAGGTCGAGCCCGGCCCGGCCCAGTGTCGAGAGGTCGCGCAGGGCCACGATGGTGAACGGCACGCCGACGCTCCAACCCCGTGGCCCGAGCTCGGGATGCAGGTCGCCCAGATCGAGCCCGATGGCGGCCATCACCTCGCCTGGGTCGGCCGTGGCGACCGCGACCGGGGATCGGGGGGTGGTGAGCGTGGCGATTCCGCCATCGAGAGTGACCTCGACGGGCCCGACCCCCTCCTGGAGAACGACCCGCCCGTCGATCCGCCCCTCGTCGGCCAGCGCCAACGCCGCCCCCACCGTCGGGTGACCGGCGAAGGCGAGCTCGGTCGTCGGGGTGAAGATGCGAGCACGGAACGAGTGGTCTCCGTCAGCGGTCAGGAAGATCGTCTCGGAGAGATTCAGCTCCTGGGCGACGCGCTGCATCTGGCCGTCGAGGAGGGCCGGCGGATCGATGACCACCGCGAGCGGATTGCCGGCGAAGGGCCGATCGGTGAAGACGTCGTAGAGAAGGACCTGCAGGGTCTCGTCGGGTGGGCGCACCAACGGAGTATCGCCGGACCGGACGGAGGGACACGAGCGGATTCCGAGCGATCGGTGACGGAATTTGTGAATCAGTCGCGGCCCTGGGGGGTACGTGAGCGAATCGCCCCACACACCCCCCACACACCCAGGAGCGAGATTTGATGAATAGATGGCTACGGATCTGGGCGGTCCTCGCCGCCGTCGTACTGTTCGGTGCGGCATGCGGCAACGACGACGACGATGATGACAACGGCCCCGACCCGTCCCCACCGGCCGACACGGCACCGGATGACGACACCGACGACCTGAGTCTGTCCGAAGTGGTGCAAACGACGATCGGCGAGGGCAACAGCGACTACACCATCACCCTCGCTCGTGGTGATGTGCGGCGAGCCCTCGACGACAACGACAACGGCATCGCCGACGACAACGACAACGGTGAGCATGCCGAGATCGACGGAACGAGTCGCTGGGACGAGGGCACCCGCCGGGTGATGCTGCCGAGGGACAACGGCGACGACCTGGAGGTCGTCATCGTCGATCAGACGATGTACGTCCAGGCCGACGACAACGGCATCGGCAACGACGACGACGGCGCCGAGTGGATGCAGTTCGACCTCGGCGAGGTTGACGCGCTCCCCGCAGGCCTCGACGAGGAGGTCGTGATCGCGCTCCACGATCCTGCTGCGGTTCTCCAGGCGCTCGACATGGCCGGAACCGCCGGTGATGACGAGTCCGGTCAGATCGTCGACCACGACGGGAGCGACGCCCACTACTGGACCACCATGGTGTCGCTCGACGAGATCGACGATCCGTTCGTCGCGATGCTCGTTGATGACAACGGCGATGTGGGCGAGGGGTCCCCGACCGTGGACAACGGCGGCACGGCCACCGATCCCGACGACACCGACACCACCCCCGGCCAGGCCGACGACAGCCCGACCGATCCCGGTACCAACGGCATGGGGGACGATGACACCGATCCCGCCGAGACCGGTACCAACGGCATGGATGACGACGACACCGTCGATCCCGGTGCCAACGGTATGGGTGACGACGAGGTCGAGGTCCACGTGTGGGCCAGCGATGACGACCGCGAGATCGTCCGCATCGCCTACGGGCTGGACACCGAGGCCGGTGCCGGTGCGGCAGGCACCCAGTCGGGCTTCGCTGTGATCGTCGACCTCGACGATCTCGGCAACGCCGACGACGTGGAGACCCCCGAGACCGACGAGACCCAGACGGCCCAGCTCGACGAGCTTCAGGCCCTGTTCGCCGATGTCGAGATCTTCGACGACATGAACGGGACCACGACCACGAGCCCCGGAACGGGGATCGACGACGACGAGGACGACAACGGCGTCCTCGACGACGATCAGGACGACGACGACCAGTTCGACGACAACGACAACTCGTGACCTAGCGTCACCTGTAGTGCGCCGAAGGGCGGGGACGAGTCTCGACGACTGGTCCCCGCCCTTCGTCAGTTTTCGGCCTCGGGGCGGGATTGGCCGAGGATCGCCCCTTGGTGGAACACCGAGACCGGACCGTCCTCGCTGACGGCGACGACGATGGAGTCCGGGTCGTCGAAGCTGTAGCGGCGGCCCGACGTGTGCCGCGTTCCCCGGAACGCGTCCACCTCGCGCTCCGCGGCACGACTGGGGACGAGCCCGACTCCGAGCTGGCGCAACACGCCGGCCTGGTCGAACACCGCGGCGCCGTCGACCTGGGTGAGGGCGTGGCGCAGCGGGGCGAGGTGGCGGGGCTGGTCGATCCGCAGCAGCGGAGGGGTCGGGAGCCGCTGCTCGACGCTCGGACCGTCGCTGTCGCCCTCCCGATATACCAGCAGTGCCCCGATCCCCTCGGCGCCGAGGTCGTGGACCGCGAACTCGAGGAGGATCTGGAGCAGGCCGATGTCTTCGGGGAGTCGGGTCGCGTGAACGAGGTCGATCCAGCGGGCGACCGAGGGCGCGAACTGCCAGGAATACCCGTCCCAGCGCAGCACTCCGGCCTCGTAGACGACCCGCACCGAGCCGCTCGGGTGACGTTGGACGAGCGTGGCACCCATGGTGCGGGCGATGATCCCGAGGTCGCGCTCGGAGCCGGCCGGTCGGTCGAACACGAACCACTCGGGCGGACCGCGGTGGGACCGCATGAGCCAGCACGACAGGCCGTCGGCGAAGCGCCGGGCGGCGTCGAGGGGCTGCTCGCCGATCAGGTTGCGGGTGATGTCGAGGTCGGTACCCGACCCCCAGGTGGCGGGGTCGGTGCTGGGGTCGAGGATCGTGCCGGTGCTCGGCACCTTGCGCTCGTGCATGCGGGGGCGCATGGCGTGGTCGACTTCTTCGAGGAGCAGGTCCGGGTCGTCGCCGAGGTCGAGACCTGACTCCTCGAGCTCTTCGGCGAGACGGCGCAGGCGCCCACTGGTGCTCGGCATGGGTCAAGCGTATGGGGGAGTCGGGCCGACGCAGCCGTCGCCTGGGTCGCGGAGCCCCGTTTGTCGCATGGACGTGGAACCGCCGAAAGGACCGATGCGGGAGCCGTCCCCGGTCTGCGCCACGCCCAGCGCCTGGCGATGATGCATTTCCGGACCCCGATCGTGTCGCTCCAGCGCCTCCAACTGCGCCGCTTCGCCGCCGAAGGATCGCACCGATGGCACTATTGACAAATAAAACTGTCAAAGGCAGAGTGAGACGCATGGAGAACGTTGCCGTGATCGACGAGGCGAAGGCGGCCGAGACGGCGCTCGATCCCTTGCGGGCGCAGATCCTGGCCCGACTGGTCGACACGCCCGCGTCGGCCGCCACCCTCGCCGCCGACCTCGACCTGCCCCGCCAGAGGGTCGGCTACCACCTGGGCAAGCTGGCCGAGCAGGGCCTGGTGGTCGAGGTCGAGACGGTGCGCCACGGAGGCCTCACCGAGCGCCGGTTCGCCGCCACCGCCCGGTCCTTCGTGCTCTCGCCCGGAGCACTGGGCTCGGCGGGGGCCGACCCCTCCCGCATTCGCGACCGACTCTCGGCTGGCTACCTGCTCGCTCTCGCCGGCCGCGCCATCACCGAGGTCGGTGCGCTGATGCGCGGCGCCGCCCAGGCTGGCAAGCAGGTACCGACCCTGTCGATCGACACCGAACTGCGCTTCTCCAGCCCCGACCAGCGATCCCGATTCGTCGACGAGCTCAACGCCGCCGTGCTCGACCTCGTCGCTCGCTACCACGAGGAGTCGGCGCCCGATGGCCGCGACTACCGCCTCGTCGTTCTCTCCCACCCACGACCTACCGAGGAGTCCCCATGACCGATCAACCGACCACCACCACCCGATCCATCGAGCTCGAGATCGAGGTCCCGGGCACTCCCGAGGAGGT
>SKKL01000121.1 GCA_007121465.1 Acidimicrobiales bacterium | reverse complement strand
GTGCCGTCAGGCGGTGGCGACGATCCAGCGAGCCGCGTCGATCAGGTCGCCGAACCCTCCGTCCTTTCGTACGAGCGCCGCGCGCATGCCGTGGCGCTCCGCCCCCCGCACATCGGCATCGTGGGCGAGGGTCCCGTCGAAGTCGACCAGCACGCGGACCATCGGTCTCAGTCGATCCCGGCCTCGGCCTCGACCATGTCGAGCACGGTTCGGGCGAGGAGGTCGCCGCCGGCCCGGGAGAGGTGGATACCGTCCCCCTGCCGAAGGTCCTGGACCCGGCCGTCCAGCCCCGGAAGGAAGGCCTCATACTCGCCGGCGTCGTTGCTGAACATCGCGTGGCTGTCGACATACACCACCCAGGGACGAGACTCGGCCTCCTCCCGGTAGATGGTGTTGAGGCCGCGAATCCTCCGGTCGAAGTCCCCCGAGCGCATGGCCGGCTGGCCCACCCAATAGACGATGCGCTCACCGTCGGGGTCCTGGAGCAGGTCCATCGTCCCCGCCACCCGTCGGCGGTACTCGGCGATCCACTCGTCGCTCAACAGGGCAAAGACCTGCCCGTCGTCGGTCTCGAGGCCCTGGGCGTCGTTCGCGCCGAACATGATGACCAACGCCTCGGGATCGAGCCGGTCGAGCTCGGCGGCGAGGTGGGCCGGCCAGTTGAAGTAGTCCGGTCGGGTGAGACCGGTGGAGATGCGGTAGTCGAGGCTGCTGGTCAACACGTCGGACTCACCGGCGAAGGCAACCAACGACTGGCCGAACACCTGCGACATCGAGTCACCTCCGACCCAGATCCGCAACGGATCGTCGGGGGTCGGTGTTCGCAGGTCGGGATCGGGAGGCGGCGGCTCGGTGGCGGGCGGAGCATCAGGCGGTTCGGCCTCGCCAGGAGCCGCGGTGTCGGGCTCGCCGGCATCGACCGGCGGGAACTCGAAGCCTTCGTCACCCCTGCTCTGGGAGCGTCCGGTCCGGTCGTCGATCCACTGGCGCGGGCGATTGAGCGACAGGAAGTGACTCGTGCGCTGCACCGGCTCCCACACCATGAGCGACACATCCCGCGACCAACCGAACGGCTTGCGTTCGGCCTGGGCGACGAGGCTGTCGGCGTTCAGAAGGGCAGCGAGGACCAGCCCGATCAGACCGACGAGAAGGACCCGGCCGGCAGCAACGGTCGGACCGGTCGGGGGCGGATCGGGATCGGGCCCGTCGGTGGGGGGAGGTCGCTCCAGGGTCTCGGTCGGCACCGCCGCCGATCGTACTGCCGGGCCCGGGCGGCTCAGCGTCGGTCGCGGTCGGTCGAGCCCGCCTCGCCCCGGGCCACCGCATCGGCCAGTTCGTCGCGAACCATGTCGGGTCGCCGCTCGGTCCCTGCCCGGTAGGCGGCACGCGCCACCATGTGGACCCCGGTCGGGAACGTCAGACCGAGCAGCAACAGGGTGAGGACGAGCTTCTCCGTGTCGCCCGGGTCGCCGAGATGGATGGCGACGGCGGCGAACACCATGGCTCCGCCGAGCGGCGCGGCCTTGCCCGCCGCGTGGACCCGGGCGAACACATCGGCAAAGCGGTGCAAGCCGATGGCCGAGATCAGCGTGAGAGCCGACCCGGCGAGCATGAGCACCACCACGACCACCTCGACGACCGGGTTCATCGTGCACCTCTCCGCTCGATGAACCGGGCGACCGACACCGTGGCGACGAAACCCAGGAGTGCGATCACGACCAGCACGTCGAGGAAGTCACCGCTCCCCCGTCGCGCGGCATCGGCAGCAATGGCGATCATCGACACCACGACCAGCAGGTCGAGGGCGATCACCCGGTCGGCCAAGCTCGGGGCGGTGACCACCCGAACGGCGGCGAGCACCGCCGCCACCGACAAGAGGCCGAAGGTGACATAGAGCGAGAAGTCGAACATCAGCCTCCACCTCGCGATCGAGCACCGATGACCAGCTCGTCGAGCTCAGCCACCGCGTCGGCCGACCCGAACGCCCGGATGGCCAACTGCTGGACCCGCCACAGATCGGCCCGGGCCGCCTCCACGTCGTGGACCTGCAGGACGTGGACGTAGAGGACCCGCGGATCTTCGGTCAGGTCGACCACCATCGTTCCCGGCGTCAACCCGATCGAGTTCACGAGGAGACTGAGCACCGTCGGCGAGGCCGAGGCCACCACCGGGAGAGCGAGGATCGCCTCCCGCTCGTCGTTGCGGGGGGTGAGGACCTCCCAGGCCACCCGGAGGTTGGACACCACGAGCTGGAACAGGAAGTACCCGAGGAACCGCGCGGCGGCGATCGGCCGGATGGTGCCGCGACGGGGATCTCGAGCGGTGGGGAACGCAACGAGCAGGAAGGCGGCGAGCACCGCTCCCGACAGGAGGTTGGCGGGGCTGAACTCGCCCCAGAGGGCCGCCCACACCACGGTGAGCCACGCGCCGCGCGCGAGGTTGCGGATCACGAGCCCATCACCGCCTCGAC
The DNA here is from genome assembly GCA_007121465.1 of Acidimicrobiales bacterium. Lineage (GTDB taxonomy): Bacteria > Actinomycetota > Acidimicrobiia > Acidimicrobiales > SKKL01 > SKKL01. Next base: position 4,782 of record SKKL01000121.1, on the reverse strand, counting down.
ATAGGCGGTGTTGTCGAGCGCGCTCTCGGCGGCCCGGGTCGCCATGTCGAAGATCGGGCCGGCGAACACGGCGATGGCGAGGGTGATGCCGACGGTAGCCAGGGTGGCGGCGGTCATGAGGGCCGGCGGGCGCAGGCGTGTCGCACCAAGGGCGGCCGGGAGTGGCGGCGCTTCGTCGGGATCGCCCCAGAACACCCCCGACCAGATCTTGGTCATCGACACCATGGTGAGGATCGAGGCCACGAGGGCGACGGCCACGATGACCCACGCCTCGGCCGACAGCCCGGCCTGCACGAGCGAGAGCTTGGCGACGAAGCCGGCGAGGGGTGGGATGCCACCGAGGCTCAGAGCGGGGATCAGGAAGGCGACGGCGATGACCGGGGCGGACCGGATCAGACCCCCGAGGCGGTGCAGCTCCCCGGTGCCGGTGGTCTCCTCGACGAGCCCGCCGGCGAGGAACAGCACGGTCTTGCCCGGGATCTGGTGGATGACATAGAAGATCGCCCCCGCCACCCCGGCCACGGTGAACAAGCCGAGGCCCATGATCATGTAGCCGATCTGGCTGATGATGTGGAAGGAGAGGATTCGCTTGACCTCTCCCTGGGCGATCGCTCCGACGACTCCGACGACCATCGTGATGCCGGCCACGACGAGGATGAAGGTGCCGAGCTCGTCGAGTCCGAGCACGGTCTGGGTCCGGATGATGGCGTACACGCCGACCTTGGTGAGCAGCCCGGCGAAGACGGCGGTGACCGCGGTGGGTGCGTTGGGGTACGAGTCGGGCAACCATCCGAACAGCGGGAAGATGGCGGCCTTCACCCCGAACATCACGAACAGACTGAGCCCGATGGCGAGCTGCAGCGCCTGGGGCAGCGATGCGAACCGGCCCGAGAGGTCGGCCAGGTTGAGGGTGCCGGTGGCGGCGTAGACGAACGCGACCACGGTGACGAACAGCGTGCTGGCGGTGAGGTTGATCACCACATAGGTCATGCCCGAGCGCACCTGGGCCTCGGTGGCCCCGATCGTGATGAGCACGTAGCTGGCGATGAGCATCATCTCGAAGCAGACGAACAGGTTGAAGAGGTCGCCGGCGAGGAACGACCCGGCCACCCCGGCGGCGAGCACCAGGTAGGCGGGGTGGAAGACCGAACGTCCGTCCGCCCCCTGGCCGATGGCGTACACGGCGACGCCGAGGATGGTGAGCATGGCGAACAGCAGGAACAGCGCGGCCATGAGGTCGGCGACGAGGGTGATCCCCACCGGCGCCGCCCACTCCCCGACCTGCACCGCGGTGGGTCCCTCGGCGTCGACGCGGGCGAGCACCATCGCCGCCATCCCCACCCCGGCGGCGAGGGTGACCAGGGTGACCGTCCGTTGCAGCGCCCGGACCCGTGAAAACACCAGACACAGCGCGGCCCCGACCAGGGGCAGCACGACCGACAGCGGCAGCAGAGCGGTCACGACCCGTCCCCCTCGGGTCGCCCGTCGGAGCGTTCACGCTCGGCCGCGGCCTGCGACCGTTCGATCTCCGCGTCGATGCGCCGAGCCACCAGGCGGTCCTCGAGGTCGTCGCGCACCTCGTCGTCCTGGGTGAGCGACCAGCTCCGGTAGGCGAGGGCCAGGAGGAACGCGGTGACGCCGAAGGTGATGACGATCGCGGTGAGCGCGAGCGCGTGGGGCAGCGGGTCGACGACGGCCGAACCGGGGGTGTCGGGGCTCATGAGCGGCGGGGCGCCGGCGCGACCGCCGGCCACCTGGAGCAGCAGCACCGTGCCGTGCCCCAACAGCGCGATCCCGAGGATCACCCGGGTGAGCGTCCGTTGCAGCAGCAGGTAGGTGCCGCACCCGAAGAGGGTGGCGGCGCACACGGCGAGGGCGAGGCTCACGCGGTGCCCTCCCGACCTGCGACACCGTCGGGATCGAGCGCGTCGGCCTCGGTGGTGTCGGCTTCACGACCGAGCGAGTCGACGATGGCGGCGATCAGGCCGATCACGACGAGGTAGACGCCGATGTCGAAGGGCAGGGTGCCGGTGAACTTCACCGTTCCGAGCACGGCGACCTCCCGATCGAACACCCAGGCCTCGAGGAACCCGGTCCCCCCGACGAGGGCGGCGACACCGGTGAGGGTGCTGATCAGCATGCCGACCCCGAGCAGGACCTCGTGGCCGACGCCGGGGACCGCACCGGCGGCCCGACCACCCGCCAGGTAGCGCAAGACGATCGCGGCACCGGCGACCAGGCCGCCGCTGAACCCACCTCCGGGGGCGTTGTGACCGGCGAACAAGAGGTAGACCGACAACACGAGCACCGTGTGGAAGACGAGCCGGACCGACTCGTCGAGCACCGGGGAGCGGTCGCCGCCGAAGGGACGCCCGTCGGTCATGACCCACCTCCGAGCCCGGCTCCCGATTGGGACCGGTCGGGTGGGGCGTCGTCGTCCTCGCGAGGCCGACGGGCCCGGACGAGGGCGACGGTCCCGATGGCGGCGATGGCGATGACCACCAACTCCCCCATCGTGTCGAAGGCGCGGATGTCGGCGAGGATGACGTTGACCGCGTTGCGGCCCTGTCCCTCCGGGTAGGCCAGCTCGGCGGCGACCTCACCGACCGGCACCTCGGTGCGCGACGCGAGCGACGTCGCCATCACCGCGAACACCACCGCGGCGACACCGACCGAGATGACCACGTGGGCCGCCTTGAGAGCTCGTTCGCGGCGGGACCAGAACCGCGTGGGCAGCTCTCGCAGCACCAGCAGGAACAGGACCAGAACGACGGTCTCGACCAGCACCTGGGTGAGGGCGAGGTCGGGTGCGCCCTGGATGACGAACAGCATGCCGACGCCGTAGCCGACGACCCCCAGGGTGAGCACCGCGGCGAAACGACGGCGGGTGAGGACGGTGGCCAGCGCCCCGGCCACCACGATCGCGGCGACGAGCACCTGGAACGGAGACTCGGCGAGGACCAGGTCGGCGGGCATCTCGAAGGACCCGAACAGCACGACGGCGGGGAGGAGGGCGAACGAGCCGAGGACGAGGCTGAGGTAGACCATCATCGAACCGGGCTGGACCACGCGGGTGACCCGCGCGGCGCCGCGCAGCATCGCGGCATACCCGGCGTGGAAGACGAGATCGGCCCCACCTCCGACGGCGAGACGATCCTGCACCCGGGTGATCTCGTCGCGGCCGACGAAGAAGACGAGCCCGCCGCCGACGGCGATCGCCGAGAGCAACAAGGGAGTCCCCCACCCGGGCCACAGGTGCAGGTGGTAGTCGCCGGCACCCTCCTGCAGCGCAGCGGCGGCGGGGACGACGAGTCGGTCGGCGAGCCCGGTGGCCAGACCACCCATGACCGAGATCACCGCGAGGATCCCGGCGGGAAGCACGAACCACCGGCTCGGTCGCGCGACATCGGCACCGATCGGATCGACCGTGTCGGACTTGGTACCGAAAGTGCCCCACAGGAACCGGAGCGTGTAGGCCGCGGTGAACACCGAACCGACGGTGAGCCCCGCGAGCACCGCCACCGAACCGGCACCGGGAGCATCGACGAAACCGAGGAACCCAGCTTCCTTCGCGACGAAACCGAGCAGCGGGGGAACCCCCGCCATCGACAACGCGCTCGCCGAGGCGACGACGAAGACGACCGGCAACCGTCGACCCAACCCGCTCAGCCGCCGAAGGTCGCGGCTGTGGGCCTGGTGGTCGACGATGCCGACCACCATGAAGAGCGACGCCTTGAACACGGCGTGGGCGAACAACATCGCCGTACCTGCGAACAGCAGCTTCGACGAGCCCCAGCCGAAGAGCACGACGAGGAAGCCGAGCTGGCTGATCGTGCCGAATGCCAGCACCAGCTTGAGGTCGTGCTGGCGCAGTGCCCGGTAGCCGCCCCACACCATCGTGGCGATGCCCACCACCGCGGTGAGGGGGCGCCACAGGCCCACGTCGGCGAAGGCGGGCGAGAACCGGGCGATGATGTACACCCCGGCCTTCACCATGGTGGCCGAGTGCAGATAGGCCGACACCGGGGTGGGGGCGGCCATGGCGCCGGGCAGCCACATGTGGAACGGCACCTGGGCCGACTTGGTGAACGCTCCGAGCAGAACGAGCACGACCGCCCACGACACCACGGCGCCCTCGGTGGGCGGGTCGGCGAGGATCTCGGCCATCGACCAGGTGCCCGCCTGCTGGCCGATGAGCACCAACCCGGCGAGAAGGGCCAGGCCACCGCCACCGGTGATGAGCAGGGCCTGGAGCGCCGCCTTGCGCGAGCTCTCCTTGCGGTCATCGAACCCGATGAGCAGGTAGCTGGTGACCGACGTCAGCTCCCAGAACACGAACAGGGTCAGCAGATCGTCGGCGAGGACCAGTCCGAGCATCGCTCCGGAGAATCCGCACAGCAGCATGGCGAAGCGGCCGAGGTCGGGGCGGGTGTGGAAATAGAGTCCGGCATAGGCGAACACCAGGGCTCCGATGCCCGACACGAGCAGCACCATGAGCGCCCCGAACGCGTCGAGGCGCATTCCCCACTCCAACCCGAGCCCCGGCACCCAGGAGTGGGACTCGGTGATCACCTCCCCGTCGAGAAGGTCGCCGAGCCGAGGGGCGAGCCACACCAGCGTCGCCACCGGGGCGAGGGCGATCCACCCGAAGACGCGCCGCCCGAGCACCCGACCGACAGCGGGAGCACTCACGGCCACGACGGCGTGGAGGAGCAGCAGGGCGATCATCAAAGAGTTCCTGTGGCGGCGACGGGCAGGTGACTCGACGAGCGACTCGGAACG
>SKKL01000309.1 GCA_007121465.1 Acidimicrobiales bacterium | reverse complement strand
CTCTCGGTGGTGGGGGACTGGTCACCGGGGACGGTCGGGGCATCGTCGGGTTCCGGATCAGCCAGAGCCCCAGCGGAAGCACGACGAGCCAGGTCCCGACGCCGAGCACGACCCACGCCGTCCGCCACCCGTAGTGGAGGATGAGCACGCTCGACACGATGGGGACCATCGCCATGAGGGCACCGCCCGCCGCGGTCTTGATGCCGTTGGCGAGTCCCCGGTCCCGGTCGAACCACACCGCCACGGTGGTGCTGGCAGTGAGGGTGAGCGAACCTTGCCCGAACGCCCGGGTCCCGGCGAAGGCCAGGGCGAGGGTGATGAATCCGATGACGCCGCTCATCGCGATGAGCAGTGCCCCGAAGATCGCCCCGAACAACAGCGATGCGAACCTCAGCCCACGGTGGTCGATGAGTCGGCCGGCGGCCGGCATGGCTACGGCGCTGACGAGGGTTCCGACCATGTAGGCCGACGACACGGCCGAGCGCGACAGGTCGAGGTCGGCGGCCATGTCGTCGATGAACACCGACACCCCGACGGTCTGGCCGGGTGCGGTCGCGCCTTGCATCAGGACCGCGCCGGCGAGGACGAGCCAAGCATGGCGCGAGTCGCGCTCGTCGACGGCGGGCGCGCTCAGGAGGGGAGCCTGCAGTCGTCGCCCACCCATTGACCCTTGCCCTCGGCCTTGGCCCGGAGCAAGGCGGCGTCGGCCCGGCCGAGCAGGGCATCGGGGCCGGTCTCGGCCAGCTCGGCCGGGTCGATCACGGCGATGCCCACGCTGGCACTGATGGAGATCACTTGCCCCTGGAGATCGATGGGTGCGGCCAGGGCGGCGATGATCCGTTGGGCGAGGCGGCCCAGATCGTCTCCGGAGATGTTCGGACACAGAGCGGCGAACTCGTCCCCTCCGATGCGAGCAGCGAGATCGGCAGCCCGAACAGTCGCGGCGAGCCGCCGGGCGACGACCTGCAGCACCCGGTCGCCCGTCTGGTGGCCGAGGCGGTCGTTCACCGGCTTGAAGTCGTCGATGTCGACATAGGCGACGCCCAGGGTCTGGGACTCGGTGTCCGACTGGAGTGCCTGCAGGCGAGCGTTGAGGCCGGCTCGGTTCGCCAACCCCGTCAACTCGTCGGTGGCGGCTCGATGCTCGAGCCGATCGCGGTGCCGGTCTGCCTCCAAGGCGAGCTGGATCAGCTGGGTGACCCGGTCCACGTGCTGGAGGAGGTGGGGTTCGGGCGGCCCATCGATGCTCCTCCACACGACGAGGACATCGTGGTGGGGGCGGGCCCGGTCGAGGGCGAAGGCCCAACACGCCGAGAACCCCGCGTCGATCGCCTTCTCCCGCCACGGCTCCGGAAGGTCTGTGGAGGCACCCGCCGCGGAGGGTTCCCCGGTGAGGACCTGTTCCCAGGGGGTCGGGGGCACACGGGCGGAGTCGATGTCGAGATCGTGGAGCTCGTGGCGTGGTCGATTGCGGTTGGTCACCAATTGTTCGAACCGGTCGCCATCGAACCCGAGAGCGATGACGGGATCCGAGTGCTCGGTCTGCTCCCCGGCGAAGTCGAGGATGTGCTGGAGAGTGGCTTCGATCGCCTCGCCTCTGGCCATGGCGCCGATGGCCCGGCCGAGGCGGGTGTGGGACTCCCCGGGGCGGATGTGGAGCGCGAGAACCCCCTCGGAAGCTCGACTGGAAGACACCGGATGGAGGTGGCACGCGACGGTTCCGCCCGCGGCGTCGACCAGGCGTACGGCGAGACCGAGAGCGCCGGACAGCGACTTGCGGCGCTCGGGATCCCGGAGGGCGCGGTACGCGGCGTTGGCCGCCTCCCAGTGCGCAGGGTCGATGATGTGGCCGATCGGACGGCCGATGAGCTCGTCGGGCGGGTACCCGAGCAGATCCTCGATCGTCGCGCTGACGTAGCGGATCCGCCCGCCCTCGCCCACCAGCACATACGGGCTGGGGCTGGTGTCGACGATGGCGGCGAGGTCCCGATCGGTGACGGGCGTGGGTGATTCGGTCATGGTGGCGGCGAGTGCCGCTCGGAGAGAGGAGGCGAGCGGACGCGGCCTGTCGAGTATGGCGCCCCGGCGACGTTGCTCCACAGCGCCGGGACGCAACCGGTTCGAACGACCCGGTTTGCTGGCCAGGGCCGGCGGGTCAGCGCAGGGTGGTGATCGTGTCGCGGCTGGCCAGGTACTCGGGTCGGGGCGCCGGAGCAGCGAAGGGTCCACCGATCTGGTTGTCCACGCTGTTGTAGACGAAGAAGGCGTTGCTGCGGGGGGCCGGGGCGAGGTTCACCCCCGAGGCGTGCATGGTGTTGCACTCGAAGAAGATGACCGAGCCGCGCCTGGCCTTCGGGGCGACGATGCCGCCCTGGGCGACGAGCCACTCGAGGTTGGCCGGGTCGGGTGTCCCGATCTGTTGGGCCTTGAGCGACATCTCGTAGTTGCGCTCGGGGGTCTCCCCGACACACGACACGAACCACCGGTGGGAGCCGGGGATCAACATGAGGGGTCCGTTGAACTCGGTGTTGTCGGTCAGTACGACCGAGGCGGAGACCGCCCGCATTCGGGGCATGCCGTCCTCGGTGTGCCAGGTCTCGAAGTCGGAGTGCCAGAAGAAGGGCTGCCCGGTGAGTCCCGGCTTGAGGTTGACCCGGCTCTGGTGCACGTACACGTCGCTGCCGAGGAGCTGGCGGGCGATGTCGACCAGGCGGGGGTCGCGAGAGAGTTCGTGGAACAGGGGGTTGTCACGGTGGACCGCGAACAGCGAGCGGAGAGCGTCGCTGTTCGGCTCGACCACCGCCTCCGGGCGACGCCGTACCTCGGGATCGCGAGCGAGTGCCGCGAGTTCGCCGAGGTAGGCGTCGATCTCGGATTGGGTGAAGAGGGACTCCATGACCATGTAGCCGTCACGTTCGTACTCGACGAGGGCGTCGTGGCTGGCGGGTCCGGGGGACGCGGTTCCGTCGGGATGGTGGATCACCGGCTCGAACCGCTCGATGACGGCCGGCTCGGTGGTGATCCGGGACGGGTAGGCATCGACCAGGGTGGTCACGGAAACCTCCTCCTATGTGTTCTCAGCTGTTCAGAAGTGGGTACGTCCCGTTTTCGTCGTGGAGTTCCTGCCCGGTGAGGGGCGGGGTAAACACACACATCATCCGCAGATCCTCGTGGGCTCGCAAGACGTGCTTCTCGTGTCCGTTGAGTGTGTAGAGCGTGCCCGGCGCGATCTGGTAGGTCTTCTCGTTGACGAGGTCCTCGAGCTCGCCGGTGCCCTCGATGCAGTACACCGCCTCGACGTGGTTGGCGTACCACATGTTGGTGGTGGTCCCGGCGTAGAGCACGGTGTCGTGGAACGAGAACCCGACGCCGTCGTCGGCGAGGAGAAATCGGCGGCTGACGAAGGTGGGCCCCTCGACAGCTCGTTCGGTTCCTTCGATGTCGGCGAGTGTGCGGACGATCACGAGTGAGTCCCCTTCCGGGAGGTGCTGACGGTGTCTCCGTCTCGGCGGGCCGACACGATCTCGGTGGCCTCGGAGATGATGTCGAGGCCCTCCTGCAGCGTGTCGGGTTCGATGCTGAGTGCGGGCAGGAGCTTGAGGACCTCGTCCTCGGGTCCGGCGGTCTCGATGATGAGGCCCTTGTCGAAGCAGATCCGGGCGATGCGGCTGGCCACCGAGGAGTCCTCGAAGGCGATGCCCTTGATCATCCCCCGTCCCTTGACCTCGCCACCGAGGTCGGGGTGGGCGGCGGCGATGTCGACGAGACGGTCGCCGATCTCTTGACCCTTGACCCGCACCTCGTCGGTGAAGTCATGGGTCTTCCAGTGGCCGAGCGCCGCGGTGGCGGTCACGAAGGCGGGGTTGTGGCCCCGGAAGGTGCCGTTGTGCTCACCCGGGCTCCAGACGTCGAGGTCGGGCCGCATCATGGTGATGGCGAGGGGAAGGCCGTAGCCGCTGAGGGACTTGGACATGCAGATGATGTCGGGGGTGATGCCGACGTCGTCGAAGCTGAAGAACTGTCCGGTACGGCCACAGCCGACCTGGATGTCGTCGATCGCGAGGAGGATGCCGTGGCGCTCGCACAGGGCGGCGAGGCGACGGAGCCAGTCGAAGCCGGCGACGTTGAGGCCACCCTCGGCCTGGACGGTCTCGAGGATGACCATGGCCGGCAACTCGACACCCGAGCCGCTGTCCTCGAGGAACGCTTGGAAGTAGTCGAGCGAGTCGATCGGTCCGTCGAGGAAGCCGTCGAAGGGCATGGAGACGGCGTTGCCGAGGGCGACACCGGCGCCCTGGCGCTTCATCGAGTTGCCGGTGATGGCCAACGACCCGAGGGTCATGCCGTGGAAGGCGTTGGTGAAGCTGACCACGGTGTCGCGCCCGGTGGCCTTGCGGGCCAGCTTGAGCGCGGCCTCGACGGCGTTGGTGCCGGTCGGGCCGGGGAACATGATCTTGTGGTCGAGGCCACGCGGCTGGAGGATCGTCTGGGTGAACGCCTCGATGAACCGGGCCTTGGCGACGGTGTGCGCGTCGAGGCTGTGGGTGATGCCGTCGTTGGTGAGGTACTCGATGAGGGCGGTCTTCATCGGCTCGGGGTTGTGCCCGTAGTTGAGCGAGCCGGCGCCGGCGAAGAAGTCGATGTAGCGGCGGCCGTCGGTGTCCCAGATGTGGTCGCCCTTGGACCGCTCGAACACGGCGGGCCAGTTGCGGCAGTAGCTGCGGACTTCGGATTCGTGGGTAGTGAAGATGTCGATCATGGAGGGATCCTCCCGGTGGGTGGTCATCGTGGTCGGTCGGTCACCCGAAGGGACCAACGCGGACTTCGTCTTCGGGCTCGTGCTCCCCGTCGCCGGGGAACAGCTCCTGGCCGAAGCAGGGTCGTTCGCCGTAGTCGACGCCGAGATCGCGGGCGACGGCGGAGAACAGGGCCTTGGAGGCATCGTTCGAAGGGGTGACCGTGGCGGTCATGGTCGTGATGCCACGGGTTCTCGCCCGGTCGATCACCTCGTGCAGCATCCGCCGGCCGACACCAGCACCCCGGAAGCGAGGGTTGGTGATGACCTGCCAGACGAACACGGTGTCGGGCTCGTCGGGAGGCGAATAGGCGAACACGAACCCGGCCAGGTCCCCGTCACCGGCTTCGGCGACGATGCTGGTGGAACCGAAGTGGTGTCCGGCCAGCAGATAGGCGTAGGGCGAGTTCAGGTCCAGTCCCCCGGCATCCCGGGTGAGGGTCCACATGGTGGCGCCGTCGGCGGGGGTGGGGGAGCGGAAGGTGATCGACGTGGGTTCGTCGTCTGGCAGCTTCAAGGTCTCGGAGGTGTCGCGGACAGGTCGCGCCATACCAAGTCGTTGCATCGTCGGAACGACCCGAGCACAGCTGGTCGGCTCGTGTAGTGAGCCACGATCGACCATAGGGTTGATTGCCCGCGATCGGGGAATGACAACCGTCTGATTTGAAAAAGGCCCTCTGACCAGGGGGAACGCAGCGGGGATGTATGCACGCTGCATAGGTATCACCTAGGGTGGTCAGATGCAGGGACGTGTCGAGAACCTTCTCGGAGCCCTCGTGGTCGCGCTCGGTGACACCCTCGCGGAACGGACCGAGGCCGTCGCGGGGCACGGTCCGTCCTCCCCGGCTGCGCTCCTCGGGTTGTTGCGGCGTCCCGGGATGTCCATCGCCAACCTGCGGCACAGCGTCGGGCTCTCCCATTCCGCCACCGTCCGGTTGGTCGACCGCATGGAGGCCGACGGCCTCGTCGGACGTCGCAACGCTCCCGACGGACGGGAGGTGAGCCTCGTTCTCACCGGTGTGGGTCGGCGACGGGCACTCAAGCTCGTCCAAGAGCGACGTCGGGTCCTCACCCGCGCCCTCGCGGGGCTGTCCACGGTCGATCGGCGCGACCTCGAGCGTCTCGTCGGTGACATGCTGCGGACCCAGTCCCGCCTCGTCGAGGACCCGACCTCGATCTGTCGGCTGTGCGAACTGCCGGTCTGCCCGCTGCGGCGGTGCCCGGTGCCCGGCGGCCGGTGAGGCTCTGCTGTCGGTGAGGCTCTGGCTGCTGGGTGCCCGCGGCTCAGAGCTCGCCGTAGAACTCGCGCTCGACCACGACCCGTGCCCGGCGCGTGACCCGCAGGTATTCGTCGCGAAGACGGGTGGCGCTGGTGTCGAGGGAGCGGGCCAGTCGGCGTAGCGAGTCGGGATCCGAGGGAAGCGAGTCGCCGGGTCCGTTGCGCAACAGGTGCCAGCGGTTCCGCACCCGCTCGCAGTACTCGTAGGCCTCGGCCAGGATCCGGGCATCGACGGGCTCGAGAACCCCGTCGGCGGTGAGGGCCTCGATGCCCGTCACGGTGCCGTCGGCGCGAACCCGGTGCTGGAGCTGGAGGAGCTGGACGCACAGCTCCACGTCGGCGAGCCCGCCCTTCCCCAGCTTGAGATGGAAGCGAGGGTCCTCGCCGGCGGGGATCCGCTCGTTCTCCATGCGGGCCTTCACCATGCGGATCTCCCGCAGTTCGTGGTCGCTCACCTCGGTCGACCACAGATGCTCGTCGAGCATCGCCGCCCATCGGGCCCCCACCTCGGGATCGCCCGCGACGGGGCGGGCCCGGACCATGGCGAGGCGTTCCCATGGGGCCGACCATCGTTGCCAGTAGTTCTCGAACCCGGCGAGGCTGCGGGCGAGGAGACCCTGGCGGCCCTCGGGGCGAAGGTCGGGGTCGACCTCGTAGAGCCGTTCGGCGGGTGTCGACCCGCCGACGAAGCGCATGAGCGCCGACGCGACCCGCTTGGCCTCCTCGTCGTCGTCGGCACCGGACCCGCCGTGCACGAAGATGAGGTCGAGGTCGCTGTGGTAGGCGAGCTCGTGGCCGCCGAGGCGACCCGCGGCGACCACCGCGAACGGGACCTGTGGCTCGATCGCTCCCAACGCCGCTTCGAGGGTCGCCTCGGCGACGAGGGCCAGACGCCCTCCCGCATGAGCGACCGACGCGTCGTCGATGACCTCCCCGACCGCGATGGCGAGGACCTGGCGGTCCTTCCACCGGTGCAGGCCCCCTTGGCGGTCGTCGGGCTCGGCTCGCCAGTCGATGGTACGTCGGGCGGCGGCGACCAGCTCGTCTCGATCGGGAGGGGTGTCGCGCCCGATGCGGGGAAGCTTGGCGATGAGGTCGGGTTCCTTGCTCACCGTCTCCCCGAGCCAGGGGCTGGTGCCGAGGACGATGCAGAGTCGGCGGGCCGTCTCGGGCGACTCGCGGAACATGGCGGTGATGCGGGGCCCGCGGGCCCG
>SKKL01000166.1 GCA_007121465.1 Acidimicrobiales bacterium | reverse complement strand
GTGCTGGTCGACTTGCCGACCCTCGCGGGTCGGGTGTGCGAACTCTCCACCGGACCCGTGGTCACGCCGGGTGAGATCCTTCCGCTGCTGCGCGACGCCGACATCGAACGGATCGTGTTCGACAGCCCGTCCCGCGTGCTCGACGTGGGCGAACGCCGACGGCTCTTCACCGGCGCCACTCGCCGCGCCGTCGAAGTCCGCGACCGGCGCTGCGACATCCCCACCTGCACCGCCCCCGCCCAACGCTGCGACGTCGATCACATCGTGCCCTACGAGGCCGGCGGGCTCACCACCCAGACCAACGGCCGGCTCCGCTGCCCCACCCACCACAACGGCCGACGACGCAAACCCCCACCCAACCCCGACGACCAAGACGACGACTGGTGACACCGCCCGTCTGGTCGAGATGTCAGGATCCCAGCATCCGCCCGCGTCCATCTCCCGGTACAGCGCGTCCACGCCGGTCACGTCGATCCGGCACGAGGTCGCCTTGGGGACGTCCTCGTCCTCGGTGAGCCAGAAGTGGATCTCGATGTCGTCGCGGGCGACGATCCCGTCGTCGGGATACCGCGCGACATCGGTGACCGCAGGAACGCGGCGATGTCCGTAAGAGCCACGGGGAGATCTTCGTGCTGACCCAGGGGCGCCGCTAGTGTCCAGGCGTCAGGGGGAGAGTCGCTCGAAACGGGAGCGAAGGGGGAGTTGGTGGACCAGTTCGCAGGCAAGGTTGCGGTCATCACCGGGGCGGCCAGCGGGATCGGCGCGGCCATGGCCCGTCGCTTTGCCGCCGAGGGCATGGGGCTCGTCCTCGCCGATGTCGAGGAGCCGTTGCTCGACGAGTTGGTCGCCGAGCTCTCCGCCGAGGGTGCCGAGGTCATCAGCGTGCCGACCGACGTCTCCGACGCCACCGCCATGGACCGGTTGGGGACAGCGGCGTTCGACCGGTTCGAGCGGGTCAACGTCGTGTGCAACAACGCCGGGGTCAGTGGCTCGTCGGCACCGGTCCATGAGTTGCGGGCCGTCGACTGGGAGTGGGTGCTCGGCGTCAACCTCATGGGCGTCGTCCACGGCCACCGGGTGTTCCAACCCCACCTGATGAGCCACGGCGACGGTCACATCGTCAACACCGCCTCGGTGGCGGGGATGACGGCCTTCGCCGGGCTCGCCCCCTATCACGCTTCGAAGCACGCGGTTCTCGCCCTCACCGAGGTCGTCCACTCCGAGCTCGCCGCCGCCGGCTCGACGATCGGGGTGTCGGCGTTGTGCCCCGGGTGGGTCGCCACCCGCATCGCCGAGTCCGACCGGAACCGGCCCGAGCAGGTCCCCGATCCGCTCGTCGCCGACCCCGTGGAGGCCGAGGCGGTGCGGGAGATGATCCGGGACTTCATGGCCGGACACCAGCCGCCCGAGGAGGTGGCCGGCCTGGTCGTCGACGCCATCCGTGAACAGCGGTTCTACGTGTTCACCGCCAGTGACTGGGCTTCGGCCATCGCCGAGCGACACGCCGACATCGCCGGGGCCCGCAACCCTCGGCCCAAGGGGTCCATGGTCGAGGAGACCGCCGGGTAGGGGAGTCGGATCGGTCCCGACGGGGAAGGTGTCCCAGCAGCCCCGTACTCGCGTGAAGGACTCCGAAACGATGAACGACCCGCTGCTCGACGACGTCATGCTCCTGTGGGGCGGATGGGAGCCGCTCGTGCGGATCGTGGTCGTCACCACGCTCGGCTACGTGTGGCTCGTCTTCCTGGTCAGTCGCACCGGTCCCCGCACCTTGGCGACCATGAGCCCCTTCGACTTCGTCATCACGGTGACGATCGGGTCGGCGTTCGGTCGGGTGATCACCGCTCAGGAGGTCGCGCTGCCCGAGGTGGTCATCGCCTTCGCGGTGCTGATCGCCCTCCAGTGGGGCGCGGCCATCGCTCGCAACCGCCGTGTCTGGCTCGCCCGTGCGCTCGATGCCGAGCCGGTTCTGCTCTACCACCGGGGCGAACTGGTGGAGGCCGCCATGCGCCGGCACCGTCTCACCGAGAACGACCTCGTCGGGGCTGCCCTCCAGAACGGGATGGGCTCGCTGGAGAGCGTCGAGGCCATCGTGCTCCAGCCCGACGGCGGGTTCGCCGTGATCACCACCGATGGCGCAGGAGACGGCTCGGCGATCCCCGAGCCGGGGGACTGAGCCGGCCGGGGGAGCAACCTGGGATCGTGTCGTCGGGTTAGGGTCGGGCATGCAACGCGAGGTGGTGACGGGGTACTGCTGGCCGCAGTCGGTCGCGGCGGGTGAGCAGGTCGGGCTGCACATGTCGTCGTCGGGTGGTCGGCCGGTGCGGGTGGAGGTGGCTCGAGTCGGCGCGCGCCGCGAGGTGGTGTGGAGCTCCGATGCTGTCGCGGCTGACGAGCACGACACGCCGAAGGACGCCGCATCGAACGGGTGCGGCTGGCCGACAGCACTCAGCCTCGACGTCGACCCGGCGTGGCACTCCGGCTACTACGAGGTCGTCATGGAGATCGCCGTCGGCGAGAAGGTCCGGCGGGATTTCGCCTTCTTCGTGGTGCGACCGTCGTCGCCGACCCGCATCGTGCTGGCCCTGTCGACCAACACCTGGCACGCCTACAACGATTTCGGCGGCCCGAACCTGTACACCGGCGGCACCCAGGTCTCGATGCAACGGCCGATGGCTCCGGGATACCTGCACAAGCCGCCGGGCAAGGGCCGTCGGGTGACCGGGACCGGCGCTCCCGACCCCCAGAACGCCGCCCACGTTGGCTATCTGCAGCTGAACCACCTCTCGGGCTACGCCGGGTCGGCCGGTTGGCCGGACTGGGAGCTGCCCTTCATCGAGTGGGCCGAGAGCGACGGGTTCGAGATCGGGGTGTGCACCAACGCCGACCTGGAACAGCACCCCGAGGTGCTCGACGGGGCCGGCCTCTACCTGTCGGTCGGCCACGACGAGTACTGGTCGGCCGGCATGCGTGACACCGTCGAAGCCTTCGTCGCTCGGGGCGGCAACGCGGCGTTCTTCTCCGGCAACACCTCGTTGTGGCAGGTGCGCATCGAGGGCGCCGACCACGACGTCATGGTCGGCTACAAGGGAATGTTCAAGGACGACCCCGTCCTCGGAACCGATCGTGAGCGTGAACTCACCACGTTCTGGTCCGACGTGATCGTTGCTCGACCAGAGAACCACATGACCGGCGTATCGTTCACCCGCGGTGGCTACCACCGCATCGGCCGCAACGTCACCGCTGGCCTCGGGGGCTACACGGTGCATCGCGCCGACCACTGGCTCTTCGACGGCACCGGTCTCGGCTACGGCGACGTGCTCGGGTCCGGCGCCACCGTCGTCGGCTACGAGTGCGACGGGTGCGTGTTCACCTACCGCGACGGACTGCCCTATCCCACCGGCGAGGACGGCACTCCGGACAGCTTCGAGATCCTCGGTACATGCCCGGTCCGGCACTTCACGCGCGAGACGGCGCCACGCCCGCCGAAGCCAGGCGAACCCAGCGAGCTGGAGTACATCGCCTCACGGGTGTTCGGAACGCGGGAACCCGAGGCGATCGACCGGATCCGCCACGGCCACGCCGTGCTCGGCGCCTACACGAACGACGCCGGCGCCACCGTCGTCACCTCCGGGTCGACCGACTGGGCGCACGGCCTCGCCGGGCGCGATCCCCAGATCGAACAGATCACCCGCAACGTGCTCACCCGCCTGGGCTAGGTGCCAACGCGGTCGTCCGGCCCGGTGATGCGATCAGGCCTCGATGGTCCAGCGTTCGAGGAAGAACTGCACGTTGGGTCCGATCGTCACGGCGAACAGCACCGTCCCCACCCCGACGGTCCCTCCGAGCAGGAACCCGACCGACAGTGCCGACAGCTCGATGAGGGTGCGGACCCGGCGGACCGACGGGCCCCGGCGGGCGATCCCGGTCATCAACCCGTCGCGGGGGCCGGGCCCGAGCCCCGCCCCGATGTAGAGCCCCGACCCCGGCCCGAAGAGGAACGCACCGACGCCGACGAACCCGATCTGTTGCCACAACACGTCGGGCTCGGGGAGCCAGAGCAGGGTGACGTTCACCGTCAACCCGATGAGCAGAGCGTTGGCGATCGTGCCGATGCCGGGCCGCTCACGCAGCGGGATCCAGGTCAACAAGAGCGCGAAGCCGACGAGGATCACGACCGTGCCCACCGGTATGCCGGTCCGCTGATGGATCCCCTCGTGGAGCACGTCCCAGGGGCTCAAACCCAGGCCGGCGTTGAACATCAGCGACAGACCGAACCCGCACATCACCAGCCCGACCAGCAGGCGCGGCACCCGTCGCCGCAGCTCTCTGGGCGGGACGAGGAATCGGGTGGTGACGGGGCCGCTGCGCACCGGCGCAGGCTATCGACGCCAACTGCCGATGCCCGGCGGAATTGTCACAGGTCACAGCCATCATGGCAGCGTGCTCCTCGCCGACCGTTGTCCGCTGTGTCACCGACCGGGCGGCGCCCCGTGCGCCGAGTGCCGCGAGCTGTTCTCGCCCCTCGGTCGGCTGCCGCCCCCGCCTGGTCTCGCCGCGCTGTTCGCCGCCGTCGCCTACGACGACGCGTCCCGACCACTCGTCACCGCTCTCAAGTACCGCCGTCAGCGGGCCGCCACGTCGTGGATGGCCGACGCCATGGTGGCGGTCCTGCCGCCGGGCCGCCCCGACCTCGTCACCTGGGCGCCCACGTCGGCCGCCCGGCGCCGCGAACGGGGCTTCGACCAGGCCGAGCTCCTCGCCCGAGCCGTCTCCCGGCGGATGGGGGTCCCGCCCCGCCGGCTGCTGCGCCGGGGTCGCGGTGAGAGCCAGACCGGTCGAGGAGCGCACGAGCGACGGACCCAGATCACTCCCTTTCGACCGGCAGGCCGATGCGTCGGGGCATCGGTCCTGCTCGTCGACGATGTCGTCACCACCGGCTCGACCCTCGAGGCGGCGGCCGCCGCGCTCGGCGGGTGCGGTGTCGCACGGGTCGTGGGGTTGGTCGCCGCGGCAACACCGGCGCCGAGGGGGTCAGCCCAGCCGGTAGCGTTCCGACCGTGACCACCGATGCCAACCTTCGCGTCCTGGTCTGTGACGACCATCCGCTGTTTCGTCGCGCCGTCGTCACCACGCTCGAGGACTCGGGCCTCGACGTCGTCGCCGAAGCGGCCACCGGAACCGAAGCCGTCGAGCGGGTCATCGACCACGCACCCGACGTCACCCTGATGGATCTGCGCATGCCGGAGGGAACCGGCATCGACGCCACCGCGGCCATCC
The DNA here is from genome assembly GCA_007121465.1 of Acidimicrobiales bacterium. Taxonomy (GTDB): domain Bacteria; phylum Actinomycetota; class Acidimicrobiia; order Acidimicrobiales; family SKKL01; genus SKKL01. Next base: position 2,032 of record SKKL01000166.1, on the reverse strand, counting down.
GACGCGCTCGGCCGTGGGCCCGGATCCTCGTGCTGTCGGTGAGCGACGATCTCGACGAGCTGGTCGGAGCGCTTCGGGCCGGGGCCCTCGGACACCTCCGCAAGGAGGAAGCCATGGGCCGGCTGGGGGACGCGGTCCGCACGGTCCACGAGGGCGGGGTGGTCCTCGGGCCGGCGCTGGCACGCGCCGTCGCGCTCGAGCTCGATCGACTCGACCGGACACTGCGTGACCGCCCGGTCGATGCCGGTCGTCGTTCCCGCTGGGGCCCGAGCAACCGCCACACGGCACTGCTCGACCGATTCGCCCAGGGCGACGACCTCGCCGCCGCCGCCCAGGCTCTCGGGCTCGACCCGCTCATGGCCCGGACCGAGCTGCGGGCCACCCTCGAAGGCCTGCATCTGCTGGCCGAGGAGGAGCTGATCGTCGAGGCCGGCGAGTCCCGCACCGGAGGCCCTGGCTCCGGCACCTGAGTCGGTGAACAGCACCGACTTGTGAGGTGGTGAACAGCACCGTGGGACCCCATCGGTAGACTCGGACACCTCATGGGAATGCTGAAGAAGGTCCTTCGCGCCGGCGAAGGCAAGAAGGTCAAGGCCCTGGCGGGGCTCGTACCGGACATATCCGCGCTCGAACCCGAGATCGAGGCGCTCTCCGACGCCGAGCTGCAGGCCAAGACCGGCGAGTTCAAGCAGCGGGTCGACAACGGCGAGTCGGTCGACGACCTGCTCATCGAGTCGTTCGCGGTCACCCGCGAAGCCGCCCGCCGGGTCATCGGCCAGCGGCACTTCGACGTGCAGCTCATGGGTGGTGCGGCACTGCACTTCGGGTGGGTCTCGGAGATGAAGACCGGTGAGGGCAAGACGCTCGTCTCGACCCTGCCGGTCTACCTCAACGCGCTGAGCGGCAAGGGCGTCCACGTCGTCACCGTCAACGAGTACCTCGCCACCTTCCACTCCGAGTGGATGGGCCGCATCTACCGGTGGATGGGCCTCGACGTCGGCCTCGTCGTGCCCGGCAAGGGCGATCCCGCCTACAAGCGAGAGCAGTACGCCGCCGACATCACCTATGGCACCAACAACGAGTTCGGCTTCGACTACCTGCGCGACAACATGGTCATGTCGCTCGAGCGCAAGGCCCAGCGAGGACACAACTACGCCATCATCGACGAGATCGACTCGATCCTCATCGACGAGGCCCGCACGCCGCTGATCATCTCGGGCCGTCTCGCCGACGCCGCCCAGATGTACTACCAGTTCGCCTCCATCGTCCGGACGCTCGTACGCGACGAGGACTACGAGGTCGACGAGGAGAAGCGAACCGTCTCCCCGCTCGAGTCCGGGATCGAGAAGGTCGAGTCCGCTCTCGGTGTCGACAACCTCTACGACCAGGTCGACACCAACCTGGTCCACCAGCTCAGCGCGGCGCTCAAGGCCAAGGAGCTGTACAAGCGCGACAAGGACTACATCGTCCAGGACTCCGACGTGAAGATCGTCGACGAGTTCACCGGACGGATCCTCGAAGGTCGGCGCTGGTCCGAGGGACTCCACCAGGCGGTCGAGGCCAAGGAAGGGGTGAAGATCAAAGAGGAGAACCAGACCTTCGCCACCATCACCTTCCAGAACTACTTCCGCCTCTACGACAAGCTCGCCGGCATGACCGGCACCGCCGAGACCGAAGCCGCCGAGCTCATGGCCACCTACGGCCTCAACGTGGTGCCGATCCCCACCCATCGCCCGATGATCCGCCAGGACGAGGGTGACCTGATCTACAAGACCCAGGCGGCCAAGTTCGACGCCGTGGTCGACGACATCGAGGAGCGCTACCGGACCGGCCAGCCGGTCCTCGCCGGTACCGCCTCGGTCGGACACTCCGAGATCCTCGGCGAGTTGCTCGACCGGCGGGGAATCCGCCACGAGGTGCTCAACGCCAAGCAGCACTTCCGTGAAGCCGAGATCGTCGCCCAGGCCGGTCGGCTCGGCGCCATCACCGTCGCCACGAACATGGCCGGCCGAGGCGTCGACATCCTCCTCGG
>SKKL01000129.1 GCA_007121465.1 Acidimicrobiales bacterium | reverse complement strand
CGCCGGGCCAGCCGGTCGGCCCGCTGAAAGGCGCTGTGGTCGACGCTGCGGACGGTGACGGTCGTCTGGTCGGCGAAGGCCACCGTCCAGGTGTCGAAACCGGTGCGGGTGCAGGAGGTGACGGGAAGGCCGGCGAACGCGGCCCGATCGAGCTCGCTGACCAGGCGGGCCAGGGCCAGGAGCTCATCCTGGCGCTCGACGGCCTCGAGCTGCTCGCGCAGGCTTCCGGCCGCGGCGTGGCCGGCATGGAGGTCGGACCCGTAGAGCCCTTCTCGCTCGTGGTCCTCTCGGGCCCGGCGCGCCAGGTTGACGACCCCGATGACGGTGACGAGGCCGATCGACAACACGAGCAGGAGAATCACCCCGGTCATGTCTCCATCATCGCCTCGATCCCGGGTCCGTGCACCGCGGGGACCCGTCGGGGCGTCCAGGTCAGGTGGCGAACTGGTGACGCACCGCGGGAACGGTGCGCTCGAAGCCGCGGGCGTCGATCAGCTCCCGATGGTCCATCGGGACCCGAGCCGCGATGAGCGATCCGGGGAAACGCTGGCAGCGATCCCGGAGAAGGGTGAGCGAGTCGTTGTAGAAGCTGCGGCTGGCCGCGATCCGGTCCTCGGTGTCGGCGAGCTCGTGTTGGAGGCGGCGGAACGACTCGTCGGCGGTGAGTTCGGGGTTGGCCTCGGCGACCGCCAGGATCGACCGCAACACCGTCGTCTGGGCCTCGGCCTCGTCGGAGAGCGCCTCGGCCTCGTCGTGATCGCCCTCGCCGGTGGCCGCTCGGGTCCCCGCGTCGGCCGCCGTCCGGGCCTCGGTGACGCCGACGAGCGTGTCGGCCTCGTGGGTGGCGTGGGCGGCGACGGTGTTGCGCAGCGCGGGGATCAGGTCGTAGCGCCGTCGGAGCTGGACGTCGATGAGACTCCACGCCCGATTGGCCGCCTGGGCGACGAGACGGAGCCGGTTGTAAGTCGTGAGGGCCCAGGCCATCACGACGATGACGAGTCCGGCGGCAAGCCCCGGCCCCCACCCCACCGGGTCGGCGGGGTCGTCGGGACGGATGAGCGTGGCCACGCCGGTGGCGGTCGCGGCGACGGCGACGAGCACGAGCGCCAGCACCCCGACGGTGAGCCAGCGGACGTGGGACTCCTCGCTGCGGGTGGACACCATCACCTTGTCGGCGACGACGGGCACCCACCGCTGCTCGTCGAGCACGACCTCACCCGCCACGAACAGGTCGGCCCCGTGGGCGACCACCTTCTCGGTCTCGCGGTAGCGTCCCGTCGAGCTGCCCGACGCCACCAGGAGCCGCCCGAGGATTCCCCGCGCCTGATTCTCCCGGAAGATCTCGGAGTGGACCTGACGGGGGACGACGTTGGCGTCGACCATCCTCACGAGGGCGGTCCCGGTGTCGTCGACGACCTCGATCTCGGGTGCGGCGTCCTGCAGCGTCTCGATGGTGTGCCACTCGGTGTAGGTCTCGGTGCGGGTCTGACCCTTCGAGTCGGTGACGGTGCGGGTGTGACGCCGCTCCTCCTCGAGGACGTACTCCCACCACAGCGAGTCCGTGCCGGTGCGGTGGCTCGACAGGGGCTGTTCGATCCACCCTCGCCCCTTCACGATGTTGAACCCGGCGAACAGCGCGGCCGCGGGGGTAGTGGCCCGGTCGGCGTAGCGTCGACGCCGGCGGTCGACCAGCCACGCGACGATCCCTGCAACCACGGCCACGCCCAGTCCGATCATGGCGCTGATCCTGTCACGTTCCCGTCGAAGGAGTGGTCGATTCCCGGAACCGTGCGCTCGAAGCCTCGTGCCCCGATCAGGTCGCGGTGGTCGAGGCGGATCAACCAGGCGATGAGCAGGTCGGGGAACCGGCGCCGGCGATCGGCGAGAAGGGTCACCGAATCGTTGTGGAACTGGCGGCTGGCGGCGATGCGGTCCTCGGTGTCGGCGAGCTGGTGTTGGAGGCGACGGAACGACTCGTCGACGGTCAGCTCGGGGTAGGCCTCGGCCACCGCGAGGAGCGACCGCAATGCCGCCGTCTGGGCCTCGGCCTCGTCGGACAGTGCGCGGGCCTCGCTGTCGGAGCCGGCGTCGTCCATGCGGACCCGGGCTGCGATCGTCTCGGTGAGGGCGACCTGTTCGTGGCGGGCATGGGCAGCCACGGTGTCGCGCAGCGCGGGGATCAGGTCGTGCCGGCGGCGGAGCTGCACGTCGACCAGGCTCCAGGAGCGGTCGGCCGCCTGGGCGACGAGGCGGAGCCGGTTGTGGGCGATTCCGAGCCAGGCGAGGGCGAAGACCGCCACCGATGCCCCGATGCCGGGCACCCAGGCCGTGGGGTCAGCGAGGTCGTCTGGTCGCACGATCGACGCCAGCCCGTAGGTGAGCGCGGTGACCATCGCGACGAGCGCGACCACCTCGGTGACGGCGAACGCGAGGAGGTGGAAGCGCTCGGTCCGGGTCGAGATCATGACCCGGTTGGCCACGACGGGCACGCCTCGCTCAGGGTCGATCGCACACCCGCCGGTGACGAAAACGGCGTCGCCCACTGCGACGATCCGCTCAGTCTCGCGGTAGAGCCCGGTGGCATCGTGGGAGCCAGCCAGCGAACCAGCGGGAACATCGATGAAGCCCCGTTCGAGGTATCGACCGGGGTGGCCGCTGATGGTCTCCCGGTGGCTGAGGCGAGGAACGACCCGGGCGCCACGGATGCGGACGAGCGCCGAACCGGTGTCGTCGACGACCTCCATCTCCGGTAACGCCTCGCTCCGGTCCTGCACCTTGTGCCAGCGAAGCTCGGTCTTGCCGTTGCGCACCCGGCGACGCTGTTCGTGGAGTTCGTAGTCCCACCACACCACCGGTGTCTTGGTGCGGTGCGCAGCCAGAGGCTCGGCCGCCCACGCCCGCCCGGACACGAGGTTGAACCCGGCGAAGAGAGCCGCCGCGGGGGTCGTGGCCTGGTCGGCGTAGCGACGACGGCCGTGGTCGGCCCACCACCCCAGCAGCCCCACGATCACTGCCACCACCAGCCCGATCACGGCGCTGATCCTGCCACGCGGCGGCTCGAGGCGTCCGGATAGGACGAGGCAGGCTCTCAGCGACCCTGGAAGCGGGGACTCCGCTTGTCAGCGAAAGCGGCCTGGCCCTCGAGGTAGTCCTCGGAGCGGAACGCGGCTTCGACGAGAGCCTCGACGGTGGCCAGGTCGCGATCGACGGGTGACCGCCGGGCCGCGTCGATGGCGGCCTTGGAGGCGGCGACGGTGAGCGGGGCGTTGTCGGCGATCGACCGGGCCAGGTCGCCGACCGCCGCGTCGAGGTCGGCCACGGGGACCACTCGGTTCACCAAGCCCATGGCGAGGGCCTCGGCGGCGACGAACCGGCGGGCGGTGAACAGCATCTCTGACGCGTGCGCCCCGCCGATGAGACCGACCAACGGTTCGACGTTGGCGAACCGCAACCCCAGCCCGAGCCGAGCGGCGGGAACGGCGAACGCGGCGTCGTCGGCCGCGATGCGGATGTCGGCGCGCAGCGCGGTGACCAGCCCCGCTCCGAGGCAGTAGCCGCGTATGCGGGCGATGATCGGTTTGGTGAGCGCGGCCCAGGCCCGGTCGATCTCGTCGAAGGCCTCGTCGTAGGTGGCACGGGCCTCGGGCGAGGTGCGCTGATCGCCGAACTCGGAGATGTCGGCTCCGGACATGAAGGCCTGCTCACCCGCCCCGGTGATCACCACGACCCGCACCTCCGACACCTCGTCGAGCCACCTCAGCAGGTCGGGAAGGGCCCGCCGAATCTCACCCGACAGAGCGTTGCGCTTGTCGGGGTTGTCGAAGATGACGGTGGCGACGCCGTCGTCGAGGCTGCACCGCAACATTTCGGTGCCGGTGTCGTGGGCGGCGCGCATCGGTTCGGGGCTCCTCGGAGGTGATCGGGTCGCGGCCGAGGACCGGGCTAGGAGGTCGAGGGGAGACCGCGGCTGGCGTTGATCTGGCCCCCGTCGGTCGTGATGGTCTCACCGACGGTGTAGGACCCGGCTCGTGAGCTGAGGAAGACGACCAGTCCGGTGATGTCTTCGGGGGTGCCGACCCGACCCCGGGGGTTGCCTCGCCCGATCATGTCCCAATCGGTTCCCTCGACGTCGCCGCCGGTGCCGACACCGGTGGAGAGCATCCAGGTGGGGTACGGACCCGGGGCGATGGCGTTGACGGTGATGTGGCGCCGGGTGAGGTGGGCGGCGAGGTGGCGGGTGAGGTGGTGCACCGCCGCCTTGGAGGTGCTGTAGGAGAACGTGTCCCACGCCGGCGCGGTGAGTCCGTCGACCGAGCCGATGTTGATCACCCGGGACGGGTCGTCGCTGGTGGCGTTCGTCTCGAGCATCGGAAGGAGGCGCTGGGTGAGGAAGAACACACCCTTGACGTTGGTGTCCATCACCTTGTCCCAGCCGTTCTCGGGGAACTCCTCGATCGTGGCTCCCCAGGAGGCGCCGGCGTTGTTGACGAGGATGTCGACGCTGTCGGTGTGTTCCTTCAGGCCCGCGACCAGCGAGTCGATGCCCTCGAGGTTCGACAGGTCGGCGGGCAGCGAGACGCAGGTGCCGCCGTACTCCTGGGAGAGGCGCTCAGCGGTCGCGTCGCACACGTCGGCCTTGCGGGACGAGATGTAGACGGTCACACCGTTGGCGAGCAGCCCGGCGGCGATCATCTCGCCGATGCCACGCGAACCCCCGGTGACCAGCGCCGTCTTCCCCGCGATGTTGAACAGTTCGTCGATCTTGAGATTGGCCATGGTCCGACACTACGGCACCCAATCGTACGACCGCACGAAGAGACCCACGGCGAGGACGACCTGCTGATGGCGGGCCATGATGGGTCGATGGCCGAACCTGCGCACTGGTCCCGTCACCTTCCTCCCGAGACCGAGCCCGCATCGGTCGATCTGTTGGCTCGGGTGAGTCTCCCGGCGGCATGGGCCGCCAACTGGCGAGCGGCGCCGGACCGACCGGTGTTGCGTGACGTCGACGGCACGTGGGTCGGTGGTGGCGAGCTCCTCGAGCGCACCGAGGCGGTGGCCGGCCGCCTGTCCCACGCCGGCGCCCGGCCGGGTGACCGCATCGTGGTATCGGGCGCGCCATCGGTCTCCCTGGTGGTCGCCCATGCCGCCGCACTGCGGATGGGGTTGGTGGTGGTGCCGGTGAACGCTGCGTACTCCGAACGAGAGATCGAGGCGATCGTCACTGACTCGCGCCCGACCGCCGCGGTGGTCGACCGACCCGAGATGCAGGGGTGGATGCGCACGCTCGGAGTCGAGATGGTGTCAGGGATCGAGGTGGAGCTCCCCGACGGGCCGGTCCCGACCCTCGACACGGTCGCGTCCGACGATCCCGCGCTGCTCCCCTACACCTCGGGCACCACCGGTCGCCCGAAAGGCGCTCTGTTGTCTCACGGGAACCTGCTCGCCTCCGCCGAGGCGCTCCTCATCACCTGGCGCTGGACCTCCGAGGACCGCCTCATCCTCGCCCTCCCCCTGTTCCACATCCACGGGCTGGGAGTCGGGGTGCACGGCACTCTCCTCGCTGGGGCCTCGGCGATCCTCCAGGGGCGATTCGACGTCGAATCGGTGCTGGACGTGGCCGGGTCGGGTGAGGCGACCATGTTCTTCGGGGTGCCGACGATGTACGCCCGCCTCGCCGAGGCCGACGGCGCCGGTCGGCTCGGCAACCTTCGGCTCTGCGTGTCGGGGTCGGCGCCGCTCAGCCCGGAGATGCACCGCCGCATCGAGGAGCGTTGCGGCCAGCGGATCCTCGAGCGCTACGGCATGACCGAGACGGTGATGCTCGTGTCGAACCCCTACGACGGCGAACGCCGAGCCGGCGCGGTCGGCTTCCCCTTCCCGGGCGTCGAGCTCCGACTGGCCGCCGAGAACGCGGAGATCGAGGTACGGGGCCCCAACGTGTTCTCGGGCTATTTCGAGCGGCCAGACGCCACCGCCGAGTCGTTCACCGACGACGGGTGGTTCCGCACCGGCGACATCGGCGCGGTCGACGACGACGGCTACGTGTCGATCGTGGGACGGGCCAAGGAGCTGATCATCTCGGGTGGCTACAACGTCTATCCCCGGGAGATCGAGGACCTGTTGCGTGCCCAACCCGGCGTGGTCGACGCCGCCGTGGTCGGCATGCCTTCAGAGGAGTGGGGCGAGGTGGTCACCGCCTACCTCGAGGGGTCTGCCGACCTCGACGCCGACTCGGCGGTCGCCGCTGCCTCCACCGAGCTGGCGCCCTACAAGAGGCCACGCGTGGTCCACCGGGTCGACGCTCTCCCCCGCAACGCCATGGGAAAGGTGGTTCGGGGAGACCTCCGACCGCCGGACTAGGCGATGAGGGTGTTGGCCCGGGCGGCGATCCACCAGCGGTCCTCATGCTTCACCACGACGCACAACGCGGTCATCGCCGGCTCGTCGGACTGGACAGAGCCCTCGGCATCGGCGGCCCACGCCAGCTTGTGGACCACGGCGACATTCGGAGCGACGAAGGTGAGATCGCCGATCCGGTAGCGGGCGTACTGGCCGCGCAGGGGCCCGGCGAAGGCCTCCCGGTGCGATTCGAGCAGGTGATCCCAGCCGGACGAGCGGTGCCCTCCGACGGTGGTCGCCCACGCATCCTCGGCGAAGTGCTCGACGGCCAGTGAGACATCGTCGGTGTTGACGCCGCGCTCGATGTCGGCGATCAACGCCTCGATGGCCTCCCGGTCGGAGGGATCCGCAGTGATCGAGAGTCGGGGGCGGTTGCTGGTCGAGGTGTCCATGACCCGCGATCCTGAACCATCGAGTTGACTTGAGGTCAAGCCCGCGCGAGTCCACGTAAGAGGTACCGATGTCGGGAGCGCAGACACGTCACTCGGGTTTGCTAGCTTGCGGCATGGGCGAGAACGGGCGACGAAACGGCGATGGGAGGGATGCGGCGCATCTCACTCCCGAACAGGCGGCCCTCGCCACCTGGGGAACAGCGCGTTCGGCTCGACCGCGAGTCGTGTCGATCACCGCTCGCGGCGACCGGGCGGAGGTCGTCATCCGGACCGAACCCGAGTCCCGCGACTGGGTGTACTGCGTCCGCCGCGATGACGGCTGGAGATCAGCGGTATCGGGCAACGGCCCGACCCTCGGTTGGGACGATCCCGCCCACAGCCACTGGGACTGAGCGGCTTCGTGTCGCATGCCCAACTCGAACTCAGCGTCGACCGGTGGCGACGTGGGCGTAGGCGACTCCGTCGTCGAAGTGGAAGTGCCACCATCGCTGAGACGGCGTCGGCTGTTCCCACCGAATTCGGGAGCCCGACCGATCCACGGTGCCTAATGGGGGTCGACCGTCTCGCTCATCGGAGTGAGGATGGTTCCGAGCCGCCGGTCGGTCAGCACTCGTGGAGCCAGTGTGATCAGCACTATCCCTAGATCGTGCGCCGGCTGGTTGG
>SKKL01000305.1 GCA_007121465.1 Acidimicrobiales bacterium | reverse complement strand
TGTTCAGCCAGGAGCGGGTCGGTCGCTACGGCGAGACCTTCAGGATCCACAAGGTCCGGTCGATGGTCACCGACGCCGAGGAGCGGCTCATCGATCTCCGCGACCAGAACGAGGCCGACGGTCCGCTCTTCAAGCTGAAGCACGACCCTCGGGTGACCCGCATCGGAGCCATCCTCCGCAAGACCTCCATCGACGAGCTCCCCCAGCTCTGGAACGTCGTGCGCGGTGAGATGAGCCTGGTCGGCCCGCGCCCCGCTCTGCCCACCGAAGCGGAGGACTGGTCCGTCGATCTCGTCGACCGGCTCCGAGTCCGGCCGGGCATCACCGGGATGTGGCAGGTCAGTGGTCGCAGTGAGGCGTCGTTCGACGAGTACACGCGACTCGACCTCTACTACGTCGACAACTGGTCGTTGCTCATCGACGTCTCGATCCTGGCGAAGACCGTTCCCGCGGTCCTCGCCAAGAGGGGTGCCAGCTGAGACCGTCGACGACCCCGACGGTCCACCTGTTCGGACTCGACTTCGTCGATCTTCCCCACGTCGACGGGGTCGCCGAGTCGGTGAGCGACCACACGCCCCGAGTCCACGTCGATGGACAGCTCCCGGTCGTCGTCACACCCAACGTCGACCAGATGGTCCAGCGCGAGCGCGGCACGTCGGCTGTCGCGATCCGGTTGGCGGACCGAGCCGCGTGGGTCCTGCCCGACGGCCAGCCGATCGTGTGGGCCAGCAAGTTCCTGAAGCGCCCGCTCACCGCCCGTCTCGCCGGTAGCGATCTCGTCCCCGCTCTGTGGACTCGACTCGTGGGGAACGGATCCCCCACGCTCGTCATCGCCTCCTCGGGCGACACCGCCGAACGGGTCCGGTCCGACTCCCCCGCCGCCCGGGCCGTCGTCGCTCCTCGCCTCTCCACCGACCGACCCGACGAGATCCAGGACTTCGCCATCACCTGTGCGGAGATCGTCGCCGAGCAGCGGCTCACCCACGTCTTCGTCACCCTCGGCTTCCCCAAACAGGACCTGGTGATCTCGGCGATGATCGACTACCTCGTCGCCGAGGGAGCGCCCCTTCCGCTCTTCTTGGCCGTCGGGCAGTCCTTCGAGATGCACTATGGAACCGTGCGCCGAGCTCCGATCTGGATGCAGCGAATAGGGATGGAGTGGTTCTTCCGCTTCCTCCAGGAACCCCGACGCCTCTTCACGCGCTACTTCGTCACCGACCCCGCGTTCGTCGGGATCGTGTGGCGCGAGCGGGCCAAGACATGACGCCAGTCGCCTCGGTCATCATCCCCGCCCACGACGAAGCGTCGGTCATCGGACGCTGCCTGGCGCGCCTGCTCGACGGAGCGGCACCCGGCGAGCTCGAGGTCATCGTCGCCGCCAACGGGTGCACCGACGCCACCGTGAGCATGGCGCGCACCGCCGCACCCGACGCCACCGTCCTCGACCTCGACGTCGCCTCGAAGGTGGCCGCGCTCAACGCCGGCGACGAGGCGGCAACAGCGTTCCCCCGCGTCTACCTCGACGCCGACGTGGAGGTCACCGCCGCCGACGTTCACCGGGTCGTGGCCGCGATGGATGGCACGGGCCTCGAGTGCACGGCGCCGCGGATGGAGCTCGCGCTCGACGACCGGCCCTGGTACGTGCGGTCCTTCTTCCGAGCATTTCTCGATCTGCCCTACGCCGCCGACGGCCTCGTGGGCAACGGCATCTATGTCCTCAGCGCCGAGGGCCGCAGCCGCTTCGACCGATTTCCCGACATCACCGCCGACGACCTCTTCGTGCGAAACCTCTTCGGACCCCACGAGCGGGCCACCGTCGAGGAGGCCACCTTCCGGGTGCACCCGCCCCGCAACCTCCGAGGCCTCCTCGCCATCCGCGAGCGCACCTATCGTGGCAACCGCGAGTACGACGAGTCCGGCTACCAGTCGGTCGCCGAGGAGACCCTGCAGCGCCGCCGACTCATCGACCTGATCCGCCGCCGTCCGCTCGACGCGGCCGTCTACCTCGGGGTCAACGTCCTCGCCAAGGTCCGACTGAAGCTCCGACGCACGGAAGTGCGATGGGAACGCGACGAGAGCGCCCGCCGATGACCGACTCCACGCGTGTCATCGTCGCCATCTGCACATTCCGACGCAACGAGCCACTCCGTCGGCTCCTCACCGCCGTCGAGCGCAACGCCGCACGGCTCGACGACGGCGTCGAGGTCGGGGTGGTCGTCGTCGACGACAACCCGGGTGGAGAGGCCGCCGAGGTGTGCGACGAGTTCGCCGACCACTTCGCGCTGGGCCTCCACTACCGGCGGTCGGGCAAGGGCAACATCAGCGTGGCCCGCAACCTGGCGCTCGAGACGGCCCTTCCCCTGGCCGACTGGGTGGCCATGACCGACGACGACTGCGTCCCCGTCGACGACTGGCTGTCCCAGTACCTCGACGCGCAGAAGCGGTGGGATTGCGACTGCGTCACCGGACCGTGCTTCCTCGTGCCCGCTCCCGGCTCACCGAGGTGGCTGACCGACCAGCCGTTCCTCGACGATGCCCAGCTGCGCTTCGACGACGGCGAGCCCATGGAGCTGGCGGCCACCAACAACTCCCTGTTCAGCGCCTCCTACTTCCGGGACCGACCACAGCTCCGCTTCGAACCCGAGCTCGGGGTGGTCGGGGGCGAGGACATGGTGTTCTTTCGCCCCGCGGTCCGCGACGGGCTCTCGGTGCGGTTCGTCGCCGACGCCATAGTGCACGGGCACGAGTCAGCGGCCCGCTGCACCTTCGGGTATCAGATCCGGTCACGGTTCTGGATCGGGAACACCGAGTGGGTCACCAACCGTTTCCTCGGCGAGGCCACCCGACCCTGGTGGGCGCTGAGAGCCCTCAAGCTGTACGCCCTCGCCGCGACCCGACCGGTCCGCCAGGTCGCCCGCCGAGGTCGCCCCCAGTTCCGCTACGCCCTCGCGAGCGCCGCGCGGGCCACCGGCATGCTCGCCGGCGCCCTCGGCGTTCGCGTGCGGCACCACTAGGATCACCCGGTGACCGAGCGCAGCGCCCGTCGCCTCCGAGTCGGCGTCGTCGGATGCGGGGCCATCTCCCACGAGCACCTCCGGCACATCAGTCGGTCCCCGTCGGCCGAGCTGGTGGCGGTCTGCGACCGTTCGCCCATCGTCGGGCGATTCGCCCGCGACCAGTACGGAGCCCGCCGCTCCTACGTCTCGACCGACGACATGTTCGCCGCCGAGCAGCTCGACGTGGTCCACGTGATCACCCCGCCACACACCCACGAGTCTGTGGTCGTCCAGGCGCTCGACGCCGGTTGTGATGTCATCTGCGAGAAGCCTCTCGCACCCGATGCCGCCACGATGGCCACCCTCCTCGATCACGCCCGGTCCACACACCGGGTCCTGGTCGAGACCCGCAACCTCCTCTACAACGATCCGGTGGTGCGGATCGACCACCTCCGCACGAGCGGTGCACTGGGAGACGTCCGCGAGGTCGACCTGGCCATCAGCATCGACCTGGCCGCCGGGCCGTTCGGCGACCCGAATCTCTCGGGGCCGGGGGTGGGCCTACCCGGCGGAGCCGTGCACGACATGCTCCCCCACCTCAGCTACCTCTTCTTGCACCTCGCCGGCGCGACCGACGTGGACGGGATCACCGGATGGTTGCGCAACACGGGCGGCAACCCGCGGGTCGGCTTCGACGCCCTCGATGCCGTCGTCGAGGCGGGCGCGGTCCAGGGCCACCTGCGGATCGCTCCGGCGAGCTGTCCCGACAGCTTCCGGATCCGGGTCGGCGGCACCGACCGCTCGGTCGAGACCGACCTCTACCAGCCCTACCTGCGGATCCAGGGCGGTCGCGACGTCGGCCGGCGGGCGGCGATCGAACAGATCCGATCGGGCGGCCGCCTCGCACTCGCCGCGTTCTCCAACGTGGGGTCGAAGGTCTTCGACAACGGCACCTACCAGGGAATCCCTCGCATGCTGGAGCGGGCCTACGACGCGATCCGGTCCGGAGGAGAGCCGCCGGTGTCCGCCGAGAACATCCTCGCCGCCGCCCGGCTCACCGACCTCATCGTCGGCCTCGCGTCCCCGAGCACCGACACGCCGGGTGAACCATGAAGGTGCTCATCACCGGATCGACCGGATTCCTCGGCTCGCGGGTGGTCGACCTCGGTCTTCGCGCCGGGTGGGACGTCGTCGCGCTCGTGCGACCCAGCACCGATCTGGCCGCCGTGCCGTGGGACAGCGAGAAGGTCGACATCATCCGGGGCGACCTCCGCCAGCCCGGCCCGTGGGGCGACCAGATCGCCGCCGCCGGCATCGACGTGGTCGTGCACCTCGCCGCCGCCACCTCCGGCGACATCGGCGACCAGGTGGTCAACACCCTCGTGTCGACCGAGAACCTCCTGGCGGCACTCGACCACGACCGTCTCCGCCGCTTCGTGCACATCAGCACCTTCTCGGTCTACGACTATTCGTCACCGCGTCCTGGCTCCCTGCTCGACGAGGAGTCCCGAATCGAGCCGCTGCCCGCCCGCCGTGACCCCTACACCCAGACCAAGCGCGCCCAGGAAGCGGCGGTCCGCCAGGCCCTCGGCGACCGCACCGAGCTCGTGATCCTGCGACCCGGGGCGATCTACGGTCCCGGCGCCTCCTGGGACCACGGAGCTGCGGTCACCCTCGGGCGGTTCGCACTCATCTTCTCGCCCCAGGCCGAACTGCGCCTCTGCCACGTCGACAACTGTGCCGCCGCCGTCGTCGAGGCGGTACGCAGTCCCGAGGCGGCGGGCGAGGTCGTCAACCTCGTCGACGACGATCTGCCCACCCACGCCGAGTTCTTCGCCATGTGCCGTGACCGAGGCATGACGAGCCGCATCGGGGTCCCGGTGCCGTGGGTCGCCGTCGACACGGTCGCCCGGCTGCTCGCCCTCCTCGACCGCACTCGTCTCGGCGGAGCGATCAAGCTGCCCGAGTTGCTCGCTCATCGCCGCCAACAGGCACGCTGGAAACCGATGCGCTACACGAATCAGCGAGCCAAGGATCTCCTCGGCTGGAGACCAGAACGCTCGATCAGCGAGGGAATCTCCACCCTCGCCGACGCGGGGAGCAACCGGTGAGCGTCACCAACCGGTCCCCCGAGGTCGGCACAGGGCTCGGCCACGACCATCCCCTGTGGGTCATCGCCGGGCAAGGTGGCATCGTCATCGCCATCTTCCTCGGGTTCGGCGCGACCCAGGAGATCCAGCCGAAGCTGTTCCTCCTCCTGCTGTTCGTCGCCACCGCCACGATGCTCGCGCTCGGACCGGTCGGGGCGATCGGCCGACTCACCGTCGCCACCCCCGTTCTGTTGTATCTCGGGTGGTGGGTGCTGTCGTTCGCCTGGACCGCGAATCCCGGCGGGTTCGTCGTCGACTCCCAGGTCGCGCTCCCGCTGATCCTGGCCCTGGTGACGATCGCGTCGGTTCTACCCTCCGAACGCTTCACCGGGGCTCTCATCGCGGGATGTCTCGTCACCATCGCGTGGACTGCTCTCTACACGGCGGCCTATCCCGACTACGCGATGGTGCTCGACGACGGCGAGCCTGGATGGCGCGGCGGCTTCACCCACAAGAACGGCATGGCTCCGTTCATGCTCTTCGCGGTGATCACCCTCTGGTACCTGGACCGGAACCGGGTGAGACGGACCATGGGAATCGCTGCCGCCGTCTTCTTCATCGTCGTCGCGCAGTCGACCACGGCGCTGGTCGTGGGGGGTTGCCTCTTCCTGGCCGGCGTCGGCATCCGAACGCTCACCACGACCGTCCCCCAACTGCGCACCACGGTCCTGGCGTTCGTCACCACGCTCATCGCCATGGTCGCGGGGGCCCTCATACTGGCGCTTCCTCACCTCACCGACCTCTTGGGAAAGGACCCGACGCTCAGCCGACGAACCGAGATCTGGGACGGGGTGCTGCGTGTGCTGGTCGACCGCCCGCTGCACGGCTTCGGCATCGGCGGAGTCTGGATCGACCAGGCCGCGAGTCAGACCGTCGAGATCCACCGCGGCCTCGGCTTCGTGGTCTTCCACTCCCACAACGGGTTCCTCGAAGTGGCCCTGCAACTCGGTCTGGTCGGACTGGCTCTCTACCTGGGCATCGTGTTCGGCCTGGCTCGGCGCGCCCTCGGCGGTCTCGACACGAACCCCACCATGGCGGCGTACACCCTCAGCTTCCTCACCCTCGTGGTGCTCACCTCGATCAGCGAGGTGACCACCTTCGGGATCTGGCTCGCCCTCGCCGCCGCCCTCTACACGGTCGCACTGCGAGACGGGAACCCCAGCCCCCGAGTGGAACAGCCCGTCGGCGCCAATGGTCCGTCGCGGAGTCGCCGGCCGCTCACCTAGCCGGTCGAACGGGTACCCGCGGATCACTGCCGGTGCGGCCTCTGCTCTCCTGCTGATCGGTGTCGGGAGCCGACTCCCGTCCGTCAGCAGAGTCCGAGTCATCGCCGTCCCGGCCGCTCGGCAGCACGAGTGATCGCTTGACGGGAGTCGCAACCGGAAGGATCGTGCCGGACACGTTGTCCAGCTGGTCGGCGACGACGTCGAGGGCAGCTCCACGCTGTTGCCTCACAGGAACGGTGAGCACGACGACATCGGCGATCTCGGCCAGATGGGCACTCGAGGCCGTCGACATCAGCGGGCCGGCATCGACGACGACGATCTGCGCACCGGAGGAGGCGGCATCGATCAGCCGCGCGATCTCCTGACGATGCAGCCGCAGCCCCACCTCGTCACCGAGGCCGGCGAACGCGAGCCCGTAGACCGAGGTCGATGTCACCGTGAGCGCTGGCGCGGCCGAGGGGTCGCGTCGGCTCTGCTCGACGAAGTCGGCAACGCCGCGAGCATCGGGACCGGCCCTGCGGCTCAGGTCGGGGTCGGCGACGCTGGCATCGATGAGGACCACGTCGCCACCCCGAGAGAGGTGAGTGGCCATCGCTGTCGCCACGGTGGTGGCGCCCGACGAGCTCTGTGCTCCGGCGACGACCACGGTGAGCGATCCACTCGGCTCGATGCTCGACTCCGCTCGCACACAGAGCTGGTTGATGACCGGCACCAGCGTGGTGGGCACCTCTCCCGAGAGCAGCCAGTCGCCATCTCGCACCGCGCGACTCGACGGAATGGTGGCGACCACGGGCCGATCGAGTCGGTCGACGACCTCGTCGATGTCGAGCACACGGGAGGACGCCCGTGCCAACGCGACTGCTCCGAGCCCTCCCAGCACGAGCCCGGCGAACGCTCCCGCCATGAGTAGGAGACCGGAACGCCCCACGCCCGCATCAGGAAGAGCGGCCTCTTGGACGAACTGGCCGCTGGTCTGTACCGCGGTCAACTCGTCGGCGACGGCATTCCGATTCTCGAGGAGGTCGAGATATCGGTCGCGAACCACCTCGCGCTCGGTCGCCAGCCCCGGGTCCACCTGGTCGATGTTGGGCACGGCCTGCCCCTCCGCACTCGCG
>SKKL01000213.1 GCA_007121465.1 Acidimicrobiales bacterium | reverse complement strand
GCATCGATATCGAGAAGCAGCTGAACCCTCACGGTGGGGCCATCGC
The DNA here is from genome assembly GCA_007121465.1 of Acidimicrobiales bacterium. Lineage (GTDB taxonomy): Bacteria > Actinomycetota > Acidimicrobiia > Acidimicrobiales > SKKL01 > SKKL01. Next base: position 7,457 of record SKKL01000213.1, on the reverse strand, counting down.
CCTCGGGCATCCGTTCGGCAGCACCGGAACCCGGATCATGACGACGCTGATCAACGATCTGCAGACCCTCGACGGACAGTTCGGCATCGAGACCATGTGCGCCGCCGGCGGCATGGCCATGGCCACCCTCGTCGAGCGCCTGTAGCCCACACCCGGGCGCTCGCCGCCCTCTGGTCAATTGGGGGAAATCTGCACCACCTGTCGGTGCAGATTTTCCCCAATGGCGCGTTCGGGGGCAGGTCGCGTTGGAGGGCAGGGAGGGGGAGGATCAGTCGTGGCGCCAGCGCAGGAGGCCCTCCTGGGCGACGCTCGCCACCAGGTGACCGTCCCGGCTCCAGATCCCACCCCGGGCTAGCCCCCGTGCGCCGCCACAGGCCACCGGCTCGATGCGGTAGTACAGCCACTCGTCGGCTCGGGCCGGACGGTGGAACCACACGCAGTGGTCGAGGCTGGCGGTCATCATCGACTCCCGCGACGCCGTGCCTTCGGGGCCGCCGATGGCTCGACGGCTCGTTCCGAGGGGGCCGGTGTCGGAGAAGAAGGCGATCCCGCACGCATGGGCCACCGGGTCGTCGCCGAGCGTGTCGGCGATGCGGATCCACCGGGTGCCCACCGCCGGGTCCTCCCCCGGCACCTCGACGGGTCGAGCGTCGAGCAGTTGGTGGTGGGACCCCCACCGCTGCTTGTCCCCGCCGAGCCCATCCGGATCGGGCACCGAACCGAGCGGCGACGGAGGCTCGTAGTCCCCGCCATCCTCGACCGCGTGGAACGACGCGTCGAGGTTGAGGATCGCCTCCCTGTCCTGGGTGGCGACCACCCGGCGGGTGGTGAACGACGATCCGTCGCGGATGCGGTCCACGGTGAACACGATCGGCACGCCGTAGCGACCCGGCCGCAGGAAGTAGGCGTGGAGCGAGTTGACGGCGTGGTCGGCCTCGACGGTGTTGGCCGCGGCCTGCAGGGCTTGGGCCGCCACCTGGCCGCCGAACAAACGCCGCTCGCCCACTTCTGGGTTGTGGTGGCGGTAGAGGCTGCGATCGATCCGCTCGAGGGCCAACAGATCGACGAGGGTTCGACGGGACTCGCTCATGCGGTCGAAGCCTAGGACCTGCCTGCCGGCTCGACCCCCTCCCCGGCGGGCGTCTCCCCCTCGGGTCCGCCGTCCTCGCCCGGTACGGTGGGCGGCATGGACCACCTCGTCTGGCACGACCGACCGCTCCTCGAGCGCCCGGTGCTCATCGCCGCCTTCGAGGGGTGGAGCGATGCCGGCGATGCCGCCACCTCGGCGGTCGAGTTCCTCGCCGACCAGTGGGACGCCGAGCCAGTCGCGAGCATCGACGCCGAGGAGTTCTTCGACTTCACCGCCACCCGTCCCCGGGTCGAGCTCGACGAGGCCGGCCGCCGGAGCATCATCTGGCCCGCCAACGATCTGAGCACCGCCAAGGTCCCCGGCACCGACACCGACGTGGTGTTCCTCCTCGGCACCGAGCCCCAGCTGCGGTGGCGAACCTTTTGCCGCCAGGTCACCGACGCCGCCGCCGCCCTCGACGTGAGCACGGTGATCACCCTCGGAGCCCTGCTCGCCGAGGTGCCTCACACCCGACCCACCTCGGTGATGGGTAGCACGTCCGATCCCCGCCTCACCGAGCGCTACCAGTTCCGGCCGTCGCGCTACCAGGGCCCCACCGGCATCACCGGCGTGCTGCACAGCGCGTGTGGCGACGCGGGTCTCCCCTCGGCATCGGTGTGGGCAGCGGTACCGTCCTATGTGCCCGGCGCGCCGTCGCCGAAGGCCACCCTCGCCCTGGTGCAACGGGTCGCGGCGCTCCTCGGCACCCAGCCCGAGATCGACGACCTGCAGCTCGCGTCCATCTCCTATGAACAGCAGCTCGACGAGCTGGTCCGGGAGGACGAGGAGACCCTCGGCTATGTCGCCCAGCTCGAGGAGCGCTTCGACAGCGACGAGGCGTTCCCCACCGGTGTATCGCTGGCCGAAGAGGTGGAGAGGTTCCTCCGGGACCAGGGTGGCGACTGACCGCCCACGACGACCCCGACGCCAGACTCAGTCCTCGGTCGGGCCGCGCCACGGCGACGCACGTGGCCGGTCGAAGTGGGGTTCGAGGACCTCACCCCTGATGGCCCCGAACGCCAGTTCCCAGGTGTCACGGCTGGCGGCCAGTGGCTCGGGCAGCGCATCGGCGGCGAACCAGCCCACGTCCTCGGCCTCGAGCGGGTGAGGGTCGAGCTCACCACCGACGGCGGTGCAGTGGAACAGCAGGGAGTACAGCGGTATCCGGGTGAAACCCCGACGCAACCCGTCGACCACACCGATGAGGGACCGGACCTCGCAGTGGATGCCCGTCTCCTCCCGCACCTCCTTCTCGGCGACCTCGGACGGCGAGTAGCCGATGTCGGCCCACCCGGTCGGGTAGAGCCACACCCCCGAATCGGGTCGCTTGATGAGCAGGATCTCGCCGCGCTCGTTGCCGACCACCGCGCCGACCGCCACCTTCGGCGTCTGGTATCCCGCCACGCCGTGGCCGACCGAGGCCATCCACTCGTGCACGAGGGTGTCGCGCTCGAAGTGGCTGCCGGCGGCGACCCGGATGTCGGCGGCCACCGCGAGGATCTCCTCGAATCGCTCCCGCTCGTAGAGGTTGTCGGTGAAGGCCATCCCGGTGCGAGCGATGCCGGCCAGGGTCTCGCTCCACCTCACCAGGTCGTGGGGCGTACAGGCCTCGGCGTCGGACGGTTCGGGTGCCATGGCCGCAGGCTACCGGCGACGGGCCGACCGGAATGGTCGTGGCTCCGGGCTCAGCTCGCGGTGTCGAGGCCGCCGGTGATCGCCTCCTCGAGGCGAGCGAGGCGGACCGGGTCGGTCACCTTCTGGCCGTCGGAGTCGAGCAGGTAGAACGAGTCGACGACCTCGGAACCGAGGGTCTGGATGCGGGCCGACCGGATGTCGAGCCCCAGCTCGGCCAACGAGGTGGTGATCCGGTAGAGCACTCCACGAGTGTCGGGCGTATGGACCTCGACCACGGTGGCGACCTGGGAGACCTGGTTGTCGACGATCACCCGGGTCGCCCGCGGCTTGGCGGTGCGGGGCCGATGATGGCGCACGTTGCGCCGCTGCCGGGCCAGCTCCTCGGCGATGGCGAGCTGGGCGTCGAGGGCCCGGTCGAGATCGGGTCGGATGCGGTCCCACTCGACGGGGTCGTCGCGGTGGTTCGACACACGGAACTGGGCGATGGCCCGCCCCTGGTCGGACCAGGCCGAGGCGGCGAGCACCGCCACCCCGTGCAGAGCGAGGACTCCCGCGACCCGACTGAACAGACCCGGACTGTCGACGTCGACGACGGTGATCGCGTCGTCCTCGACGACCACGTGGCGCCCACCGGCCTCCATCAGGGCCCGCTCGGGGTCGGCGGGGAAACCGGGCGGGAGGATGTCGTCCAGATCGCCACCGGACATGAGGTAGGAGGATCGGTCGACCAGCTTGCGGACGAGGCTCGCCTTCCAGTCGCCCCACGCTGCCGGGCCGGTCGCGAGGGAGTCGGCTTCGGTGAGCGCATCGAGGAGACGCAGCACCCGTATCGACCCGGCGGCGTCGGCCACCATCCGCAGGGTGCCTTCGTCGGCCAGGTCCCGCCGGGTGGCGACATCGGGGAGAAGCAAGTGATGCTCGACCATGGTGACGAGGATCCCGACCTCGTCGGCCGGATAGCCCATCCGGGTGGCGATGTCCTCGACCATCCCCATGCCCACCTCGGTGTGGTCACCGGGAAGGCCCTTTCCGATGTCGTGGAGGAGGGTCCCGACCACGAGCAGGTCGGGTCGATCGACCCGATCGGTGAGCGCCGACGCGTTGGCGGCGGCCTCGAGGAGGTGCCGGTCGACGGTGAAGCGGTGGTAGGCGTTGCGCTGGGGCTTGCAGTGGACGGTGGTCCACTCGGGGAGGATCCGCTCCCACAACCCGTGGTGATCGAACAGCTCGACGACAGGGATGGCGGCACGGCCGGCGAGGAGCAGCTCGACGAAGCGCTGACGGGCTTCGGGCGGCCACGGCTCGGGGAGGTTGGGGACCTGGGCGAGCCGCTCGAGCGAGGCGCGGCTGATCGTCACGTCGTGGGCGACCGCCACCGCCGCGGTGCGCAGCGGGAGGACGGGGTCGTCGAGGTCGGCGTCGAGTGCGACGGTGACCTCGTCGTCGCGGACGATGAGCCCCCCGCCGAGCCACTTCTCGCGCAGACCGAGACGGCCGAGCGGTCCGGCAAGGGTGGACTCGATGCGCCGCCAGGTCTCGTCGCTACGCCAGGCGATGGCCCGGGCGGCGGTGGCGACATCGCGCATGAGCGCGTCGGCGTCGCCGTAGCCGAGCGCAGCGGCGACCGCGTCCTGTTCCTCGAGGAGGAGCTTGTCGCCGTGTCGGCCGGTGAGGCGGTGCAGCTCGACCCGAACTCCGAGAAGGGTGCGGTAGTGCTCGTCGAGGGTGTCGTCGTCGCCCTCGAGCAGCACGCTGCGGGCGGCCTGAGCCCATCGCAGGGCATGAACGTCGCGGAGCCCACCCCGACCTTCCTTCAGGTCGGGTTCGAGGTGGAAGGCGACCTCCCCGGCACGTTCGTGACGCTGGCGGACCGAAACGGCGAGCTCACCGATCCAGCGGCGAGCCCGACGGCGCCAGCGCTCTTCGGCCTGGTCCGCGAGGCGAGCGGCCAGGTCGGCGTCGCCGGCGAGAAGACGGCAGTCGAGCAGTGAGGTGGCGGTGTCGAGGTCGCCGTCGGCGAGGCGGAGGGCCTCCCCGACGGTTCGCACGGCGTGGCCGAGCTTCTCGCCGCTGTCCCAGATCGGGTACCAGAGCGCCTCCGCGATGGTGCCGATGTCGTCGAGGTCGTCGTGGACGAGGACCAGGTCGAGATCGCTGCTCGGGCTGAGCTCGCCTCGGCCATACCCTCCGGTGGCGACGAGGGCGACACCCGACCGCTCACCCGCGGCGGCGGTGAACAGCTCGGCGAGCCACCGGTCGGCTTCGTCGCTCAAGGCGCGGCAGAGGTCAGCTCCGGCGATCGACGGGTCGGCGACGAGTCGCCCCCGGGCGTCGGTCAGGCTCACCTCCCGCCCCCGGATCGAGCGGACTCGACCTCGCGAACCGCCACCCGCGCCGCCACGGCGATCGCGTCCCACACCCCTGAGAACGGCGGGGCGTAGGAGAGGTCGAGGTCGACGACGTCGGCGACGGTCATCTGGGCGGTGATGGCAGTGGCGGCGGTGTCGATCCGCTTGGCCGAGCCGTCGCCTCCGACGATCTGGGTGCCGAGGAGGCGACCGGTCTCGCGCTCGGCGACCATCTTCACGGTCATGGGGCGGGCCCCGGGAAAGTATCCGGCACGGGTGTGGGTGTCGACGGTGGCGGTGACGTACCCGAATCCGGCCTCGGTGGCTTCGAACTCGGTGAGGCCGGTGCGGGCGATCTCGGTGTCGCAGATCCGGGTGATGGCGGTGCCGACCACTCCGGGGAACGTGGCGTAGCCGCCGCCGAGGTTGGCCCCCGCCACCCGGCCCGCCTTGTTGGCGACGGTTCCGAGCGCCACGTGGATCGGTCGGCGAGACACCAGGTGGTAGGTCTCGGCGCAGTCGCCGGCGGCCCAGACACCGTCGGTGGGGGTGCGTTGGCGCCGGTCGACCCGGACCGACCCCCTGGCCCCGAGCTCCATGCCGGCGTCGGCGGCCAGCCCGGAGTTGGGGGTGACGCCGAGCCCGAGCAGGACGAGGTCGGCGGCGATCTCGCCGCCGGCGGTGACGACGCCCCGGGGCTCGAAGCCGGTGACCTCCTGGTTGAGGCGGACATCGACCCCTCGCCGCTCGAGCTCGGGAAGGATCCGGTCCGCCATGTCCCGGTCGAGGGTGCGCATGACCTGGGGGGCTGAGTCGAGGAGGGTGACCTCGGCTCCCCAGTTGAGGAACGCCTCGGCCATCTCGAGACCGATGTAGCCGCCGCCCACGACGACTACCTTGCGGCAGTTGCGGCCCTTGGCGAGATCGAGGAGCGCCTGGGCGTCGTCGAGGGTCTGCACGCCTCGCACGTGGTCGAGGTCGATGCCCGGCAGATCGGGGCGGATCGGGCGGGCACCGGTGGCGATGAGGAGTTGGTCGTAGCCGATACGGATGGTGCGCGAGTGCTCGTGGTCGCGGATCTCGAGTTGTCCCCGGTCGGGGTCGATGGCCATCGCCTCGTGGCGCATTCGTACGTCGATGCGCTGACGGTCGCGGAACTCCTGGGGAGTGCGCGCCACGAGATCGTCGAGCGAGTCGACTGCTCCGCTCACCACATAGGGGATGCCGCACGCGGCGTAGCTCGTCCAGTTGCCCTTCTCGAGCACGACGATCTCCAGATCGGGGCGGCCACGACGGGCGCCCGACGCGGCAGACATCCCCGCTGCGTCGCCACCGATGACCACCACGCGCTCAGCCATCCTCGGATCGTACCCGCGTGCCCTGCTCGCTCCGCCCGGCAGTGTGTTGGTGCGCCGGGACGACCCGACCTGGCACACTTCCCCGATGGCCGTGCGCGAAGACTGTCGCCACTACTCCACCCGCACCACCGCCGACGGAGTGGTCCAGCGGTGCCGCGTCGACGCCAACGAGGACATGCCCTTCGCCTGCCCGGAGGGGTGCTTGTTCTTCGAACCCCGGTCGCTGGGCGACGGCGGCTGGCAGCGGTTCGAACCCCGCGAGGACTGAGTTCGCCCACTCGCCACCGACGACTGGGTCAGCGCAGACCTTCGGCTCGCCGTCGCGCGAGGTGGACGAACGCCTTGGCGGCGCCCCACGCCAGACCGGGTTCGGCGAGACGCGGGTCGATGTCGCCGAAGTTGGCCGGCGCGAGGCCGTAGTGGTCGTCGGGATGGAGGCGTTCGTCGACCTCGTCCCGCACGATCGGGGGCACCCCGGCCGCGGCGAGGACCTCGGTGGGATAGCGGATGGCCTCACGAACCACGGCGAGGGGGGACACGCGTTGGGAGTCGATGTCGGTGTGGAGCATCGCCGCCACGCGAGGGGCGACCTCGGTCCGTGCCTCCTCGCCGGCCCGGGCGGCCTGATCGGCGATGTCGTCGGGGACCGACCCGGCCCACTCGACCAGGCGCTGCTCGACGCACCGCACCACCCACCCGGTGAGGCACTCGTCGATCCCCGTCGCCAGCGCCTCGGCGTGGAGCGCCAGCTGCCCCTCGGGGTCCTCGTCGGACGGTGGAGGTGAGGAGCTCACCGGCCGAGGGCGGCGTTGAGGTTGCCCGACCGCAACCCTTCGAGGTCGACGGTCACGTACCGGTAGCCCACCTGTCGAACGGCATCGACGACCGCCGCCCGCTCGGCGAGGAGGGCGGGCAGATCGTCGAGTGGAACCTCGATGCGAGCCGCGTCGTCGTAGTGGCGAACCCTCAGCTCGTGGAATCCCAGGG
>SKKL01000083.1 GCA_007121465.1 Acidimicrobiales bacterium | reverse complement strand
TGGCCGGTGCGGGGCTCGCGTTGCCGCCACCGCCGCTCCCTCGGTTGCGCCCGCCACGACGACGCCGACGTCGGTTACCCGAGCCGGCGCCAGAGCCCGAGCCGTCGGCCGAGTTGCCATTGCCATTGCCCGAACGGGAACCGCCGGAGTTGCCGTTGCCGGAACCCTTGCTCCCGGAGTTCTTGGCCCCGGAACGCCCGGTGGCCGAGCCGCCACCCTTCGCGGGCGCGGCGGCCGGAGCCGGACGGGTGTCGCCGATCTTGGGCTTGCGGTCCGGGTCACCACCGTCGGTGTCTGAGGCCCCCTCGCTTCCCGTGGCGCCGTCGCCCGAGCCAGAACGGCTGCGGCTGCGGTTGCGTCCACCTCGGGATCCGCGGCGACGCCGGTTTCCTGCGCCCCCGCTCTCGCCCCCTCGGTCGTCGCCGTTGTTGGCGCCGGGGTCGCTACCCGAGGAGTCGCTGCTCCCCGACGCGGACTCGTTGCCGGCCGGGCGCGCCGACTCGTCGGCCTCCGAGCGCGGTGGAGGAGTGTCGGCGGCGGGTCGTTCAGCTCCTGGCCGGTTCGAACCGGTGGTCTCCTGGGCGCCGCGGGCGGCGGGATCGGACATCGGGGTGGTCCCTTCTCATGACGCACGCTCGCCGTCGTGCTGGGCCGACGTCGCGTCGAGGGGGATCAGCTCCCGCCGAGCGCCGTCGTCTGTCGTCCATTGGTGGGTTCTGCGAACCAGGCCCTCGTCGAGGGGAGGGTCGAGCGCGGCGAGCAGCTCGGAGGGTCGCAGTGTGCGTGGTTGGGTGCCGAGCTCGGCGAGGAGCCGGGCACCGGTGGGCGTCGGACCGGTGACGGAGAGATCCAACAGGTAGGGCCGCAGATCGTCGGTGACCTGCTTGCCCTTGCGCTCGCGGGTGAGCATCAGCTCGGTGGCGGCCAGCGCACGATCGACGGCGTCGGTGGCCTCGGCCACCGTGACGTCGACCACGTCGATGAGCCAGGAACAACTGGTGACGGCCTGCTGGAGCGACGGTTCGCTCCGGCTCACCTCACAGGCCGCGGTGGCGTCGATGCCCTCGGGCAGCAGTGCCGAGAGCCGCCCGGGGAGGGCGGCGAGTTGGGGTGGCTCGGCGGTGGACGCAAGCTCGACGTCGAGGTATTCGCCGTCGGACTCGTAGCCGGTGGAGAGAGCCAGCCCGAAGCTGAGCTTGGGTCGGGGCGAGAATCCCTCGGAGTAGGCGACGGAGAGCTCGGCCCGTCGCAGTGTGCGCTCCCAGATGCGGGCCAGGTCGCGGTGGCCGAGGAATCGGACCTTGCCGACCTTGGTGAAGCGGATGCGCACCCTCACGAGGTACCGACCCCGGCGGTGGAGGTGCTGGCCCCGATCGAGGATCGGACACCGCCGATGGTGACCGGAACCGAATCGCCGGCGGAGAGATCCTGGCCGGTGCCCTGACTGCCGCCGGCGGGGGGCACGGCCGAGGCGACGACGTGTTCGACGCCGTAGCCGGTGCAGGCACCGCAGTCGTAGCAGGGGGTCCAGCGGCAGTCTTCGAGACCGACCTGGTCGAGCGCGTCGCGCCAGTCCTGCCAGAGGAAGTCGCGATGGAGCCCAGCCGAGAGGTGGTCCCAGGGCAGGGCTTCGTCCTCGGTGCGGTGGCGGTACACGTACCACTCGACCGACAGGCCGTGGGCGGCCATGGTCTCGACCCACAGGCCGTGGTCGAAGAACTCCGACCACTCCTGGAAGGTTCCGCCCTTGCGCCACACCTCTTCGATGACCGGACCGAGGCGGCGATCGCCGCGGCTCATGATGCCCTCGATGAGGGTGGCCTTGGGGTCGTGCCACTTGAGCTGGACACCACGGGACTTACGAGTGGCGTCGCGCAGCAGGCCGACCTTGCGATAGAGCTCGGGCACGGTGTTCTGCCCGAACCACTGGAACGGCGTGAACGGCTTGGGCACGAAACCACCGACCGACACGGTGACCGACGGGTTCTTGTGGTGGGCCCGCCCGAGCTCGACGCAGTGGTTGGCCAGCTCAGCGATGCCGAGGGTGTCCTCGTCGGTCTCGGTGGGCAGCCCGGTGAGGAAGTAGAGCTTCATGCGCCGCCAGCCCTGGCTGTAGGCGGACTCGACCGCGCCGTAGAGGTCCTCGTTGCGAATCAGCTTGTTGATGACCTGGCGCATCCGCCAGGTGCCGGCCTCGGGGGCGAAGGTGAGGCCGGTGCGGCGGGCCTTCTGGATCTCGGCGGCGATGCCGACGGTGAAGGCGTCGACCCGCAGGCTCGGCAGCGAGACCGACACCTGACCGCAGTTGGCGGGGTCGTTGACCGTGTCGGCCACGACCCTTTCGATGCCCGAGAAGTCGGCGGTGGACAGGCTGGTGAGGGCCACCTCGTCGTAGCCGGTGCGGCGCAGGCCGTTGCTCACCATGTTACGGACCTGTTCGGCGGGGCGTTCACGCACCGGGCGGGTGATCATGCCCGCCTGACAGAACCGACAGCCCCGGGTGCAGCCCCGGAACACCTCGACGTTGAGGCGGTCGTGGACGACCTCGGTGAGCGGGACCAGCTGGTTCTTCGGGTAGGGCCAGTCGGCGAGGTCGGTGATGGTGCGCTTCTCGACCACCTCGGGGACGTCGGAGTAGCGGGGGAAGATGCCGACCAGACGGTCGCCGTCGAACTCCGCCTCGTAGAGCGACGGCACGTAGACGCCAGGGACCTGCGACAGAGCCCGCAGTACCTGCTCGCGGGACCCCTCGGTGCGGCCCGACGCCTTCCACTCGCGCACGATGTCGGTGATCTCGCCGACGACCTCCTCGCCGTCGCCGAGCACCACGAGGTCGACGAAGTCGGAGATCGGCTCGGGGTTGTAGGTGCAGTGCCCGCCGATGGCGATCAGCGGGTGCTCGGGCCGGCGATCGGCGGCTCGCACCGGCACACCGGCGAGGTCGACGCAGTTCAACACGTTGGTGTAGACGAGCTCGGCCGAGAGGTTGAACGCGATGATGTCGAACTCGGCGGCAGGCCGGTGGGTGTCGACCGAGAACAGCGGGAGCCCGGCCCGGCGAAGCTCGTCTTCGAGGTCGACCCAGGGGGCATAGGACCGCTCGGCCCAGGCGTCGTCGCGCTCGTTGAGGATCTCGTAGAGGATCTGCAGCCCCTGGTTGGGCAGGCCGATCTCGTAGGTGTCGGGGTAGGTCATCAACCACCCGACTTGGCCCGCGCGAGGCTGAGGATGCAGGGATCCGTCCTCACAACCGATGTAGCGAGCGGGCTTCTGCACCTTGGATAGCAGCGGTTCGAGCTGTGTCCACAGGGTGCTCATCCCGACGGATCCTACCTGATGACCCCCCACCATCGGGTACCAGTCGATCCCACTTCTGGCAGGATGCTCCCATGACGACGCCCGAACGATTCGAGGTGCAGCGCACCATCGCCGCCTCCCCACAGACGATCTTCGCTGTCTTGTGCGACCCCCACGGGCATGTCGCCATCGACAGCTCCGGCATGCTGATGGACGCCAGCGGCGATCCCGTCGCCGCGGTGGGTGACACTTTCGTGGTGCACATGGACCGCGAAGCGCTCAACGACTACCCCCTCGGCGAGTACGACGTCACCGTGGAGATCACCACGTTCGAGCCGGACCGGGAGATCGCCTGGACGATCACCGGGAAGATCAAGCCCCAGATCGGTCACGTGTACGGCTATCGCCTCGAGCCGAGCGGCGACGCCACGCTGGTGACCTCCTACTACGACTGGTCCAACATCGACCAGAAGTGGAGGGACGCGGACATCTTCCCGGTGATTCCCGAAGCATCGTTGCGGGCCACTCTCGGGATCCTCGCCCGCACGGTGAAGCAGTCCTCCCCCACCACCTGACCGTCAGGCGAGGGGGTCGGACCACCCGACGGGGCGGGTCGCATCGGGCCAGGCCTCGAGCAGGGCGTCGGCGAAGTTCGAGGCGCCCGCCACGTAGGTCCAGGCGATGTCGGTGTCGCTGGCCACGAACCAGGCCCGGTCGGCCGGCCAGAACATGTCGGGCACCAGGTCGCCCCACACCGTCACCGGGTCGTGCATCGTGAGCACGGCCTGGGCCGGACCCGACAGCAGGCGATAGGTGCGCTGCTCCAGCTCGAGGCGGGGCAGCTCGGCCAGCTCGGCGCCCAGCATGTCCTTCGCCGATCCGAGCGAGTCGGACTGCGGTCCCCGACGTTGGAACCACCGCCGCGGCTCGGTGTTCGCTCGGAGCATCTGGGCGGTCTCCCACCCCCAGCCCTCCCACACGGCGACACAGATGCTGTCGCGGGTCGAGGTGGCCGCCTCGCCGAGCTCGACGACCGACGTGAGGACCTCGCGTGCCAACCCGTGACGCTCATCACGCGGGGCGTCGACCCGCACGATGCGCTCGAAACCGGCGGGGACGAGCGCGCCGACGGTGCCCCTCTCCCCCATCGCCGGGGGGACCCACTCCCATTGCGAGCGGTCCGATGCGGGTGCGAGGCCGGCGCCGAAGACGCTCAGCTGAACCGTCGCATGTGCACGTTGACCACGAGGCCGGCCAAGGCGAAGGCCATGAGGATCGATGAGCCTCCATAGGACATGAAGGGCAGGGCGATGCCGGTCACCGGCATGATGCCCATGGTCATGCCGGTGTTCTCGAAGAGCTGGAACAACACCACCGCGAACACCCCGACACACAGCAGGGTCCCGAACATGTCGCGCGACAACTGCGCGGCACGCAGCATCCTCCACAACAGCGCGGCGTAGAGGCCGAGCACGGCGAGGGTGCCGAGAAAGCCCCACTCCTCGGCGATGGCCGTGAAGATGAAGTCGGTCTCCTGGGCAGGGACATAGCCGTTGGAAGTCTGGCCGCCTCGCAGCCACCCTTCCCCGGTGAGACCACCGTTGGCGATGGCGATCTGGGACTGCTCGCTGTTGTACCGGGTGTGGGTGTCGGCGGCTTCGGGGTTGACGAAGGTCATCAGACGATCACGCTGATAGTCCTGGAGGATCGGCCCGTTGACCAGCGCCACCGCTCCCACCACGGCGAGCACCAGGAGCACCACCATGTGGCGGCCGGGCGCGCCGGCCACGAGGAGCACGGCGAGGGCGATCGCCCCGAAGACCATGGCGGTGCCGAGGTCGGGTTGGTTGAGAATGAACGCCACCGGCAGTCCGACCAGCGCGAGGGCGATGCCGGTGCGCTTCCACGTGCGGTCCTCGGGATCGGCCGCCAGGTAGCCGGCGAGTGCGACGATGACGGCGAACTTCACGAACTCCGACGGCTGGACCTGGAACCCGGCGAGCTCGAACCCTCGCTGGGCCCCGCGGGTCTCGGTCCCGAGCAGCGTCACCGCGATGAGGCTGGCGATGGCGAGGCCGTAGACGATCGGCCACCACTCCGCGAACTTGCGGTAGTCGACCGACGCCACCGCCGCCATGACTCCCCAGCCCACCACCACGAACATCCCCTGACGCCACATGAAGAACGTGTCGTTCGTCGTGGTGCGGGGACCGTGGGTAGCGGCCAGCACGGTGATGATGCTCACCACCGACAAGGCGGCGAGGACGAGGATGAACACGCCGTCGACGTGCTGCCACGGCGAGCGCGATGCCCGGTCGAGCCGGCGACGGGGTCCGAGGGTGGTGGCCATCAGTCGGTTGCGCTCCCGGTGTCGATCTCGGGGACGTCTTCGTCGGCGGTCTCGCCCCGACGGGGAGCGGGGACGAGGGGCGTGCCGTTGAGGCCGCGGTCGGCGAGGGGTTCGAGGATGCGGCGGCCGACCGGCGCGGCAACCCGCGATCCGAAGCCGCCCTCTTCGATGATGACCGACACCGAGTAGTTCGGCGAGTGGGCCGGTGCCCATGCGGCGAACAGCGAGGTGTCGCGTCGCCCCGGGTCGGTGGGGGCCGTGCCGGTCTTGCCCGCCACCGGGAACGTTGCGTTGGGGAACCCGCTGAAGACCGAGGTGGCGGTGCCGCCGGACCCCTGCGTGACCCGCACGAGGCCGTCGGTGACGATCCGGGACAGCTCGGGGTCGAGCTCGACCTGGTTGGCCACCCGCGGACCGAACGAGCGCAGCACCTCGCCCGACATGGGGTCGACGACCTCGAGGGCGATGTTGGGCTGGTGCAGTGTGCCGCCGTTGCCAAAGGTGCCATATGCGTTGGCCAGTTGCAGCGGGGTGACCTGCACGTCGGCCTGGCCGATGGCCAGGTTCACGTTGTCACCGGCGAACCAGCCACCCTCGGGGAAGACCGCGGGGTTTCCCTCGTGCTGGTCCGCCCTCTGCTCGGGAGTGGGGATCAGGCCGGCCCGGTCCCCAGGCAGTGCGATGCCAGTGCCCTGGCCGAACCCGAACTCGCCGACGAAGTCCTGGATCGGCGTCTCGCCGTAGGTGTTGCGCTGACGCCAGAATGAATCACCGATCTGGAAGAAGTAGACGTTGGACGACACCTCGAGCGCGCGAGGAAGGTCGACAGGGCCGTACCTGTTCCCGCCGGCGTTGTGGAACACACACCCGCGGTCGCCCTCGCAGTCGCGGATCCGGTAGCTGCCCTCGTCATTGATGGCGTGCCCCGCGCTCCACATGCCCTGATCGACCGCCACGTAGCCGGTGAAGGGCTTGAACGTCGAACCGATCTGGACGGGATTGCGGATGGCTCGGTTCGACAGCGGGGCGTAGTAGGGCGGGTCGGAGCTGGCCAACTCGTCGTAGCGCGCCTGGGGCATCCCCCCGATGAACTCGTTGGGGTCGAAGGTGGGATAGCTGGCCATCGCCAGCACCTGACCGTTGGTGGCGTCGAGCACCACCGCGGAGCCTCCCGTTGCCGGTGGCGGTGGGCGATTCGGCCCCTGGGACTGGCTCCTGGCCCGTTCCATCTCCTCGGCGAGTGACCGCTCGGCCACCCCTTGTAGGTCGATGTCGATGGCCAGCCGCACGTCGGCTCCCGGCTGGGGCTCCTCGCGCTCGAGGATGCCGGCCACCCGCCCCACCGAGTCGACCTCGAAGACGATGCGGCCCGGGGTGCCACGCAAGGACTCCTCGAACATCTCCTCGATGCCCGACTTACCGATCGAGTCGCCCCCTCGGTAGGGCTTGGCCGAGTTGTTCACTCGGGCCAGCTCGTCAGCGGTGATCGAACCGGTCCAGCCGAGCACGTGCGCGCCGAGGCTGCCAAAGGGGTAGTCGCGCCGCCACGAGGGCCGAACCGTGACCCCCGTCAGGTCCGGTGACCGCTCGTTCAGGGTGATCCACAGGTCGGGATGCACATCCTCGGCGATGACCACCGGCTGGTGGGGGTCTCCCCTCCATCGATCGATCCGGGCGTCGAGCTCGGCGGCGGTGGCCGGGGTTCCGGAGCGCTCGAGCTCGGCCGCCACTCCGGCGAGGATCTCGCCGCGCCGGCCCGGCTCGGCCCGCTCGGCTCGTTCCAGGGCCTCGAGGTCGACGATGACCTGCATCGACTCACGGTTGTCGGCGAGGACCCGGCCGTCGCGGTCGAGGATCCGGCCTCGGGG
>SKKL01000018.1 GCA_007121465.1 Acidimicrobiales bacterium | reverse complement strand
TGGTGGACCACCTGCGTGACTTCTCCACCGCCGACGACCTGTACGCCACCATGGCCCTCGTCCGGTAGCAGCGCGAGGCGCGCCAACTCGACGTGGCCACGATCGGCCACCCTCCTGTCGTTCTCTGGACCGGTGACAGGGTCCGCGAGGTCTGGAGCTCGAACCCGCTGCTCGGGGTGCACTCCGATGATCACACCGAGCGCACCGAGGAGGTCGACCCCGACGAGGTCCTCGTGCTCTACACCGACGGCGTGCTCGACGGGGGACGCCGGGATCAGCAGTGGCTCACCGACGCGCTCGGGGAGATCGACTCGGGAGCGGACCGGCCTCTCGGAGACATAGCTGACGAACTCGTGAGCCGGGTCACCGTCGCCGGCAGCACCGACGATGTCGCCGTGCTGCTCGCTCGTTTCTCCTGACGGGACGCATGGCCGGAGGGACGTTCCCCACTCGGGGGACGCGAGACGCGCCCGCCCTTGCAAGTGGCGGCCAGGCGATCTGCGGCACACTGCAGGATCCGCTGAGAGCTGCTGCCTTCCGGCCCTGACTCGGTTCACGGGCTGCGGTTGCACAGGACCCGACCGCCACATGTAAAGGCGGGCCCAGAACCACGATAGCCTGTCCCAGCGAAAGCAACACCCGGGAGGGGTGCGAGAGCGGCCGAATCGGCACGCTTGGAAAGCGTGTGTGGGGCAACCCACCGTGGGTTCGAATCCCACCCCCTCCGCCAGACCGACCCCACCAGGACCCCACGTGAGCCCATCACCCACCCAGCATCTCGAGGAGAAGATGCGGGTGGCCATCGAGGCGGCGGAGGTCGCGGCGACCCACGGCGACGTGCCCATCGGCGCCGCGGTGTACCGCGGCGACGAGCTCATCGCCGTCGGCCGCAACCAGCGTGAGCTCCTCGGCGATCCGACGGCCCACGCCGAGGTCCTCGCCCTGCGGGAGGCCGCCACCATCGTCGGCGACGGCTGGCGCCTCGACGGCCTCACCCTCGTCGTCACCCTCGAACCGTGTCCCATGTGCGCCGGGGCCGCCCTGGCCGCTCGGGTCGGCACCATCGTCTTCGGAGCTGTCGACATGAAGGCCGGCGCCTGCGGATCGCTCTACAACCTCTGCAGCGACCCTCGGCTCAACCACGAGATCGAGGTCGTTCCGGGGGTGCTCGCCGGCGAGTGCGGCGACATGCTCACCCGCTTCTTCGCGGAGCGGCGCGCCTGACCGCTAGCATCGTCGGCGGAAGGTTGCCAGAGCGGACGAATGGGACGGCCTCGAAAGTCGTTGTGGCCTCCGGGTCACCGCGGGTTCGAATCCCGCACCTTCCGCCACTGGGCCGGGGCGCCGCGGCGCCCCGGCCTCATTCACCACCGGCCGGTGCCGGACCACATTCCACGGGGGGACAGATGGGGCGAGAGATCAAGGCAAACCCGGACGCGGCCGGACTGAACCCGGCCCAACTCGAGCGCATCGGAACGCACCTGCGCACTCGCTACATCGAGCCGGGCAAGCTCGCCGGATGCCAGACCGTCGTCGCCCGAGGCGGCACCATCGGCTACTACGACGCGCTCGGACTCGCCGACCGCGAGCGCGGGATCCCCATCGCCGAGGACACCATCTGGCGCATCTACTCGATGACCAAGCCCATCACCGGCGTCGCCCTCATGCAGCTCTACGAGCAGGGCCACTTCCAGCTGTCCGATCCCGTCCATCGGTTCATCCCCGAGCTCGGCGGCGTGAAGGTGAAGGAACGAGGCACCGACGGCGAACATCGCCTGGTCGACCCGGCTCGCCCCATCTCGGTCCGCGACGCCCTCATGCACATGACCGGCTTCGGCCTCGGCACGATGGGGGTCAACCTCTCGGCCGGCGAGGGCGGCGACTTCCTCCACGGCGACCACGACCTCGAGTCGGTCTGCGCCTCCCTCGGCGAACGGCCACTCGACTTCCATCCCGGCACCCACTGGGCCTACGGGATCTCCACCGACATCTGCGCCCGCATCGTCGAGGTGATCTCCGGTCGCACCTTCGACGACTACCTCCGCACCGAGATCTTCGAGCCCCTCGGCATGGTCGACACCGCCTTCTCGGTGTCCGACGACCAAGCCGAGCGCTTCGCCGCCTGCTACCGGCGGGCGAGCGACAAGTCGCTCAAGATCCAGGACGACCCCGAGACCAGCCCGTACCGGCGACCCCACACCATGTTCTCCGGGGGCGGTGGGCTCGTGTCGACGATGACCGACTACGTGCGCTTCGCCCAGATGCTGCTCAACGGTGGCGAACTCGACGGAACCCGCATCCTCGGCCGCAAGACCGTCGAGCTCATGACGACCAACCACCTTCCCGAGGGTGGCGACATGGCCGACTTCGCGGTGCCGGGCGGCTACGGCGAGGTCGGCTTCGACGGGATGGGCTTCGGTCTCACGATGGCCGTCTCCCTCGGTCCGGCGCGCACCGCCCAGATCGGTTCCGCCGGCGACTTCATGTGGGGTGGCATGGCGTCGACCACCTTCTGGTGCGATCCGGTCGAGGACCTGCTCGTGGTGTTCATGACCCAGCTGATCCCCTCGGGCACCTACAACTTCCGAGCCCAGCTCAAGTCGCTCGTGTACCCCGCCCTGCTCTGACCGGGTCGGGTCGGTTCGCCGGGAGAGGCCGACCACCCGTGGAGGTCGCCACGGCGGCCACGAAGGCTTCGGGTACCCCCAACAGGTAGCCCTGCCCCTTGTCGCACCCGAGCTCGATCGCGGTGGAGAGCTGCTCCTCGGTCTCGATGCCCTCGGCCACGACCTCGATGCCGAGCGAGTGGGCGAGGCTGACCGACGCGGCGACGATGGCGTGCTCCTGGGACAGCGGATCGGCGATCCCGGCGATGAAGCGCTGGTCGATCTTCAGCTCGTCGGCCATGGTGAACCGGCGGAGGTAGTCGAGGGTGGCGTAGCCGGTCCCGAAGTCGTCGATGGAGATGCACACCCCGAGACCCTTCAGGCGGTCGAGGGTGGCGATCGCCAGGTCCTCGTCGCGAGCGAGGGCGGTCTCGGTCACCTCGAAGCACACCGTGAGCGGATCGAGTCCGGTCCGCTCGAACAGCCTGGTCACCCGGTCGACCAGGCCAGGGGCCGACAACTGCCGGGGGGACAGGTTGATCGCCACCCGCATCCGGGTTCCCGCGTCGAGGTCTGGCCAGGCGACCGCCGAGTGGAACGCCTCCTCCACCACCCACGCTCCGACCGGGACGATGAGGCCGGTCTCCTCGGCGACACCGATGAAATCGCCCGGTCGGACCAGACCCGAGCCCGGGCGGTTCCACCGGACGAGCGCCTCGACCGCGGTCTGGCGGCGATCGGGGAGCGTCACCACCGGCTGGAAGTGCAGCACCATCTCGCCCCGCTCCGGGGCGCCGTGGAGGCCGCGTTCGATGTCGACCCGACTCACGACCCGGAGGTGGTCGGCGTGATCGAACAGCGCCACCTCGTTGCGTCCCTGCTCCTTGGCCCGGTACATGGCGTGGTCGGCGTCTCGGATCAGCTCGTCGGCCGACGCCTCGGGACCCTCGGCGAGGGCGACACCGATGCTCGCCCGGACCGGCAGCTCGTGACCCTCGAACACCGCCGGTTCCTGGAGCGCCTCCCACACCCGATCGGCGACCGCCACCGCGTCGGAGAGCTCGACGATGCCCGAACAGACCATGAGGAACTCGTCACCGCCGAGCCGGCCGACGGTGTCGCCGCCGCGGAGGACGGCCCGCAGGCGGTCGGCCACCTCGACCAGGACCGCGTCGCCCGCCGCGTGGCCGTGGGTGTCGTTCACGTTCTTGAATCGGTCGAGGTCGACGAAGAGGACCGCGACCCCGGTCTGGTCCCGTAACGAGGCCGACAACGCCTGGCTGACCCGGTCCAGGAGCAGGGTGCGGTTCGGGAGCGCGGTGAGGTCGTCGTGCAGCGCCCGGTGTTCGAGGGCCTCGGTGGCGCGTTGACGCTCGACGGCGATGGCCACCAGGTGGGCCGACTGCTCGAGGAGATCGACATCGCCCTCGCCCAGAACGCGATGGTCGGTGCGCAGGACGAGCACGGCCCCGACGTGATCGGCTCCGTCGAGCGACGCGACCGGGCGGATCCACAGCGACTCGATGCCGCTCGCTCGGGCCGCTGCGCGCAGCGGGAACCACCCTGGGTCGGCGATGTCGATCGAACCGGCATGCGCAGGGAGGCGAGAGATGGTGCGACCGAGCGGCGACCGGGGGTCCATCCCGTCGAGCACCTTGCGGAACCCGTCGGGGACCGACGGAGCGGCCAGCACCCGCCACCGGTCGGATCGATCGCGAATCACGACGGCGGCCACCGCCTCGGGGAGCCAGTGCTCGATTCGCTCGGCCAGACGCTCGGCGACCACCTCGACGCCCGCACCCCGGGCGATGGCCTCCAGGAGGACGCGTTGCTCGGCGAGCGCCGCTTCGATCATCCGACGCTCGGTGAGGTCGACCGCGGTCACGACCACCGACCCGCCGCCGTCGGGCGTGAGCTGGTTGTCGATGACCGCCGAGACGAGACGGGAGCGTCCGTCGGCGGAGAGGGCGCGCAAGGTCACCGGACCGTGAGCGCCCGGCTCGACGAAGATCCGGTCGAGGTCCTCGGTGGGCACGTACTCGGGGTCGGCCACGAACAGGGCCGAGACCGGTTCGCCCACCAGGCGGTCGCGGCGATGCCCGAGGCGCTGGTGGACCGAGGAGCTGACCGCGGCGAGCGTGCCGTCGGGGGAGACCACCGCAACCAGGTCGGTCACGTGGGCGAGCACGGCGTCGGGGCGCAGGTCGATGACACGTTCCCCGACCGGATCGGGGAACGGCAGTGGTGGATCCGTGCGAGGCCTACGGGCGGTCACCGGTCACCGTGGGGTTAGGGTCACAGCCGTGGAGACGCACACCCACAGTGTCGCCGAGCTGAACGCGCAGATCTCGGATGCTCTGCGCGACGCCTTCGGAGGCGACGTGTGGGTCCACGGGGAGATCCACGGGTGGAAGATGTCGGCCCGGGGGCACGCCTACTTCACCCTCGTCGAGCCGGGCACCCTCGGCCGGCCGAGCGAGGCCACTCTCTCGGTCGTGCTCTTCGCCGGCAACAAGCGCGCCGTCGACCACGTGCTCGGCAAGGCCGGGGGGCTGGCCCTCGAGGACGGCCTCGCCGTGCGCATCCGGGGCGAGGTGGTGTTCTACCCGCCGCAGGGCCGCATCCAGCTGCGCATGACCGCCATCGATCCTCGGCACACCCTCGGCCAGCTCGCCGCTGACCGTGACCATCTCCTGCGCACCCTCGCCACCGATGGCCTGCTCGAGGCGAACCGCCGGCGGACCCTGTCGCCCGTCCCGCTCCGGCTCGGCCTCGTGACGAGCGACGGCAGTGCCGCCGCTCACGACACCCTCGAGGAGTTGGCGGCCAGCGGTCACCGCTGGCAGGTGACCCTGTTCGACACCCGGGTGCAGGGCATCACTGCGGTCGACGGCCTCGTCGCCTCGCTCACCGCCGCGGCTCGGCTCGACCTCGATGCCGTGCTCGTCGTTCGCGGCGGTGGGTCCCGTTCGGATCTCGCCGCGTTCGACCACGAAGCGGTCGCCCGGACCGTCGCGGCCATGCCCCATCCGGTGCTCACCGGGATCGGCCACGAGACCGACGAGAGTGTGCTCGATCACGTCGCCTACCGGGCGTTCAAGACCCCGACCGCCTGCGCCGCCTTCCTGTGTGAACGGGTGGGAGGCGTCCTCGCCGGGGTGGAGGAAGCAGGACGACGCGTCGGCGCCCGGGCCCGGGCGATGCTCGACCACCACGACAGCGCCGTCCGATCGGCGGGCAACCGGATCGCCTCCGGGGCGAGAGCCACCGTCGAGATCAGCGACGCTCGGCTGAGCGAGCTCGCCCGGATGCTCGAGCGAGATCCGGCTCGGGTTCTCGACACCGCCGAACGGCGCGTCGAGGGCATCGAGCGTCACGTCGCCGCCCTCGACCCGGTGCGGGTGCTCGCCCGGGGCTGGTCGATCACCCGCACCGCCGACGGCACCCTCGTCCGCTCCACCGGAGACGCCGAACCCGGCGCGCCGCTCGTGACCCGGGTCGCCGACGGAGCCATCCACAGCACGACCGACCGAACGGAGACCTCCGATGACCTCGCCTGACCCCGCCTCCGGCGCCCCCGCCGAGCTCGGCTACTCCGAGGCCTTGGCGGAGCTGGAGGGCATCGTCGCCGAACTGGAGAGGGAGGCGGTCGACGTCGATCACCTGTCGATCCGCGTCCGGCGCGCCGCCGAGTTGGTGACGGTGCTGCGCGAACGCATCGCCGGCGCCCGTCTCGAGGTCACCCGGGTGCTGGCCGATCTCGACGAAGCGAC
The DNA here is from genome assembly GCA_007121465.1 of Acidimicrobiales bacterium. Taxonomy (GTDB): domain Bacteria; phylum Actinomycetota; class Acidimicrobiia; order Acidimicrobiales; family SKKL01; genus SKKL01. The sequence continues at coordinate 1,145 of SKKL01000018.1, read as the reverse complement.
GAGCTCGGACCCCTCCGCCTAGCGGGCCGGGCGCGCGAGCGGCCCCGGTAGGCTGCCCGGATGACCCGACCCGACACCGCCGACACACCGTCGGGTCCCCCGGCGGCACTGGTCGACGTCGCCGATCGGGTCGGTGCCCGACTCGCCGACATCCTCGACGAGGAGCAGCAGCGGTGGCGGTCCCTCGATCCCGCCCTCGACGCTCCGCTCAGCGCTCTCGCCCGCCTCGTCCTGTCCGGGGGGAAGCGACTGCGGGCGGCGTTCTGCCACTGGAGCTTCGTGGCCGCCGGCGGCGACCCCGCCGATCCGATGGTTCTCGACGCGGGGGCGGCCTTCGAGTTCCTCCAGGCCTTCGCTCTCATCCATGACGACGTCATGGACGGCTCACCCACCCGGCGGGGCGTGCCCGCCATCCATGCCGAGTTCGCCGAGGTCCACCGTCGTGAAGGCTGGCGAGGCGAGTCCCGCCGGTTCGGCGAGGGCGTCGCCATCCTGGCGGGCGACGTCGCTCACGTCTATGCCGACCGGCTCATGAGCGACGCACCCCCCGTCGCGCTCGCGTTGTGGCACGAGCTCCGCATCGAGTTGAACGTCGGCCAGTACCTCGACATCGAGGGAACTGCCCGAGCCGCGACCGACATCGGCACCGCGCGCCGCATTTCCCGCTACAAGTCGGGTAAGTACACCATCGAGCGGCCCCTCCACGTCGGCGCCGCGCTCGCCGGACGCCTCGACGACCTCGACGGCGTCCTCGCCTCCTACGGTGTCCCCCTCGGAGAGGCCTTCCAGCTGCGCGACGACCTTCTCGGCGTCTACGGCGAGGAGGCCCTCACGGGGAAGCCGGTCGGCGACGACCTGCGGGAGGGCAAGCCCACTCCCCTGCTGGCGATCGCCACCGAACGGGCGGCACCGACCCAGCTCGAGGTCTTGGCCCGGGTGGGTTCACCCGATCTCGACCGCTCCGACGTCGAGGCGATCCAGACCGTCATCGACGACACCGGGGCGCGCTCCCATTCCGACGAGCGCATCGCCGCTCTCACCGCCGAGGCGTCGGCCGCCATCGAGGCGAGCGGCCTCGAGCCGGTCGCGGTTCACGCCCTCGCCGACCTGGCTACCTACGTGGGGACCCGCCGGCACTGAGGTCA
>SKKL01000012.1 GCA_007121465.1 Acidimicrobiales bacterium | reverse complement strand
CGCGCACGTGCTCGCGCTGCCGCGGCAGCGCTCGGTGATCCCGTGCCCGAGTCCCCATGATTCCGATCCCGACCCACCCGACCCTCGAGGAGCATCCATGACCGTCGCCATCGTGATGGGAAGCGATTCGGACTACCCGACGATGCAGGGCGCCGCCACGGTGCTCGACGAGTTCGGCGTCGACCACGAGGTCCGGGTCGTGTCGGCCCACCGCACCCCCGACGCCATGATCGCCTTCGGCCACGAAGCCGCCGATCGGGGCATCCAGGTGATCATCGCCGGGGCAGGCGGGGCCGCCCATCTCCCCGGGATGCTGGCCTCGGTCACGCCCCTACCGGTCATCGGGGTTCCCGTACCCCTCGCCCACCTCGACGGGATGGACTCGTTGCTGTCGATCGTGCAGATGCCGGCCGGCGTACCGGTCGCGACGGTGTCGATCGGCGGTTCCCGCAACGCCGGCTTGCTGGCCGTGCGGATCCTCTCGGCGTCCGACCCCGAGCTGCGCGACGCGATGAAGCGCTTCCAAGCCGATCTCGCCCAAATCGCCCGCGACAAGGACGCCGCGCTCGCCGCTCGCTTGGCCGACCAGGCCTGACCACCGCCACCGGCCGATCGGCGATGACTTCGTCTCGCCCCGTCGGTCTACCTCCCATGACCACCTTCGTGTGCATCCATGGCGCGGGAGGCCATGGTTCGGACTGGGGGCGTGTCGGAGCCGTCCTGAACGCCCGAGGCCACCGCGTCCTCGCAGTCGACCTGCCCTGCGACGACGACGTCGGACTCGACGCCTATGTGCACGCCGTCGGCGATGTCATCGTTGCATCGGAGGTCGACGATCCCGCTCGAGACCTCGTCCTGGTCGCTCAATCGCTCGGAGGAATCGTTGCCCCACTCGTCGCCGATCGGTACCCCGTCGCGGCGATCGTCCTCGTCGCCGCGATGGTCCCCGCCCCGGGTGAGACCGGTCACGAGTGGTGGGTGAACACCCGTCACGCCGACGCGCTCGACGCCCAGGACCTCGTCGACCGGTCTCCCGAGACGCTCTTCACCCACGACGTGGACCCCGAAGTCCTGGCATCCATCGCGGAACGTCGCGACCAGTCCGGAGCGCTGTTCGACGAGCCGTGGCCCCTTCCGAGCTGGCCTGCGGTATCCACCCACTTCCTCGCGTGCCGCGACGATCGCTACTTTCCCGTCGGGTGGCTCCGACCGCTGGTCGAGGAACGGCTCGGGCTCGAGCCAATCCTCGTACCCGGAGGCCATTGCGCCTTCCTGAGCGAGCCACAGGCGCTCGCCGATGCCATCACCGCCTGCATCGAGAACGATTGATCGAGCGTCCACAGACGATCGGCGTAACCGCACGCGGCACCAAACGTCTCGGTGAGCACCACCGTGGACGAGGAGCACCCCATGAGCGAGACACCGATCAGCGGAACCCTGCTGGCGAGCCCCGACGGCAGCACCTACTTCATTCCGGATGTCGAACTGGCCCGATTTCGCCTTGCCACGCCCGACGCCGATGCCGCGGGAGAGGTACTCGGCGCCGAGGTAAAGGGGTACTCGCTCCCCACCGACATCGGCAGCCTGGCCTTTCCCTGCGACGCTCACCCGATGGCGATGCCGATCGACAGCGGCCGTATGAGCGACCCGGGCCCGGCCTTCCCGATGGGGATGCCGGCGCCGACCTACCGGTCCTTTTCGCTGCGTCCGCTGCGCTGACTCAGCGAGCGGTCAGGAGGTCGACGAGCGCAGCGTGCACCACGTCGAGGTCGCGGCGTTCCAGCCGCTCGTCGGGGGCGTGAGCGATGGTCGCATCGCCGGGGCCGAAATTGGCCGCGGGAATGCCTGCGGCCGCGAAGCGGGCCACGTCGGTCCAGCCGAGCTTGGCCCGGACTTCGAGGCTGTTGCGTTGGATCAGCTGCTGCACCAGCGGATGTTCGGTGGCGGGCCAGGCAGCGCCAGCCTGGTCGACCCGTTCGATCGTGTCGTCGGGCCCGATCAGTCCATCGAAGACCTCGAGCACATGGGCCTCTGCCTCCTCGATCGAGCGGTCGGGGGCGAACCGATGGTTGATCGTGAGGGTGGCGAGATCGGGCACCACGTTTCCCGACACTCCGCCCTCGACCGAGACGGCGAGGAGCGCCTCGTGGAACTCACATCCGGCGATCACCGGGCGCCGAGGGTCGTACAGTTCGAGGGCGGCGAGCAGTCGCGACAATCGGTGGATGGCGTTGACGCCCATCCAGGCCCGAGCGGGGTGGGCCCGTCGACCGGCGAGGGTGATCACGAACCGCATGGTGCCCTGACAGCCGGCCTCGATGGCCCCCGAGGTCGGCTCGCCCAGGAGCGCGACGTCGCCCACCATGAGGTCGGGCCGCTGGTCGAACAGCTCGTTGAGCCCGTTGTGGACCTGGGCGACCTCCTCGCGGGCGTAGAACACATAGGTGACGTCCATGACCGGCGCGCTCACCGTGCGGGCGAGCTCCAACATGACGGCGAGGCCGCCCTTCATGTCGGTGGAGCCCAACCCCCACAACGTGTCGCCGTCGATCCGCGCGGTCTCGTTGCCGTTGGCCGGAACCGTGTCGGTGTGGCCGGCCAGGATGATCCGGGAGTCGTGACCCAGGTCGGTCCGAGCAACCAGGTTGTCGCCGACGCGGTCGACGGTGAGCCAGTCACAAGCGCGCAGTTCGGCTTCGAGCCGCTCGACGACCGGACCCTCGGAGAACGACGGCGACGGCAGGTCGACCAGCTCGGCGGTGAGCGCCAGCAGGTCGGTGTCGGTACTCACATCGAGACGCCGTGCTCGCGCAGCACGTCGTTGAGGGTGGCCTTGTCGTGGCGTTCGCCCTCGGCGAAGCGCTTGATGATGAGCGCGCACGGCATGCCGTAGGTGCCGCCACTGAAGATCTTGGGCCGGGTGGCGTTGATGACCAGGCACCACGGCGGCACGACACCACGTGACACTTCCTCGCCGGTCAGGGCGTCGATCACCGGGATCGACGGGTTCAGGACCACGCCCGCTCCGAGCATGGCACCCTCACACACCCGAGCTCCCTCGGTGACCATCGACCGGCTGCCGATGAACGCTTCGTCCTCGATGACCACCGGTGCGGCCTGTGGCGGTTCGAGTACCCCGCCGATGCCGACCCCGCCCGACAGGTGCACGTTCTCGCCGATCTGGGCGCAGGAGCCCACCGTGGCCCAGGTGTCGACCATGGAGTTGGCCCCCACCCGGGCGCCGATGTTCACGTAGCTCGGCATGAGCACGACGCCGCGGTCGAGAAAGGACCCCCACCGGGCCGATGCTCCCGGCACGACCCGCACGCCGGCCGCCTCATACGCGGACTTGAGCGGGATCTTGTCAGCGAACTCGAACGGGCCGAGCTCGATGGTGCGCATCTCGGAGATCTTGAAAAGCAACAGCACCGCATGCTTGAGCCACTCGTGGACGAGCACCTCCCCCAGCTCGCTGCCGTCGGGCACCACCTCGGCGATCCGCTCCTCGCCGGAGTCGAGCGCGCCGATCGCCTCACGGATCGTGGCGCCGATGTCGGGGGCGGACAGGTCGAGGCTGTCGCGCTCGTCCCAGATCTGTTCGATTCGAGCCTTCAGGTCTGCCATGGTCGCCGAGGCTACCGCCGCCAACGCCCGGTCGATGCCCCCAATCGCCGCGCCGACCGGGTGATTGGTGCTACCACTGAGCAGGTGAGCGCCACGAGACCCCGCCGGTACGACATCGCCCCCAGCTCGCCCGAGGCGGTTCTGTCCCATCTCGCACCGGGCACCAGCGTCATCGTCCCCCTCGCCAACGGCGAACCGAGGACCGTGCTCGACGCCATCGAGCGAGGCGCCGACGGGTTGCGCGGGGTTCGGGTTCACCAGATGCATGCGCTCGGCGATCGGGAGTACTTCACCGGGCGGTGGGCCGGACGCCTCGACCACACCTCCTACTTCCTCTCCCCCGCCACCCGAACACGGTTCCACGAAGGCACCGTCGACCTCGTGCCGTGCAACTTCAGCGAGGTGCCTCGGCTCCTGCGGTCACTGCCGGAACCCAAGATCGTCGTCGCTGCCGTCTCACCCCCGGACCGCCACGGCTACTTCTCCCTCGGCACCAACGCCGACTACGTGGCCGGCTTCATCGGACGGGTCCCGTTCTTCGTCGAGGCCAACCCGAACATGCCCCGAACCTTCGGCCGCAACTCGATCCACGTGTCCCAGACCGTCGGCTGGTGCGAAGCCGACTACCCGCTCTTCGCCATCGAACCGGTCGAACCGGGCGAGCTCGATCGGCGGATCGCCCGATTCGTCGCCGAACGGGTACCCGACGGGGCCACCCTCCAGGCCGGCATCGGCTCGATCCCCAACGCCGTGCTCCACGAGCTGGTCGACCACCGCGACCTCGGACTGCACACCGAGCTGCTCTCCGACGGGGTCATCGAGCTGATCCACCGAGGGGTGCTCACCGGGACCCGGAAGTCACGGCGGCCCGGGAAGCACGTCACCACCTTCTGCCTCGGCAGCCAGGCGCTCTACGACTTCCTCCACGAGAACCCGGCGGTGGAACTGTTGCCGGTCGACTACGTGAACGACCCCCGGGTGATCGCCACCGAACCGAACTTCGTGTCGATCAACGCGACCACCGAGGTCGATTTCCTCGGCCAGTGCGCATCGGAGACCATCGGCGGCCGCTACTGGTCGGGCAGCGGTGGGCAGGCCGACTTCGCTCGCGGTGCGACCTACGCGCTCGACGGCCAGGGCTTCATCGTGCTGCACTCGACCACCACCGACGGCAGCTTCTCACGGATCCGGCCCCAGCTCACCGCTGGCTCGGCGGTCACCACCCTCAAGAACACCGTCGACAAGGTCGTGACCGAGTACGGCGTGGCCGAGCTGCAGGGGCGGTCGATCCGCGAACGCACCCGGGCCCTCATCGCCGTCGCCCACCCGGATTTCCGGCCCGAGCTCGAACGCGAGGCGGCTGCCATCGGCTACCTCTGAGCCACCCGAGTCCGGTCCACCACCTCAGCTGACGAACACCGTCGGCTTTCCTCCGGTGTCGAGAATCTCGTCGATGCGTTCGGGTCCGCCCGGCCGACCCAGCAGATAGCCCTGGGCCTGATCGCAGCCGAGGCGCCGAAGATGATGAAGCTGTTCGGCGGTCTCGACACCCTCGGCGAGGGTCTGCATCGACATGCCTGCAGCCATACCGATGACCGCCTTGACGATCTGGGTGTCTTCATCCGACACCCCGATGTTGGTCACGAAGGAACGGTCGATCTTGACCAACGACAGCGGAAACGCCTTCAGCGTCTGCAGCGAGGACCAACCGGTGCCGAAGTCGTCGAGGGCGACCTCGACACCCTGCTCGGCCAGATCGACGAGGCCGGCAAGACCCGGTCCGAGGTCGGCGACGAAGGCCGTCTCGGTGACCTCGACCCCGATCGCACCGGGTGAGAGGCCGTGGCGAGCCAGCGCCTTGCCGACCCGGTTGGCCACCTCGACGGTGTCGAGCTCGCGCCGGGACAGGTTGACCCACACCCTCGGTGCGTCGTCACCGTAGCGGCGCGCCCACTCGGCGGCCTGGGCACACGCCTCGTCGAGGATGACCTCGCCGAGCTCGACGATGAGACCGCTTCGCTCCGCCACCTCGATGAACTCGACGGCCGGGACCAGTCCCCGGACCGGGTGATTCCATCGGGCGAGGACCTCGACTCCGACCAGACGGTCGGTGTGGAGTGACACCTCGGGCTGGTAGACCGCCCGGATCTCCCCTTCGGCGACCGCACGCCGGAGTTCGCTCTCGATGCGAACCTGCTCGTCGATGAGGGAGCGGTAGGCGGGATGGAAGTACTCGACTCCGCCGGTGCGAGCCTTGGCCGCCGTCATCGCCAGGTGCGCGTCGCGGAGCAGGTCCTCGGCATCGGCGCTGGTCGTCGCCTCGGCGATCCCGACGCTCATGGTCACGAAGAACTCGTAGTCGCCCACCGTGACCGTCTCGTCGACCGCGTCCTGCAGGAGCCGGGCCAGATCGTCGGCGACCACCAGCCCAGCGGGGCTGAACACGGCGAACTCGTCGCCACCGACACGAGCCGCGAGCATCCCGGGAACGAGGACTGCGGTCACCCGCTCGGCCACCGCGGTGAGCACCGCGTCGCCGGCATGATGTCCGGCAGACTGGTTCACCGTGGCGAACCGGTCGAGGTCGAACAGCGCCACGACCGCGACCTCGGTGGCCGGGGATCCACTGGCTAGGGCGGCGTCGACGGCGCGGACGAACGCCAGCCGGTTGGGCAGACCCGTCAGCTGATCGAAGCTGCGCTGGTGCTCGAGGAGCTCGGCCAACTCCTCCCGGTGGGTGAGGTCGACCGCCACGCCGTCGACCTGTTCGACCCGTCCCGACGGACCGACGACACCGCGGGCCCGGATCTGGAGGAGCCGTGGCGTGCCATCGGGTTGCAGGATGCGCAACTCGGTGTCGACCCACCCGTCGTTGACCACCGCACGCATCGTCACGAGGAACTCCTCGCGGTCGTCGGGGTGCACGAAGCTGCCGAACTCGTCGAGGGAGGCGAACAGGTCGACGGGGTCGCGCCCGAGCACCTCGGAGGCGACCTTGTTGAGATAGGAGATTCGGCCGGTGATCAAGTCGATGGAGAAGGCCATCTCCTGCATCGAGGTCAGCACGCCGGCCAGGCGCCGCTCGCTCGAGCGGAGTGCGTCCTCCGCTCGCTTCTGGGCGGTGATGTCGCGGCTGAGGGCGAGGGTCGCCAGCCGGCCGTCCCAGTCGACGAGATGGGCCACCACCTCGACCCAGCGATGCTCGCCGTGGGGCCCGTAGTGCAGCCACAGGTTGGGTTCCGCGTGCCGGTCCCCCGACCCGATCCGGTGAACGAGCCGCTCGTTCCCTTGGAGCGGCCCGAGGTCGGTGGTGTGAAGGTCGAGCAGCTCCGTGCGGGGACGTCCGTAGCGCCGGGTCATCGTCTGGTTGACCTCGAGGATCTGGAGCGTCTCGGGGTCATAGACCCACATCGCCTCGGGGCTGTGATCGAACAGGGTGGCCCGCAACTCGGCCTGGCGGGACAGCTCCTCGGAAAGATGCTGCTCGCGGCGGTACAGGCGCGAGACCATCACATAAAGGAGCCCACCGGTGAAGCCGACGAAGAACAGACCCTTGGCGATGTTCGCCCAGACCGAGGCGGCCGGCCCGCCGATGGCGTCGAAGGCGGCGTCGCTGGAGAGGATCCACACGCCCGCGATGGCAACGTAGGTGAGGGCCACACTTCGTGCCGCTGCACTGGCTCGGTCGGGACCGCCCATGATCCTCCATTTCCCCGCTGGTTTCGCGAGAGTGCCGGATGTCACGAGCCTACCGGTCGAGGGACCGCCCGGACGGGAGCTCCGATGGCGGTCGGCTCAGGCTCTAAGGCGCTGCTCCACCAGGTCGAGCCGATCGTCGGGCTGGACCACCGCCACCCGCAGGTGGCCCGACCCCGCTGCGCCGTAGAACTCGCCGGGGCTG
>SKKL01000073.1 GCA_007121465.1 Acidimicrobiales bacterium | reverse complement strand
GGGGCCGCCGAGGGGCACGTGGGCCTCGCGACGCATGGAGACGGCACCCGCGCCGCCGTCACCACCCTTGACGTTGAGACCACACTCATCGACGAATCCAGACACAGCGGCCCATGCTACGACCTGGCCGCCCGGTCACCGACCGGGTTCGACCAGGCACGCATCACTCGACGAGTCGGACAGGATCGCCACGGACCGACACCGACCAGGTCGTTCGGTCGGTGACCGTGCCAGAGCCGAAGCGGTACTCGACCCGCCACCAGGTGGCACCGCTGAAGGCGTCCTCGATGTCGGGCGGCAGGTCGACCTCCAGGCGGAGCTGGCGCTCGTTGAACCGGCCGTCGCCGATCCGGCCGTTGGTCGCTCCCGCCGGCTGTGGTCCCGAGCCGCTGATGTCGACCACGCTCTCGTTCACCGGACCCCAACCGCCGGCCGGGGCGACCTCGCCGGGGACCCGGGGCTCGACGCTGCGACGGAACGGTACGTAGTTGCCGAGCGGATCGACGAGGCGGAGCTCCTGACCGCCCTCGCCCGGGTCGTACAGGTCGACGACCATCGTCTTACCCGAGTGCTCGGGTCCGATGGAGGCGAGGTAGAACTGAGCGGTCGAGCTGGCCGAGTTGGCGAAGATCGACAGGTGCTCCATGGCGAACAAGTTCGGGCAGTTCACCGGGGCGACCCCGGTGGACGCGGGCCGCAGGGCCGGGTCGGCGTCGAACTCGTCAGCCGAGCAGGCCTGGAAGCTCCCACCCGCCCGGGCCCGGAGGGCGAAGTTGTTGAGACCGCCACGGGCCGTCCCCTGGCCGTCCGACGACACCTGGATGACATAGACCTGCCCGGCCTCGGGAGTGAACGTGTGGAGGGCACGCCACCCGTTGCGCCATCCTCCGTCGGCCACCGTGCGACAGTCTCCCGTATTCGAGTTGTTGTCCGTCGAGCCGCCGACCACCCGCTCGGAGAGGATCGGCCCCTCGTAGGGGTTGGCCGCCGGACCACGGACTCGGAACGTGGTGTTGAACATCGAGTTTCCGAGCCGAGGGTTGTCGTAGTATCCGCCGCCCCCGGGGCACTGCGCCGCGTCGAACACCTCCACGGTGACCGGGCCACCGGAGTACCCCTCTTCCACCCGCACGCCGTAGACGTAGCCGGCCGGGTTGTAGTCAGGGTTGGGGACGACGAAGCCACCGCTCTGGTTGCAGTAGTTGCTCGACGTCCAGCCTCCGGCCCACTGCGAGGCCAGCAGGTCGCCGTCCTCGTTGAGCGAGCAGCGGCTGTTGATCGACAAGAAGAACTCCTCGCGGACCGCCGACGCGGGAAGGCCGCTCACCGAGGACGGCAAACGCTGGGTGCCGAGGAAGTTCCGTGGACTGCCCATGCGCACCGGCGGCACATACTCGGCGACCGATGACCGCGAGACCGAGACCTGATCGCGGAACAAGCTGGTGAAGTACTGAGGCACCGCCTCGTCGCTGATCCGCACCCGGATCTGGTCGTCGCCGACGCGCTCCACCGAGATCGACACGTCGTCGACGCCGCTCTGGAAGCCGTTCTGGCGGGCCACGTTGAGCGCGGCGGCCTCGGCCGCATCGACGCCGCGGGGCAGCGCCGACACACCGGCCAGGGCGGCGGCGTCGGTGGCGCGCTGGATCGCCGCCGCCCGCGCGTACCACCCACCGAGGTCGACGGCGAGCCCGGTGAAGGCCAGCAGCGGTAGGAGCAGCAGCGACACCAGGGCAATGGCGTAGCCGGCGTCGCGGGTCTCGCGAGATGGCGTACGGGGACGCTCGGGGTTCGTTTCCATCGTGGGCTCGGTCCTCAACACGTCGACTGGCCCCGTGAGCAGGGCTCGATCTGATAGACGGCTTGTCGGGTCACTTCCAACGTCGGGCCGGGGATCAGCCCGGTGACCGGCGTGTACTCGATGGTGACGTGCACCCCGACCTGCATCGGGCTCGTGTCCGAGCGTGGTCTCGTAGTGGGGCACCATCCCTGGTCCCAGGACCCGCCGGCACACGTCGGGTTGCTCGAGCCACCTGCGGTCGGGAACCCGGACGGGTTGACGGTGCGGGCCTGGGCGCCGGTGTAGGTGTTGCAGGTGCCGGCGACCGAACCGCCCAAGCATCCCGCGGGAAGGGTTCCGTCGGCATCGGCCGGCCGGAAGACGATGACCCGGGTGACCTCGACACCGGACATTCCCCGGGTCGCACTGTCGACCGAACGCAACGCCTCGTAGTCGGCGAACCGCCCGTCGGCCTGCTGGGTGACCGTACGAGCACCCTGTTGGGCGGCCCGCTCGAGAGTTCCGACCTGTCGCCACAGGTTTCCGTACTCGAAGATGCCGAGCAGAAGCACGGTGATGATGGGCAGGACGAGGGCGAACTCGACCAGGGCCGCGCCGCTGTCGCCGCCTGCCCGTTCACGTCGTTTCCGGATGATCCGCGTCACTCGAACCTCCCCGCTTCGAGTCGCACGACGGCCGCGCGTTCGAAGGCGAACTCGGTACCGAACAGACCGGTGACATAGGGCCGTTCGACCCGGATGTAGACGCCGAGATAGTCGACGTCGGACGGAGTGGGCCCGTTGGAGCGCGAGGTGGGCTCCCATGCACAGCTCGCGCCGCCAGGACACGAGAAGAAGTCGTTGTTGCCACTGTCGACGGCCAAGAAGGCGTTGGCCGGGTCATAGACGTTGCACACCCCCGCCACCGAGCCACCGGTCTTGCACGCCTGGGGCACCTGGCTCTCCGGACTACCCGCACCGGGCGGTGAGGCCCGGTAGACGACGATGCGGTTGATCGACTCGACCGGCATGGAACCGAGACCGTTGCGAACCTCGCGGATGATCTCGAAGTCGGCGTTCACGCCGCTGGCCGGGATTCGGGGGCCGATCACCGCACCCCGCCGAGCCCCGTTGGCGGCGGCATCGGAGCTGGTGAGGACGTCGCGGTAGATCAGGCCGAACTCGAAGATCCCGAACAGCAGGGCGAAGAGCACCGGCGCGATGAGCAGGGACTCGATCAGCGCCGCTCCCCCATCGTCGTTGCGAGTCCTACCTCGCAGCCGCGCCAGCACGCTCAGTTCCTCGTGAAGGTGTAGAGCGACGGGAGCTCGTCGGGCGGGTTGGGCGTGTCGACGCCGATGACCAGCAGCGTGGCGGCCTCGACGTCGTCGAAGGGAATGGTGAACTCCAGCTCGCACTCGCCGTCAGCGGCGGTGATGCATTCGGTGAACCCTGGGTCGGGCAGGTTGTTGCCCGGGTTGTTGGGATCCTCCATCTGCACCCTGGCCCGCACGCGGATACCACCGATTCCAGCAGGCTCGGTGGGAGGCTCGAGGGTCTGGAAGAACACCGAGACCGGCAATCTCAGGGTCCAGGGGTCGTCGTCGGTGTCGGCCGGGCCCGACGAGACGGTGTACTCGTCGAGATCAGCCCCGGGGGGCCCGATCGGGATGGGCGCCACGTTGGGGTCGGGCGTCACGACGTCGGCCGGCACCGGAGCGAATCCACAGTCGCCATCGGGCGGCGGCCGATCCGACACGCAGTCGGCCTGGTTGCCGATCTCCGCGTCGGCGCGATCGGTGAGGAACTCGTAGCTGGCGAGACCGACCACGACCAGAAGCGAGAAGACCAAGGCGTACTCGACGAGGGTGGCACCCCGCGACGCGGCGGTACGGAGCCTCTCGGCACGACGTTCCAACCACTGTGTGGGTGTGCTGTTCACTCCGCCCCCGCGATTCTGTCGTCCGAGCCCGGTTGCCCGTATCTTCTTCATCGGCATGTGCGATGACTCAACTGAGGTGTTCTCGACCACAGGTTCGGGCCGTTCGACCCATTTTGTACCACGGTCGGTGGCCGAAGGGAAGCGCGGCCCGCGGTCGCGGTCCCACGGAGCGTGACAGATCGCTCGGATCCGGTGGTCATCGACCTGTCCGTCGGCGGCTACCGGGACGTCACATCGGTCCCGTAGGGTGGGTCGAGTGAGCTCCCCGACCTCCCCTGACCCGTCGTCCCACCCCGAGGCACCGAGCGAGCGCTCGCGCGCCTGGGCGGCGACGATGCAGGGCCACGCCCGTGACGCCACCGCGGCCGGCCACGGCGTGCGCACCGCCCACGCCGACTCCCATGCCGGGATCGACCCCGTCCCCCCGCTCACCCGCGCGGAGCGTGAAGCCATCGAGGACCACCACCTCGCCCCCGGCGCCACCCGATCCCTCGGAGCGGGCCACCGGGCTCTCGAGGAGGAACCCGATCCCGCCCGCACCTGCTTCGAGCGCGACCGGGACCGCATCCTTCACGGCACCACCGCTTTTCGGCGCCTCGCCGGCAAGACGCAGGTCTTCGTGTTCCCCGAGGACCACCAGCGCACCCGTCTCACCCACGCCCTCGAGGTCGCCCAGGTCGCCACCTCCATCGCCCGGGCGTGTCGGCTCAACGTCGCCCTCGCCGACGCCATCGCCCTCGGCCACGACTGCGGCCACGGCCCCGGCGGCCATGCCAGCGAGGACGCCTTCAGCCTCTATGTCGAGGGTGGCTACGACCATGCCGTGTGGGGCGCCGACGTCGTGCTGTCCCCCCTCAACCTGTGTGTCGAGACCCTCGACGGCATCCGGAACCACTCCTGGTCCCGCCCCGCACCGTCGACCCCCGAAGGCGAGGTCGTCTCGTGGGCCGACCGCATCGCCTATGTCTGCCACGACTTCGAAGACGCCGTGCACGTCGGAATCGTCTCCCCCGACGATCTGCCCGAGCTCGTCCGCGAGCGCTGTGGCGACACCCGGCGATCCCAGCTCGGAGCGTTCATCGGCGCCGTCGTCGACGCGACGACCACCTCGGGCACCATCGGCATGGCCGAACCCATGGCCGAGGCGCTCGCCGCGTTCCGGCGCTTCAACTACGAGAACATCTACATGCGACCCGAGTCGGTGGCCCAGGCCAACCTCGTCATCGACGTGTTGCGCAACCTCGTCGAGTACTACGCCGACCTGCCCGAACCCCTTCCCCTCGACGGCTTCGACACCGTCTCGCGCATCGGTCGCCCTCCGGGCAGTCCCGAGGCGCTGTGGGAGGCGGTCACCTACGTCGGCGGCATGACCGACCGCTACGCGTTCAGCCACGCGGTCGAGCTCCTCGGCTGGGACCGATCCCGGCTCCCCCTCGGCATCGACCTCCGCGGCCTGGTGTGAACACCGCCTGACTCGGGCCCGGACGCGCCACGGGACGGCCGTGTGGCCGTCCCGTGAACAGATCTGAGGTGGTGGTCAGTCCGGGAGGACGTCGACCAGCTTGCGGCCCTTGCGGGCACCGAACTTCACCTTGCCCGGCGACGTCGCGAAGAGGGTGTCGTCGCCGCCACGGCCGACGTTCTCACCGGGGTGGATGCGGGTGCCGCGCTGGCGCACGATGATCGCGCCCGCGTTGACCACGCCGCCGTCGTACACCTTGACGCCGAGGCGCTTGCTCTCTGAATCACGGCCGTTCCGTGTGGAACCGCCGCCCTTGGTCTTCGACATTGTTCAGCCCTTCGTGATCTGGGTGATCTCGATGGTGTGGTACCGCTGACGGTGACCCCACCGACGACGGTTGTTCGTCTTGTTCTTGTAGGTGAAGCCGTGGATCTTAGGGCCCTTGGCCTCACCGACGACCTTGGCCGAAACGCTGGCCTTGGACAGTTGATCGGGCGTGGACAGGACCGAGTCGCCGTCGACGAGGAGCACCGGCGCGAGCGAAACGTCGCCCTCGTCGGCTCCCAAGCGCTCGACTTCGAGCGTCTGTCCGTGTTCGACCCGGTACTGCTTGCCACCGGTCTTGATGACTGCGTACATAGGGATGCGACTCTATCGCGCCGAGCCCCCGCCGCGCTATTCGCGGCGGGAACCCCTCGTCAACTCTCGAGGAGGCCGGTGTCGACGACCAGCGCACGTCCGTCGCACTCGGGGCACTTGGTGGTGAGCGACTCGAGGAGTCCCTCACCGATGCGCTTGCGGGTCATCTCGACCAGCCCGAGCTCGGAGATCTCGAACACCTGGGTGCGGGTCTTGTCGCGGGCCAGTGCATCGCGGAACACCCTCGTGACCTCGTCGCGGTTGGCCTTGATCTCCATGTCGACGAAGTCGATCACGATGATGCCGCCGATGTCGCGCAGCCGCAGCTGGCGGGCGATCTCCTCGGCCGCCTCGAGGTTGTTGCGGTAGACCGTCTCCTCGAGGTTCGACTTGCCGACGTTCTTGCCGGTGTTCACATCGATGACGGTGAGCGCCTCGGTGTGCTCGATGATGAGCGAACCGCCCGACGGCAGCCACACCTTGCGGTCGATGGCCTTGTGGATCTGCTCGTGCACGTGGTGGCGCTCGAACAGCGGGAGGCGCTCAGCCTCGGGGTCGTAGTACTCGACCCGGTCGGCGAGAGCGGGACTGATCGCCGAGACGTAGTCGCGCACCTCCTCGAACAGCTCGTGGTCGTCGATGACGACCGAGCGGTAGTCCTTGTTGAACTCCTCGCGGATGACCCGGACCGCCATGTCCGGCTCCCGGTAGAGCAGCGCCGGCGCCTTGGCCGAGTTGGCCAGCTTCTCGATCTGGTTCCACTGGCTAGACAGCCGGGCCACGTCGCGCTCGATCTCCTCGGCGGTGACGTTCTCGGCGGCGGTGCGCACGATGATGCCGTGGCCGGCGGGCTTCACTCGGTCGAGGATCGAGCGGAGGCGCTTGCGCTCGTTGTCGGGGAGACGCTTGGAGATGCCGTAGGTGGTGCTGTTGGGGATCAGGACCACGAACCGGCCCGGAAGCGACACCTCCTGGGTGAGGCGGGCGCCCTTGTGGGCGATCGGGTTCTTCGTGACCTGGCAGATGATGGTCTGGCGGGCCTTGAGGACGTCTTCGATGCGGGGCGGTTCGCCCTTGGTCTCCACGTCATCGGGATCGAACTGGACGTCGCCGCGATAGAGGACCGCGTTTTTCGGGGTGCCGATGTCGATGAACGCCGCTTCCATGCCCGGAAGGACGTTCTGGACCCGACCCAGATAGATGTTGCCGTGGATCTGGGTCTCGTTGTCGCTCGGTCGGGAGACGTAGTGCTCGATGAGGTTGCGGCCCTCGAGCACCGAGATCTGGGTGGCGTTGGGCTGCTTGGACACCGCCATCAGGTAGCGACCAACCGGGCGCCCCTTGCGCTCCCGGCCACGGCGACGCTTCAGCGTCGCTGCGTCGAGCTCGATCGGATCCTCGTCGGCGAGGACCGCCTCGACGGGTGTGGACGGGGTGGCCGGTGCGGGGCTCGCGTTGCCGCCACCGCCGCTCCCTCGGTTGCGCCCGCCACGACGACGCCGACGTCGGTTACCCGAGCCGGAGCCAGAGCCCGAGCCGTCGGCCGAGTTGCCGTTGCCCGAGCGGGAACCGCCGGAGTTGCCGTTGCCGGAACCCTTGGTCCCGGAGCTCTTGGCCCCAGAACGCCCGGTGGCCGAGCCGCCGTCCTTCGCGGGCGCGGCGGCCGGAGCCGGACGGGTGTCGCCGATCTTGGGCTTGCGGTCCG
>SKKL01000161.1 GCA_007121465.1 Acidimicrobiales bacterium | reverse complement strand
ACGGGTACGGAGGAACGCGGCCACCTCGGGCCGGGCGTCGACCGAGATCGCCGCCGCGGCGATGACCGCCACCGCCAACAGGCCGAGTTGGCTGGCGTTGGAGATGAACTGGACGATGCCGTCGATCGGTTCGGGTTCGGGTGCCTCGAAGACCAGGTCCCCGGTTCCCACGTACTCGATGATCTCGTTCAGGTAGCGGGCGGTGAGCGGGCCGAGCATCCCGAAGAACCCGTAGATACCGAAGAGGGCCATCCACCGGTGGGTGCGGATCATCCGCAGGATCTCGAGGCGGACCAGGCTCATCGGGTCAGCTCCAAGAACGCGGTCTCGAGGTCGGTCGCAGGGTTGAATGCGATCACGGCGGCCGACTCGGCGGCGAGGACCGCAGCGATCTCGGTCTCGGCCACGGCGGCGTCGGTGACGACGATCCGGAACCGCCCGGGGGCGACCTCGGTCACCGCCTCCACCCAGGGGAGGGACCCGAGTGCGGCTCCGAGACCGGCGGCGGGAGGGCGGACGTGGAGGAGGTAGCTGGTCGAGGTTCGGGCCAGCAGGTCGAGCAGCGGCCCCTGGAAGAGGAGACGGCCGTGGTCGATGACCCCGACGGTGTCGCACACCTGCTGGACGTCGGCGAGGATGTGGGTCGAGAGGATGACGGTCTTGGTGTGGGCCAGCTCGCCGACCAGGTCGAGGACCTCACGTCGCCCGGCGGGGTCCAGGGCCGACGACGGTTCGTCGAGCACCAGCACCTCGGGATCGCCGACCAGGCACCCCGCCAGCCCGAGCCTCTGCAGCATCCCCCGGGAGAAGCCGCCGGTGCGCCGGTCGAGGGCGTCGCCGAGGCCCACCTGGACGAGGACCTCGTCGACCCGGTCGACCGAGAGGTGGGGTGCGGTGAGGTGACGGGCCAGGTCGACCACCTCGCGGGCGGTGAGCCACGGTTCGAACAACGGGGTGTCGACCAACAGCCCCATCGACCGCCGGTCCACGGCGAGGTCGAGCTCGCCGGAGGTGGGGTGTCGGAGCCCTGCGATGATCGACAGCATCGTCGTCTTGCCCGCCCCGTTCGGTCCGATCAGGCCATAGGTGGAGCCGACCGGCACCTCGAGGTCGACCGAGTCGAGGGCGAGGGTGTCTCCGTAGGCCTTGGTGAGCGAGTGCGTGGAGACCACCGTCGGACCGGACGGCCCGGAGCGACCCACCGGTGCAGGGGGAGCCCACTCGGCCGGACTCGAGGCAGGGGGTGGGGGAGGCGGTTCATCGGTGGGGGCCCCTGCCGGATCCCGACCGATGGTCCAGTACAGGATGCTGCCGAGAGGGACGCTCAGACAGATCACGAGCGCCCACGCCCACCGGGGGAGGTGACGCACCTCGCTCCGGGTCAGATCGACGAGGCTGGGGACGATGACCGCGGCGACCACGAGCACGAGGAGAACCGCGAGGAGAAGCACGGCCCCACTATGACCCGCTGAGCCCGTGGCCCGCGCCCACTACGGTCGGGCTCTCGTTCGATCTCAGGAGGCCGCTCGCTCGATGGCGACCAACCCGACCGGCCCGGACGGCCCCTTGGCCGGCCTCCGGGTCCTCGATCTCACCCAGGCCCTCGCAGGGCCCTACTGCACGATGCTGCTCGCCGATCTCGGTGCCGACGTCGTCAAGGTCGAACCACCGACGGGCGACATGACCCGCTACGGCGGCCCGTTCACCGCCGAGGACACCGAACGGTCCTACGGCGGCTACTTCGCCAGCATCAACCGCGGGAAGCGGTCGGTCGTCCTGGACCTCAAGGACGGCGCCGACCGGGACACCTTCCTGCGGCTGGCCGAACGGGCCGACGTGCTCGTCGAGAACAGCCGGGCCGGGGTGATGGACCGCCTCGGCGTCGGCTACGAGACCCTGGCGGAGGCCAACCCGAAGCTGGTGTACCTCGCCATTCGCGGCTTCGGCGATCCCCGCACCGGCACCAGCCCCTACACAGACTGGCCCGCCTACGACATCGTCGCCCAGGCGATGGGTGGTCTCGTCAGCCTCACCGGCACCGCCGACGGCACGGTGATGAAGGCCGGCCCGAGCGTGGGCGACCTCTTCGCCGGGAGCCTCGGCGCGGTGGGAGCGCTCGCCGCCCTGCACCGAGCAGTGGCCACCGGGACCGGTCAGTTCGTCGACGTCGCCATGTACGACGCCATGATCAGCCTCTGCGAGGGAGCGGTCTACAACTACTCCTACCGCGGACGGGTCGGCCGACCCACCGGCAACGGCCATCCGGTCATCGCCCCCTTCGACGTGTATCCCACCGCCGACGGTCACTGCGCCATCGGGGCGCCCAACGACCGGGTCTTCGCCACCCTGTGCGGGCTGATCGAGCGACCCGACCTCGCCGCCGATCCCCGCTTCGGGAGCCCCGGCGATCGCCTGCGGAACCGCCCCGACCTCGACGCCGAGCTCCGCGCGTGGGTCGCTGGTCGCACCACCGCGGAGGTGGTCGGGCTCCTCGGCGGCCACGTCCCGGTCGGGCCGGTCAACGACGTCGCTGCGATCTACGCCGATCCCCACGTCGAGGCCCGGGGAATGCTCGTCGAGATCGACCAACCCGACGGCAGCCGGCCGGTCACTCTCGCCGGTCAACCGATCAAGATGACCGTCACCCCCACCGGACCGACGTCGCGACCGCCACGCCTGGGCGAGCACACCGACGAGGTCCTCGCCGACCTGGAGGACGACCAGTGACCGAACCCACCCCCGCCGACGGCGAGCTCGTGCTGCGGATCGAGGGGCCCGTGGCCACCCTCTGGCTCAACCGCCCCGACAAGCGCAACGCCGTGACCCACGACATGTGGCGGGGCATCGTCCGCACGTGCGAGGCGGTGGCGGCCGACGACTCGGTGACGGTCCTCGTCGTCCGAGGGGTTGGTCGCCACTTCTGTGCCGGTGCCGACATCGGTGGTCTGAACGAACCGGGCTATCGGGACACCAACGCCGAAGCCGAACGTCTCCTCGCCACCTTGCCCAAGCCCACCGTCGCGCTCGTGACCGGCGCCTGCGTGGGCGGTGGCATGCAGATCGCCACGGCCTGTGACCTGCGGATCGCCGATGCCACGACCCGAATCGGAGTCACTCCTGCCCGGCTGGGAATCGTCTACCCCGCATCGGGGGTCACCCGCCTCGTCGCCCTGGGCGGACCGTCGGTCGCCAAGCACCTGCTCTACACCGCCGAGCTGGTCGACGCCGAGCGTGCGCTGCGCAGTGGCCTGGTCGACGAGCTCCACCCCGAGGGGGAGGCCGAGAGCCGAGTCGCCGAGCTCGCCAACCTCATGGCGGGCCAGCGGTCGCTCCTGACCCAGATGGCGAGCAAGGAGATGGTCGACGAGGTGGTCTCCACCGGAGCCGTCTCGGTCGACACCGAGCGGCGGTGGGCTCGAACCGTCGCGGCGAGCGACGATCCCGCCGAGGGTGTCGCCGCTTTCGGAGAGGGCCGCCCGCCCGCGTTCAGCTGGCGGCCGGGCTGATCTCGTCTCCGAAGCGGGGATTCGCCATGTTGTGCTCGCTCTCGAGCTTGTGGAGCCGCTCGTCGTAGCCGATCTGGCGGAACAGGTCGGCCAGGCTGTCGAACGCGCCGAAGTCGGCGGTGAACTCGCCCTCGTAGGGAACGTGCTCCCATTCGGGGTGCTCGGCGACGAACAACGCGTACTCGTGTTCGGCGTGGTCCTCGAAGTCGGAGTTCAGGCGGTAGCTCCATGCCGGGCGGACGACATAGAGCGCCCACGACAGCTGGTAATAGGCGAAAGCGAGCACCTGTGGCACGATCCGGCTGCGGACGAAGCCTCGGCGTTCGCCCGCGGTGAGCTCTTCCATGATCAGCAGATGCCACTGCTCGTTGTCCTGCTCCCACCGGGCGGTGCGCACCCGGTCGAACACACGGCGGGCGAACCCTCGCCGGCGGGCGGTGTGGGTCATGGCGACATAGGCCACGTTCTCCCAGGCCTGGTAGGGGACGCGAGCGACGAGCTCGAGGACCCGGAACTTCTCGAGGGTGCGCTCCTTGCCGTAGAGCACGTCCATGGTGGTGAACAGCGCTCGCGCCGACAGTGAATAGCTCCGCCGGGGCGAGGCCAGCGTCGCTTCCTGTTCGGCGACGAGCTCGTCGTGCTCGAGCCGTCGTATGGGGCCGAACGGCGGCCGCTCGCCGATGGCTTCGGTGATGGGACCTGTCTCCACGGTTGTCTCCTCGGGGTCAGGGTCCCCCCTCGGAGGGCACGATACCGGGCGAGCGAGCCCTGTACTCGTCGGGCTCAGTCCGGGATGATCACCGCTCGGCCCTCGAGGGTTCCGGCCTGCATCGCTTCGTAGGCCGTGTGGGCGTCGGCGAGGCCGAAGCGCTGGATGTGAGGGGTGATGCGGCCCTCGGCGGCGAGGGTGACGACCTCCATCAGTTCCGGGATGGTGCCCCAGTAGGTGGTGGCCACCGACACCTCGTAGGCGATCGAGAAGAAGCTGATCGGGAGGGTGCCTCCACCGATCCCCACGATGGTGAGGTGTCCCATCGGTCGGGTCACCGCGGCTCCGAGGGCGAGGGTGGCATCGACCCCGACCATGTCGATGCACACGTCGATCCCCCGACCCTTGGTGATGTCGCGCACCTGGTCGGCAGCGTCCTCACCGGAGATGACACCGTGCTGGGCCCCGACCTGGCTGGCCCGGTCGAGCGCCCCCTGGTTCTGGTCGACGGCGATGATCGTGGCCGGGGTGAGCGCCGCGAGGATCTGCACGCCCATGTGGCCGAGACCGCCGCCCGCCCCGATGACCATGGCAGTCGATCCCGCCCCGAGGAGCGGGAGCGAGCGCTTGATGGCGTGGTACGGGGTGAGGCCGGCGTCGGTCAGCGGTGCCGCCGCGACCGGATCGAGATCGCCGAGGGGAACGAGCCAGCGGTCGCTGGGGACCAGCATGTACCGGGCCATGCCCCCGTCGTGGCCGAGCCCCCCGCCGGCGGCGCCGAGCTCGGCCTGGCGCTCGCAGTAGTTCTCCATCCCGACCCGGCACCGGGCGCAACGCCCACAGCCCCACGGGCCGTAGACCGCGACGGGATCACCGGCCGCGAGACCGGTCACGCCGGGGCCCATCGCCTCCACCCAGCCGGCGTTCTCGTGGCCGAGGGTGAACGGAGGTCCCCACGGCAACAGCCCGTCGGTGAAGTCGTGCATCAGGTGGAGGTCGGAGTGGCAGGCGCCGGCTCCCGCCACCTTGACCACCACCTCACCGGGCCCCGGTTCGGGCTCGTCGACCTCGATCAGCTCGGGGTCGCTCTTCCATGCGGTCAGTCGCAGTGCCTGCATCGTCGGTCCCTTCGTTGCCGGACGTGCGTAGGTCCAGGGTCTACCCATCGGACCGGACCGACAAGGGCCGAAGGTCCGCGAATCGAGACTGGGTCAGAGACCGTCGACCGCGTGCCATCGGCCTTTCCCTCCGGCCTTGGCCTGGAGGAGGGCGACGTCGGCTCGATCGAGGACCCGGGTGGGGTCGAAGGGGGTGTCGGCGGGGTCGAGAAGCGCCGCCCCGACGCTGATGCTGAGTGCGACCTCCTCGGTGCCGACGGTGATCGGTTCCTCGAAGGCGGCGACGAGTCGGTCGGCGAGGTGACCGAGTGCGTCGACGGTGGTCGTGGGGCAGAGCACGGCGAACTCGTCGCCGCCGATGCGGGCGGTGACGTCGCCGGCCCGCACCTGTCCGGCGATGCGGCGGGCGGCGATCTGCAGGACCTTGTCGCCCATGGTGTGGCCGAGCAGGTCGTTGACCGGCTTGAAGTCGTCGAGGTCGCAGTAGAGGATCCCGAAAGGAGCCTCGGGCGGCTCGTCGCTCATCGCCGCGAGTTCGCCGTAGAGCATCGCCCGGTTGGCGAGGCCGGTGAGCTCGTCGGTGTTGGCCTGGCGTTCGAGGAGGCGACGGGTCCGGTCGCCTTCGAGGGCGAGCTGGCTGAGCCGGATGATGCGCTCCATCCCCTCGTTGAGATGGGGGCCGGGCGGGCCGGTCGCGCGACGCCAGAAGACCAGGACGTCGCTGTGGGGTGGGTTCTGGTCGAGGGCGAACGCCCAGACCCCCGGGTACCCGGCTTGGGTGGCGATCGTCCGGACTGGCTCGGCCAGATCCGACGTGTCGAGATGGGTCGCCCGCTCGCCGTCGAGCACCTGGCGCCACGGAAGCGTCGGGTCGTCGGTGGGGAGGAGGGAGTCCTGGTCGATGAACAGCGGCGCTCGAGGGTCAGCGACCACTCGGGCGAACGAGGTGCCGTCGAAGCCGAGGCCCACGGTGCCGATCGAGTACGGCATCTGCTCGTTGGCGAAGTCGAGCAGCCGGGCGAGAGTGGTCGTGATGTCGTCACCCTGGACGAGTGACGCGATGGCCGCGTCGAGCTTGTCGTTCGATTCGGTGCGGCGTAGTCGCAGGACGAGTCCGTCGAAGTCGGGGTCGCCGGAGGGCACCGCCAGCACGCGGCACGAGACGCGGTGGCCGGCGGCGTGGCGGAGCTTGACCGTCAGAGCGGGCCCGGTCCATCCGGTGTTGGGCCGGTCGGGGGCGGTGAACTCGGCGAACGCTTGCAGGGCCTGGTCGCGGCTCTCGGGGGCGATTACGTCGAGCACACTGATGCCGGTGAGCTGGTCGGACGGGATCCCCACCAGCTCTTCGCAGGTCCCGCTCACCCAGAGGACCGTCGCGTCGGTGCTGAGCACGACATAGGGGTCGAAGCTCGCGTCGACCACCCGACCGAGGAAGGCGTCGTCGATGGAGTCCCGCTGCCCCGGGGTCTGGCGTTCGGGTTCCGGGGCGGTGGTCACCCTGTCAGGTTCGCGCGCCACGGTGCGCGCTGTCCCATCGCCTCAGTGGTGCCCGACGGGCGGTCGCACGACAGCCACGGCGGCGGCGACCGCGAGGGTGGAGGCGGACAGGATGATGAGCACGGGACCGTATCCGTCTGCCAGGTCGCGTCCGACCGACAGGATCAGGGGGCCGACCGCGCTGGCCCCGACCCCGGCGGCCATGACGACGCCGCGGATCTGGCCGATCGTGGCCAGGCCGAACCATCGAGGCAGAGCGGAGGCCTCGACCACCCGAACCGCCGTCCCGCTCGCTCCGATCGACGCTCCGTAGGCGAGGGCCAGGACCCCGGGGGTGACGACCTGGACCAGGAGCGGTGACGTGGCCATCACCGCAAGTGCTGCCGCGGCGATGAGGCGGGGCGACACCCGATCGGCGAGACGTCCCGCCACCACCGCGCTCGCCGCCGAGGCGAGGGTGAGGGGCAGGAACACTGCCGCGGCCTCGCCCGCCGAGAACCCGCGCTGAGCCAGCAGGTCGAGGTGGTGGAACAACAAGGCGGTGCCGACGAGGCCGGGAACAGCGGTCGCCGCGGTCATGGCCCAGAAGGCGGGGTGGCGCAGAACGTCGCGAACTGGCCACGACTCGGGCTCGGTCGTGGGACCGGCCGCCTGGGAGGCAGTGTCGGTCGGGGAGGCAGTGTTGGTCGGGGAGGCAGTGT